>NZ_JAMYUY010000003.1:0-302500 GCF_040323385.1 Mesorhizobium sp. M0045
CCGGGTTAATTCCCGCCCGCACCGGCGGTTTCCCTGTTAAACGCCTCCGCCCGGGGGGGCGCCGCCGGCGCCGGCTTTTCCGGCGGGGCCCCGGCGGGCCGTAAAGTCCTGTTCATCCGAACCGTGCCGGCAGTGCTGGCGCTGAATGCGCTGGCGTTGGGCTAGCGCATGATCCCTGAACCGAGCTGGAAAAGGATCATGCACAAATCAATTGCCACAGCGCCGGGCACTGCGGCCGATTTCAGCCGCCTGGATAGGTTGGGCCATAGCCGTTCGGATAGTATCCGCCATCGGCGCCGTTGCCGATGAGGAAGGCACTGCCGGTATCAGCGCGCAGCTTTTGGCTGACATCGTCGAGCTGCGCCAGCAACTGCTGATATTGCGTGCTCGGCATCGTTCCCTCGCGTGCGGCCCTCTCGGCGGCCCGGTCGAGTTGAGCGAGCTGCGTGCGCAAGTCACGCGCCTCGCCCGGCTCGCTTGTTCGCCTGGATGGCGCCCTGGATACCTGTCTCCACGCTCTGGATCTGATTGATCAAGGCCGTCTCACGTGGGCCGGCGTAAGCGCCGGCAAACGGAACGAGGAGAAGTGTGGCGAGCGTAGCAGTCCTAAAATTCCTGGGAGCGAAGAAGCGCATGGTTGCGTCTTCTTTACTGGGGAAGGCGGTGGTTGGGAGGGGGCCCTGCCTTCCGGCCGCGGGCCGTCAGCTTCCGTCGCGTCGCGATGAGCGGTTCCACCGCCGGCGGTTCTCGGCCCATGACCAAGGCTAAAAGGCCGTGGCGGCAAAATGTAATTAAAAAAGGTAATTTTTTCAGCTCCTGCCGCTGCCGCACCAGTGCACTAAATGCCGCCGACTTGAGCCGGCTCGCCCTGGCGCATGATATAAGCCAAAGGCTTGCAGATCACCGCTCGGTCAGCTTCAGCTCGATACGGCGGTTCTTGTTGCGCGCCTCTTCGGTATCCGCGGGGTCGAGCGGCTGGAATTCGCCGAAGCCGGCCGCGACCAGCCGGTTGGCCGGCACGCCGTTCTCGATCAGGAACTTGACCACCGAGGTCGAGCGCGCCGTCGACAATTCCCAATTGTCGCGGTAGCGGCCGGTGCCGGAGAGCGGCTTGTTGTCGGTGTGGCCATCGACGCGCAGCACCCAGTTGATCTCCGGCGGGATTTCCTTTTGCAATTCGATGATGGCATCGGCAAGCTTCTTCATCTCGACCTTGCCGGCATCGTTGATCACTTCGGAGCCGGTCGGGAAAAGCACTTCCGACTGGAAGACGAAGCGGTCGCCGACGATACGGATGTTCTCGCGATCGGCGAGAATTTCACGCAAGCGGCCGAAGAAATCGGACCGGTAGCGGTTCAGTTCCTGCACGCGTTGCGCCAGTGCGACGTTGAGGCGGCGGCCGAGATCGGCGATCTTGGTGTTGGATTCGCGGTCACGCGTTTCGGACACGTCGAGCGCTTGTTCGAGCGCCGCGATCTGCTTGCGCAGCGCCGAAATCTGCTGGTTGAGGATCTCGACCTGGCTCAGCGCCTGCTGGCTGATCTGGCGCTGGCTGTCGAGTTCGCCGGAAAGGGCCGTGGCACGCTGGTTGGCGGCATCGCCGGCACCGGCGCCTTGCGCCAGCAATTGCTCGAGCCGGCTTTTTTCGGCCTCCGATGCGGATAGCGATGCCTGCAAATTGGCAAGGGTGTCTTCCTTGTCCTGTGTCGTCGAGCGCTCCAGCGCCAGAAGCTGGGTCAACTCATTGATCTGCGAGTTGAGGCGGTTGAGCACCGTGTCCTTGCCGGAGATCTCGCGGCCGAGCAGGAACTGCGCCAAAACGAAAACCGTGAGCAGGAACATGATCGCCAACAGCAGCGTCGACAGCGCATCGACGAAGCCCGGCCAGTAATCGATGCGGCGGTCGGAGCGCCGGCCTCGCGCCAACGCCACGTCAATGCACTCCAGGCTTCTTCAAGGCGTCGGCGATCTTCTCCAGGGTGTTGCGCATCGCCTTCTGCTCGTCGGACTGGGCCTCGACCCAGTCGCGCATGATCTGCTGTTCCGAGCGCATGTTCTTGACCAGGCCGGAAATGCCGTCGGCGAGATTGGCCATGGCAGTGGCCACGCGCGGATTGGAGCCGCCGCCATTTTCCTGCAGAGTGCGCAGCTTTTCCGATAACAGCCGGATTTCCTCGGAGGGTTCGGTCCTCGCCGCGTCGGCAACGACGATGTCGGAGGACAGGTCGGTGACCGAGGACAGCCAGTTTTCGAGTTCGGTATAGAAGCGCGTCTGGGCGCGGCCGGCCTGCAGGTCGAGGAAGCCGAGCACCAGCGAGCCGGAGAGGCCGAACAGCGAGGACGAGAAGGCGGTGCCCATGCCGGCCAACGGAGCGGAAAGCCCCTGCTTCAGGGATTCGAGCACGGCGGCGGCATCGCCGGTGCCGGGATCGAGCGACTCGATAGTTTCGCGGATCGAGCCGATCGTGTTGAGCAGGCCCCAGAAGGTGCCGAGCAGGCCGAGGAACACCAGCAGTCCGACAAGGTAGCGCGACGTGTCGCGGCTTTCGTCGAGGCGGGTGGCGATCGAATCCAGCATGGTGCGCATCGAACTGGTCGAGAAGGCAATCGTCGAGGAGCGGCCGATCATCGCCTTCATCGGCGCCAGCAGCACCGGTTCGGTTGTCTCGGAACCGGCGCGGAACGAGTTGACCCAGCGCACCTCGCGGAACAGCCGGCCGACCTGAACGAAGGCCAGCAGGATGCCGACCGCAAGCACGCCGATGATCAGGCCGTTGAGACCGGGATTGGTGACGAAGGCGGTCGAGATCTGGCGCGTCAGGATGGCGGCGATAAAGGCCACGATGAACAGAAAGATCACCATGGTCAGCAGAAACACCTGCGGGCTCGACAATTTGTGCGGATCGTAGATCAGAACGTCGGAGCGCCTGCCCATGCCGAAGGATCTGAGAAGAGTCATCCGTGCCCCGTTTCCGATGCCGTCGCCGCCGATCAATTTGTGTTTGCGACTCTAAACGGAATTGTGACGAAATTGAATGGCGCTTGGCAATATTGCCACTGTCCGCGACCGGAGGTCAAAGCCGGTTGATGACCAGGCAGTCGACCATGGCGGCCAGATGCAGGCCGGCGCCGGTGACGACAAAGCCATGCCACAGCGCATTGTGGAAGCGCAGGCCCTTCCAGGCGAAGAAGATCACGCCGCAGGAGTAGACGATGCCGCCGGCAACGATGAGCGCGATCGATGTCGCCGGCAGCGTCCGCACGAGCGGCTCCACCAGAACGAGACCGCTCCAGCCGATGGCTAGATAGAAGACGATCGCCAGCCGGTCGAAACGGCCGGGAAGAAAGACCTTGATAGCGATGCCGACCGCCGCGGCGGTCCAGACCAGGACGATCATCGAAACGGCCAGCGGCGAGCCGCCGAGCTGGGCCAGGAAAGGCGTGTAGGTGGCAGCGATCAGCAGGTAGATCGCGGCATGGTCGAAGCGCCGCAATATCCATTTTGCCGGCGACGACACCGGCCAGACATTGTAGGCCAGCGAAATCGACAGCACGGTGAGCAGCGAGACCACATAGAATGCGGCGGCGACATATTCGCCGGGGCCGGTTCGATAGGCGGCCAGTGCCAGCAGCGTCGAGCCGGCAGCGATCGCCAGCACGATGCCCACGGCGTGGACAATGCCGTCGGCGATGATCTCGGCGCGCGAGTAATGCCAGCGCCCCATAAAAGGAATGTCGAGCTGGGAGAATTCGCTCTCGGATTTGGGCCGGCTGTTCGTCATCGATGATCCTGCGTCGCCTTATCTGGGCGGCCGCGGGCGAGTATTTCAAGCTTTGGTTGCGGTTTTGCGACTGCGGCGCTTCAGCGCGGCGCGCCTCTATCAGCTGGCTGAGAGTGGCCTTTTTATGGTCTTCAACAACGCGCGCTGGATGAGTTCGTTGCCGGCAACCAGCGAACCGGCGTTCAGCGCGTCCTGTCCCCCGGCGAAATCGGAGACGAAACCGCCCGCCTCGCGGATCAGCAAGATGCCGGCGGCGACATCCCAGGCCGACAGGCCGGTTTCCCAGAACCCGTCCATGCGGCCGGCGGCGACGTAGGCGAGATCGAGCGAGGCGGAGCCGAGACGGCGGACGCCAGAAACCTCGGCCATGACATTGCGCAACTCGATGAGGAAATTGCCGTGCTGGCCACGCCCGAGATGCGGCATGCCGCAGCCGATCACCGCATCGACCAGCTTGGTACGGCCGGCGACGCGCAGCCGGCGGTCGTTCATGAAAGCGCCGCCGCCGCGCTCGGCGGTATAGAGCTCATCCATCGCCGGATTGTAGACGACGCCGGCGACGATCTGGCCCTGGCGCTCCAGCGCGATCGAAACGGCAAAGAGCGGAATGCCGTGCAGGAAATTGGTGGTGCCGTCGAGCGGGTCGACGATCCAGCGGTGCTGGCCGTCGTCGCCCTCGATCACGCCGCGTTCCTCCATCAGGAAGGCGTAGCCGGGCCGCGCCTTCGACAGTTCGGCAAAGACGATGTCTTCGGCCTTGCGGTCGGCCTGGCTGACATAGTCGCCTGGCCCCTTCATCGAGACCTGCAGGTTCTGCACTTCGCCGAAGTCACGCGACAGGGAGCGGCCGGCCTTCATTGCGGCCTGGACCATGACATTGAGGATCGCGGAACGCGGCATTGTGTTTCTTCCTGCTGCCCGCGCTTTAGTCGGCGCGGCGCACGTAAGTGATTTCGTTGGTATCGACGATGATGCGCTCGCCCGAGCCGATGAACGGCGGCACCAGCACGCGGATGCCGTTTTCGAGTATCGCCGGCTTGTAGGACGAGGCTGCCGTCTGGCCCTTCACCACCGGGTCGGCCTCGGAGATGGTCAAGGTGACATAGTCGGGCAGCGAAATGCCGATCGGCCTTTCGTCATAGAGCTGGACCGTCACCATCATGCCGTCCTGCAGGAAGGCGGCGCGATCGCCGACGAACTCCTTTTGCAGTTCGAGCTGCTCATAGCTTTCGGTGTCCATGAACACCAGCGCGTCGCCCTGCTCGTAGAGGAAAGAAAAATCCTTCAGATCGAGCCGGATCTGCTCGACCGTTTCGGCCGAACGGAAGCGCTCGTTGAGCTTGGTGCCGTTGATCAGGTTCTTGAGCTCGACCTGGTTGTAGGCGCCGCCCTTGCCGGGCTTGACGGTGTTGGTCCTGACCGCCACCCAAAGGCCGCCATCGTGCTCGATGACGTTGCCGGGACGGATTTCGTTGCCATTGATCTTGGCCATGGTGAGGTGATCCGGAAATGAGATGATCGCCGCAAACGGCAATTTGGCGCCTCCAAGACCACAAATCGCCAGCAGAGGCAAGGAGCGCCTTTCAGGTGAAGCGGGAAGCTGGCCCGGCAGCGCGGCGCGGCAGCCTCAGTCCGTCCCGACGGTTGCGGTGACCGCCCCGGTCACCGCGTCGGCAACCTTTCTCAAAAGATGCAGGTGCGGCGAACGCAGCACGACAATTCGCAGCGACAGCTCGAGGCCGGGAGCGTCGACCAGGGCAATACCCTGCGGCAGCTTTTCCCGCAGCAGCCGCTTGGGCAGCAGGCCAAGGCCTTGGCCTCGACGAACCCAGTCGATCTGCAGCGCGCTGTCCTGAATCTCGGCGCCGACGATCAATCTGTGGCCGCCCTCGGCAAGGGCAGCCGCCAGCCGCCGGCGCGCGTCGCAAGGTTCAGGGCTGAGGACCCAGGGCATGGTCTTGACGTCAACTTGCCGGCCGGTGTTTTCGGCAGCGATGATGCCGAGGGGCTCGGTTCCGACAACACCGTCGCCGGCTTTGGAATTGCTGCCGTCCAGGATGAAGGCGAGGTCGAGCTGTCCGCGCTTGTGCTGGTCGGCCAGCTCAAGACTCCAGCCGCTCTTCAGACGCAGCGAGACCTTCGGAAACCGCGCCACGGCATCAGCAATAGCGGCGGCCACAGCTTTGTCGCAAAGTCCATGCGCGAGGCCGAGCCGCAGCAGGCCCTCCGGTTCGTCGCCCTTGGCGAATGATCTCAGCGCGTCGACCGCAGCGAGAATGTGCTTGCCGCGTGCCAGCACTTCTACGCCGGCCGGGGTCAGTCGTGACGGTTTCAGCCGGCGGTCGAGCAATTCCGTGCCGAGCATTTCCTCCAGCCGCTGGATCTGACGGGTGACGGCCGGCTGCGTCAATGGCAGGCGTCGAGCCACCTTCTGAATCGAACCCTCCTCGGCAAAGAGGGCCAGTGTTTTCAGTTCTTCAAGCACGATACACCCGAACATGTCATAGAAGCATAATTATTCTGAACATTATGAATTTGAAATCGGATGGATGGCAAGCGATTTTCCTCCGGCAGGACCCAGCTGGAAAGGAACGACGATGAAAGCGATCGAATTGCGGAGCCCGGGCGGCCTGGAGAACCTCAAAATGGTCGAGCGGCCGATGCCTGAACCAGGGCGCCAGGAGATGATTGTGAAGGTCAAGGCCACGGCGCTGAACTACCGCGATGCCGAGATCGTCCGCGGCAGCTATCACACGAAGTTTGCATTGCCGCTGGTGCCGCTGTCGGACGGCGTCGGCGAAGTCGTTGCCATCGGCGCCGAGGTCAGCCGGTTCAAGATCGGCGACCGGGTCTGCGGCACGTTCTGGCAACGCTGGGTCGGGGGCAGTTTCGCGATGGCTGAGCCCTCCTATCAACGCGGCGGCCCAATCGACGGGCTGCTCAGCGAATTTGCCCGGCTCGACGAACAGGCGGCGGTGCTGGCGCCGGCCAATCTGAGCGACCTCGAAGCAGCGACGCTGCCATGCGCCGGCGTGACGGCATGGCACGCGCTGTTTACGGAGGGCAGCGTCAAACCCGGCGACACCGTGCTTTGCCTCGGCACCGGCGGCGTTTCGCTGTTTGCGGTGCAGTTCGCCGCCGCTGCCGGGGCGCGCGTCATCGTGACGTCGAGCAGCGACGAGAAGCTTGCGCGGGCAAAGCAACTTGGCGCGCAGGATGGCGTGAACTATCGCAGCGTCCCCGACTGGGCATCGGCCGTGCTGGGATTGACGGATGGCCGCGGCGCCGACCATATCATCGAGGTTGGCGGACCGCAGAGTTTTGCACAATCCCTGAGGGCAGCGGCGCGCGGCGCCCAGATCAACGTCATCGGCTATCTCGGTGGCAATGACGGCGCCATCAACCCGCTCGACATCTTCCGCCGGCAGGTCCGGGCGCGAGGCATACCGGTGGGCTCACGCGAATCCTTCGAGGCGATGAACCGCGCCATTGTCGTCAACCGGTTGAGACCGGTGATCGACCGGGTTATGCCGTGGAACCAGGCCGCCGAAGCCTTTCGGTACCTTGAACACGGCTCGCCCTTCGGCAAGGTCGTGCTCGATCATACGCAGTGAGCCCGCCTGACGAGCCCGGGTGCGATGAGTCGCGAGATCGCGATCAGGGCAGGCGGTTGGCCCGTTGCAGCGCCTGCTGTGTCTGCTCGTCGGTCAGGCCCTGCAGGAAATCGTCCATTTCTTGGTCGATGAGCCCGGCGCGGCGGGCGACAACATACCAGGCGCCGGCTAGGATCAGATCCGGATCGGTGCCGATGCCGTTCATGTAGAGCTTGGCGAGACGGTTCTGGGCAGCGACATTGCCGCCTTCTGCGGCCTGCTTCATCCAGTTGAAGCCGGATTTCAGGTCGCGTGCGCCGCCGCGCCCCTCGATCATCCAGGTGGCGAGATCGATCTGTGCGGTGTCGTAGTTCTGCCGCGCGGCCTGTGCCAGCAGGCCGCGGGCGCGGACATCGTCGCGCGGCTTGCCACCGGCGCCGTTGGCGTAGACCTGTGCCATCGCATATTGTGCGTCGGCAAGCCCGGTCGCGGCAGCGCGCTCGTAATAGGATACGGCTTTGGCAATACCGGCATCGCCGGGCTCCTGCTCGACCATCAGCTGCGCAAAATTGAACTGCGCCAGGCGATTGCCGGCCTCGGCGGCGGCCTGCATCAGCGCATAGGCTTCCTTTTCGTCCTTTTTGACGTAGCGGCCGTCGAGCAGCATCAGCGCATACTGGAATTGCGATTCCGGCACGCCCTGCTCGGCGGCAAGCGCATACCACTTCGCCGCCCCAGCCGCGTCGACCGGCACGCCGAGGCCGCGCGACAGTATCTCGGCCACCAACGTCTGTGCCGCCGGATCGCCGTTTTGAGCACGGGAAAGCGCAAGATTGTAGGCCGTCTTGTAGAGCCCGCGCTGAAAGGCGCCGTAGGCGGCGTCGGACGGCTTTGCGCCGAAGCGGTCGGGGTTGATGGTATCGGCCGACGGCAACGGGGCGGTGGTGGCGGGCTGCGGCAATTGTGCGGCGATCGGCTTATCGGCAGGTTCGCTGGAATCCGGCCTGGGCTGCGGTAGCGGAACGGGTTCCGCCGCTATCGCCTGCGTCACGGCCGTTGCAAGAAAGGCGCTGAAAAGGATTTTCCGCGAGAACACGTCAGTCCTCGAAGCGCGGCGCGGTTTCGTCGAGCAGCGCGTTGGCGGCGGCAACCGCCGTCTTCGGATCGGCGCCGTCGGCGAAGACGGCGCTGGACAGCGCAACGAATTCGGCACCAGTGGCGGCGACCGCTTCCACCGAGGCAAGATCGGATCCGGCCATGACGATGCAAGGGATCTGGATCACGTCCGCCCACCATTGCCCCAGCGACAGGTTGCGCGGGTGCGGCTCCGGCTTGTTGTCGTAACCGAAGCGGCCGAAGAAGATGTAATCAGGCCTGAGCTCGCCGAGTTCCAGCGCATCATCGCGGGTCTTGGCGCCGCCGGTGCCGACCATCATCCTGGCCTGGAAATGTTCGATCGTTTCGGCGAGCTCGTCCTTGCCGACCTCGACATGAATGCCGTCGGCCTGGACGCGGCCGGCGATGCGGGTGTCGCCGGCAATGATGACGGCAATGCCGGCCGCTTGCGCCACCGGCACGATCTGCTCGGCAAAGGCCTGGAAGGCGGCCTCGTCCATACCGTTTTCCGGCAGGATAAGCGAGGCGACGTCACCGCCGGCGAAGGCCGCGGCGATGCGCTCGGCGGGCACGTTCGGCGGCGCGATCAGCACGATACGGCAGCGGTTGGGCGGCGTTGCGTCATTCATTGGTGTTCGGTCCCGGTTATCGCCTATGCCGGGCGAAGATGGTTGCATTGCGGCATAGAGCAAAGTGCGGGAGTTGAACAGGCGGCAGGGGGTCGCTTGCGAGCTCTAGGCTGGCACTTTCGATTTCCACAGCGACCAGCCGAGGTTCATGCCGGCGGCGGCGACCAGGATGGCGGCGGCGCCGACGATCTGCGCCGGCTGCAGACGATGGCCGAAAGCGACCACGTCGACGAGGATGGCGACGACGGGATAGATGAAGGACAGCGATCCCTGCAGATGCGTCGGCAGCTTCTGGATGGCGCCGTACATGAGGATGTACATCAGGCCGGTATGGACGATGCCGAGTGTCGCCAGCATGACCCAACTCCGCGCATCGGCGGGAAGGTGGGTGAGATCGGCGAAGGGTGCCAGCATGAGAACGCCGACGCAGACCTGGATCAGGGCGATCAGGTGCGGCGGCGTGCCTTTGAGCTTCTTGGTGACGATAGCCGCAACGGCCCAGAAGAAAGCCGCGGCCAGCGCCATCGCAATGCCGGTAAAGTAATCGGTACCATGATCGCCTGCATCGGGCGCGGCCTGCACGATCAGCAGCATGCCGGCAAAGGCGATGCCGAGCCAGGTCAGCTTGGTCACCGTCAGCCGTTCGGAGAAGAAGAGCGCGCCAAAACCCACCAGCATGAAGGGCTGCGTGTTGTAGACAGCCGTGGCGATCGAGATCGAGGCACGCGAAAACGCGCTGAACAGCAGCAGCCAGTTGATAACGATGGCAGCACCGCCGAGAGCCGCGATCGCGACAATGCGAAGCGACAGCCTGCCGCGCAGCAGTCCCAGCGCCGCGCAGATGATCAGCAGCGTTACCGCCCCGAAAGCACAGCGCCAGAACACCACGTCCATGATAGGCTGGCCGGAAAGGACGACGAACCAGCCGATCGTGCCGAGGATCGCCATCGCCGCCGTCATTTCGATCGTGCCGCGTACCGTGTTGTCCATGGATGCTCCTGAAACCCGTTGCGATTTGATGATCCCACGGCGGATCGGGTCTTTCTATGACTTGTAGCTGGTGATATGCAGGGCAAACCTCATTAAATTAGGTAAACATCGCTCTTAGCCTGGAATTGTAAAATGCTGGACGATCTCGACAGAAAGCTCCTCGATATCCTGGTCAAGGATTCACGGACCTCGCTGAAGGAACTGGCGCTGCAGGTCGGGTTGTCGTCGCCAAGCGTTTCGGAGCGGCTTCGGCGGCTTGAGGATCGCGGCGTTATCCGAGCGTTCACCATCGACGTCGATCCGCAGGCGCTCGGCTACGCCTTGCAGGCGATCGTTCGCATCCGGCCATTGCCGGGCAAGCTGCACATCGTCCAGAAGCTGATCGAGGAAATCCCGGAATTCGGCGAATGCGACAAGGTGACGGGCGATGACTGCTTCGTTGCCCGGCTGTTCGTCCGCTCGATCGTCGAGCTCGACGGGATTCTCGACCGCATCGCCGACAAGGCCGAAACCAGCACCGCCATCATCAAGGCGCAGCCGATCCGGAGACGCCCGCCGCCGCTCGACATGCCAAACATGTGACGGGTTTCGGTGCCGTGGTCCACATATTTGCGGTCGCGGTCCGATCATTTCTGGTCTATTCAGAGGTCACTTTCCCTCCAGCCTCCTTTCCCTCATGTCAGGCCTGCTCGTCGATCCCTGGTTCTATGCTGCGGCCATTCCGGCCGTCATCCTCGTCGGCCTGTCGAAAGGCGGCTTCGGCGGCGCCGTCGGTTTTGTCGGCGTGCCGTTAATGGCGCTGACCATGCCGCCGGTTCAGGCTGCCGCAATCCTTCTGCCAATTCTGTGCCTGATGGACATTGTCTCGGTGTGGACATGGTGGGGCATCTTCGACCGCAAGATGCTGGCCGACATGATGCCGGGCGCCGTGATCGGCATCGCCCTCGGCTGGCTGACGGCGGCACTTGTAACCGAAGAGATGGTGCGGCTGATCGTCGGCGCGGTTGCCTTTATCTTCGTGCTGCGCTGGCTCTATTTGCAACTCCGCCACGGTGCCGGCCACGCAGCGGAGCCCAACCGCGTCGCCGCCGGCTTCTGGGGTACCGTTGCCGGGTTCACCAGCTTCGTCGCCCATGTCGGCGGCCCGCCTTTTCAGGTCTATGCGCTGCCGATCAGGCTCGATCCGAAGGTGCTGTCGGGCACCGCGGCGATCTTCTTCGCCGTCACCAATGCGCTGAAGCTCATCCCCTATTTCGCGCTCGGCCAGTTCGACACCACCAATTTGACCGCGTCGGCGGTGCTGATGCCGCTGGCGCCGCTGTCGACAATCGCCGGCGCCTGGCTGGTGCGGCGGATGCAGCCGGAACTGTTCTATCCCTTTACCTATGCGACCGTAGCGGTCGTCGCGGTCAAGCTTCTGTGGGACGGCATCGCCGGCCTTCTGTAAGACGGCGGCCCCAGTCGGCCGCCGCCGGATTCCTTAAACCTCAGGCGGCACTCGGCAGCAGCGGCCGCGTCCTGCCAAGCGCCAGGGCAACGCCAGTTGCCAGCACGAACGCCATGCAGCCCAAAATGGTGATGTCGTGCAGCGTCGGCTTCAGCACCATGTCTGCGATGATCACCAGCATCACCGAATAGTCGAAGCGCGCGGCATTGAGGACGCGCTGGCCCTGGGCAAGCACTGCCGGCGTCACGCCATCCTTGGCGATCATGCCTGCCATGCGGTCGGCAGTCGGCTTGAAGACGAACATGCCGATGCAGAAGGTCGTCGCATAACCGGCAAGGCCGATCAGCACCCACAGATCGGAAAAGCCGACCCAGAAGCCGCACATGATGAGGCCGAAGAGCAATGTCAGCATCGACATCGGCGCGAAGAACCGGTTGCCGAGCTCGCCGGTGGCGCGCATCGCCTGCAGCATGCCTTCGACGTTTCCGGCACGGTCGGCGCGTACCGCAAGCAGCATCAGCGTGAAGCCGCCGCCGACCCAGAGGATCGCCGAGACGATGTGCAGAAATTTAACGACCGAGTACCAGTCCATTGTTTGCTCCTTGAGAGATTTTCATGATTGCCGGAGCGCAAGGTTTGCTCCGCCTCGTTGCGAGGAGCGCGGCGTTTAGCGCGCCGCCTGTTTCGGAACGATGTCGTGCGCAGTGCCGCTTTGTTTCGGTATGTCGGTCACGATCTGGAGGAACCATGGCGCAAGCGGGTCGCCCCCGCTTCCAGCCAGTGGTGTGAACGCCGCCCTGGCCGGTCAGCTGTGCTGTTACGGCACAGATGCCGGGCCCTTGATCGAAAAATATGCGCTGCGTTAAGGCTTCGTTAAGCTTTACAGGCGTTTACTATGTCCATCCAGTGATCTGGATTCTTACCGAGTGGTTGGAGCCACTTTGTTTGACGCCTCCCTGTTAAACTCCTGAGAGCCGCCTTATCCGCGGCTCTTTTTTTGTTCGCAGGCATGGACGTCTAGCGGCTAAATGCGGCCGTTAACCGTTTGTTAAACATGTGCTTGCCTTCACCGGCAGCGAAGCGCATTTTCAAGCTTCAGTCGTTTAGGCTGCCGGATGTGGCAGACCAAGAGCCGAATCGGCCGGCTTTGAGGCAAGTGCAGGGGCGTAGCAATGAACGAGCCTTCGAAGGCTGGCGCGAAAACCATCAAACTGGCGGAGCGCCGGGTTTTCTCCCAATCCTTCAAGCCGCTCTATCAGGAAGGCATGGGCCTGGTCGAGCAGGCGGCCGAGTATCTCGACGGCAAGGGCCGCGCCGAGGCCAAGAAGCTGTCGAGGCCGGCGGCGACGCTTTATGCCGCCGAATCGATGCGGCTGACCACCAGGCTGATGCAGGTCGCCTCTTGGCTGCTTTTGCAGCGGGCGGCGAATTCCGGCGAGATGACCCGCGATCAGGTGGCCTCAGAAAAATCCAAGGTGCGTCTCGACACCGCCTCGGCGCATGAGGAGGCGCCCGGCTGGGCCGAACTGCCGAACGATTTCATCGACCTCGTCAACCGCTCGCTGCGCCTGCAGGCGCTGGTGCGCCGCATGGACGAGGAGATCTATGGCGGCCTCGCCGAGGCGCCGCCGTCGGGCCGTCGCCTCAATCCGGTGTCCGACCAAATCACGCTGCTCAACACGGCTTTCGCCCGCGGCTGAGAGACCGTTTGGAAACTCTACCAGCGGTCATCTGGCGGCGTTTTCTCCGCTTACCTGCAGCGCCGCGCGTCCTTTTGGACGCGCAAAGGACGCTGCAGCAGTTCAATTGCGCATGATCCCCTCGGGATCACGCGTGGGCTCACGGACCCAAATGTCCGCTGCGCTCCGGTTCTCGAAACCACCACCATATGACTCGCCGGGGCGACTTTCGAAAACGATCTCAGAGGCTCTCTGGACATGACGAGCCCTCGTTTCTGGTTTGTTCACATTTCGCTGGCATCGCTGTTCCCCGAAGGTAGACTTGACGGATGGGGGAAGCGATTCGCATCATCGGCATCGATCCAGGGCTGAGGCGCACCGGCTGGGGCATAGTCGAAAGCCTAGGCAATTCGCTGCGCTTCGTCGCTTCCGGCACGGTGCGGTCCGACGACAAGGCCGCCCTGGCGATGCGTCTTTGCCAATTGCACGACGGGCTCGCCGAGGTCCTGCATGCCGCGATGCCGCACGAGGCGGCGGTCGAGCAAACTTTCGTCAACAAGGACGCCGCAGCGACGCTCAAACTCGGCCAGGCACGCGGCATCGCCATGCTGGTGCCGGCGCGTGCCGGCCTTGTAGTTGCCGAATACGCGCCAAACGCCGTCAAGAAGGCGGTGATCGGAGTCGGCCATGGCGACAAGAAGCAGATCCACATGATGGTCAAGGTGCTGATGCCGAAGGCGACTTTCGACAGCGACGACGCCGCCGATGCGCTGGCCATCGCCATCTGTCACGCACACCACCGGCAGAGCATCGCCTACAGGCTGGCGGCGCTGGTCGGATAAGTTTGTTCTTGACTTGTTCTCAGGTCGGCAATAAGTAATACCGACGAGGTATTACCATGCGCGTTACCACCAAGGGGCAAGTGACCATCCCGAAGGAGATACGGGATCATCTGGGTATCGGCCCAGGTTCGGAGGTGGAGTTCGTTCCCACCGAGGACGGCGCTCGTGTCATTGCGGTCAACGAAAACATGTCGCAGGAGGAAGCCTCGCGCAGATTCAGCCAGACGCTCGATCGTATGGCCGGTACGCTGGACCTAGGGGGCATGACGACGGACGAATATATGGAATGGCTGAGGGGCCCGCGTGAAGACCTCGACATTGATTGACACAAATGTCTTGGTCGACGTTTGGGGTCCTGCCGGACGGGAGAGGAAGTGGTCGGCGTCGGCAATTACCGCATGCCGGCGCGACGGCGCGCTTGTCATCAACACAATCGTCTGGTCCGAACTCGCGCCGCTGATTGCAACGGAGAAGGCCCTTCGCCAGGCAGCCGACATGCTCAAGATCGAGCGTGAATTCCTGCCGTGGGAAGCAGCCTTCCTGGCCGGTGTTACGCATTCCCGCTATCGCAGCGCCGGCGGCCTCCGCGAACGAACGCTGCCGGATTTCTTTATTGGAGCCCATGCAGTTGTTGCCGGGCATCGCCTGCTGACGCGCGATGCCGCGCGCTATCGCAGCTACTTCCCGGACCTCGATATCATCTCTCCGGAAACCCACCCGGCATGATCGGCAAGCTCAAATGATCGGCAAGCTAAAAGGCACGCTGGACGAAATCGACGAGGATTTCTGCATCGTCGACGTGCATGGCGTCGGCTACGTCGCCTATTGCTCGGCGCGTACGCTGGCGGCATTACCGCAGCCGGGCGAGGCGGTGGTGCTGTTCATCGAGACCTACGTACGCGAGGACATGCTGCGGCTCTATGGGTTCCAGTCGGTGCTGGAGCGCGAGTGGTTCCGGCTGTTGATGAACAATGTGCAAGGCGTCGGCGCCAAGGTGGCGCTGGCCATCCTGTCGACGCTGGCGCCGGCCGATCTCGCCAATGCGATTGCGCTGCGCGATATCGCCATGGTCAGCCGCGCGCCCGGCGTCGGCAAGAAGGTCGCCGAGCGCATCGTCACCGAGTTGAAGACCAAAGCGCCGGCCTATGCGGGCACCGCCTCCGGCACCATCGGCTTGAAGCAGGAGCTCGGTGAGGGCGTTGCCTCGGCGCCGATCACCGACGCCGTCTCGGCGCTGGTCAATCTCGGCTATTCGCGCGACACCGCCGCCAATGCAGTCGCAGCGGCGCTGAAGACGGCAGGTGAGGAGGCGGACGCATCGAAGCTGATCCGCTTCGGGCTGAAGGAGCTCGCACGGTGAGACGTTGCTGGAAAGTGAAATTCCAACTACTATGTGATCGGTAAGAATTTTCTCCAGGAGTAAGAATATGGGCGCATATGCCAGTCTGACCTCCAAGGGACAGCTCACGATTCCAAAGGACGTCCGCGACGCCTTGTCGCTCAAGACGGGCGATACGATCGCCTGGACGGTCATGGATGGTTACCTGATCGGAACGCCGCGCAACCTCGGATTTGCCGATCTCGCCGGATTCTTGGGTGATCCGCCTGGCGGTCCCGCTACGCTGGAGGAAATCGACGCCGCTGTGCGGGATGCCGTCGGCCGGCATGTTGTCGGGGATAGATCAAATGACGGACAAGAGGGTCCCGCTTGACGTCGATCGGCATCGATACCAACGTTCTGCTTCGCATGGTGCTCAATGATGATCCGGAGCAGCGGGCAAAGGCGCTTGCGTTCGGCAGCGGCCTTAGTGTGGAAATGCCCGGCTTCGTGAGTTTGATCGTGCTGGTCGAATTCAGCTGGTCGTTGGCTTCGCGCTACAGGCAGCCAAAGGAACAAGTATTGGCCGCAATCCAGAGGCTGCTCAAGATCAAGACGCTGGAGTTCGAAGACTTCGATGCCATCGTCATCGCGCTCGAGCGATCGAATTCAGTGCAGGTCGACTTTGCCGACGCGTTGATTGCGGAACACAATCGAAAATTAGGTTGCTCGCACACGGTCACCTTCGATCAGCGCGCTGCCAAGGCCATTCCCGGTATGGAACTGCTCGCATGAGCCTTTCGCCACGCCTCATTGCTCCCGACAGACGCGGCGAGGACGCCGAGCAGACCTTGCGGCCGCAGACGCTCGGCGACTTCGTCGGCCAGGCGGCGGTGCGGGCCAATCTCAAAGTCTTCATCGAGGCCGCCAAGGGCCGCAGCGAAGCGCTCGACCATGTGCTGTTCGTCGGCCCGCCCGGCCTCGGCAAGACGACGCTGGCGCAGATCATGGCGCGCGAGCTCGGCGTCAATTTCCGCTCGACCTCGGGTCCGGTCATCGCCAAGGCCGGCGATCTGGCGGCGTTGCTCACCAATCTCGAAGACCGCGACGTGCTGTTCATCGACGAGATCCACCGGCTCAACCCGGCGGTCGAGGAAATCCTCTATCCGGCGATGGAGGATTTCCAGCTCGACCTGATCATCGGCGAGGGGCCAGCGGCGCGTTCGGTCAAGATCGACCTGGCCCGCTTCACGCTAGTCGCCGCCACCACCCGGCTCGGCCTGTTGACCAACCCGCTGCGCGACCGTTTCGGCATTCCGGTGCGGCTCAATTTCTACTCGGTCGAGGAACTCGAGCAGATCGTGCGGCGCGGCGCCCGCATCCTTGCCATGCCGCTCGGCGACGACGGTGCCTTGGAGATCGCCCGGCGGGCGCGCGGCACGCCGCGCATCGCCGGCCGGCTGTTGCGCCGGGTGCGCGACTTCGCCAGCGTTGCCGGCGACGGTCATGTCGACCGCAAGGTCGCCGACGAGGCGCTGACGCGGCTGGAGGTCGACGGGCTCGGCCTCGACGCGCTCGACCGCCGTTATCTGTCGATGATCGCCCGGAATTTCGGCGGTGGGCCGGTCGGCATCGAAACCATCGCGGCCGGGCTTTCCGAACCACGCGATGCCATCGAGGACATCATCGAACCCTTTCTGATCCAGCAGGGCTTCATCATGCGCACGCCGCGCGGCCGCGTGCTGGCGGCCAATGCCTGGCGGCATCTCGGCCTCGACGCGCCGAAGGACCTGGCGCAGCAGCAGATCAGCCTGTTCCAGGAAGAGCCCTAAGTTCCGCTACTTATGGCTTTGCTGCTGGCAGTTCCCCGGCCCAGCCCTCCAGGTCTTGATCATCGCCGGTCTATGCGCAAAACAGGTGGTGCCAAAACAGATGCTCGTCGGGAACAAAAGGACAGCGCAATGGACGATCAAGGTGAATCGGCATTGTCCGCCGGGCTCTCCGGCGCGCTGACGGAATTCGGCCATCGATTGATGGCGCGGGTCTATTATGCAGACACCGATTTTTCCGGCGTCGTCTACCACGCGCGCTATCTCGAATTCTTCGAGCGCGGCCGTTCCGACTATCTGCGGCTGGCCGGCGTCCACCACACCGAGCTTGCCGACGGCAAGCATGGCGAGAGAATAGTCTGGGTGGTGCGGCGCATGGAGATCGACTTCCGCGGTTCGGCTCGCATGGACGACATCCTGACCATCGATACGCGCACCGACGGGATTTCCGGCGCCCGCATCGTCATGGCGCAACAGTTGAAGCGCGGCAGCGAAGTGCTGGTCGAGGCGCGTGTCGAAGCGGCGATTGTCGGCGAGAACGGGCGGCCGCGGCGCTTTCCCAAGGACTGGATCGCAGCCTTCATGCCCAGAACGCGCAAATAAGGGCTCAGAGGCGGACGATCCGGAACTCCTGATCGGGCGAGGATCGCCGGGCGGCTCGTCGGGGCGCGGCAATGCGCCGCGCTGTACGTCATAACCCATCCTTAACCATAACGGTCCATGAAGGGATTGGTTAAGATTGGGAGAATCCAAGCGCCTTCCTTTCACCAATATTTGCCCCGAAAAGGCCGCCAACGGTGCATTTGGGGTTATTCCGCAAGCTTAACGCGAACGGACCACAAGGGATGCCCATGGGCCAGCCGCCAGCCACGCCCGGAAAATCTTTAAGGACGTAACATGGAAAACATCGCTCTCGCCGAACCGGGCGCGCATTTATCGATTTGGGCCTTGTTCATGCAGGCCGGTTGGGTGGTCAAGCTGGTCATGATCGGCTTGCTCTGCGCCTCGATCTGGACCTGGGCAATCATCGTCGACAAGCTCGTCGCCTATGCCCGCATGCGGCTGGCGCTCAACCGCTTCGAGCAGGTGTTCTGGTCGGGACAGTCGCTGGAAGAGCTTTACCGCACGCTCGCCGACCGCAAGACGACCGGCATGAGCGCGATCTTCGTCGCCGCCATGCGCGAATGGAAGAAAAGCTTCGAGAAGGGCGCGAAATCGCCGCTCGGCCTGCAGACCCGCATCGACAAGGCAATGGATCTGGCGTTGACCCGCGAAATGGAAAAGCTGGAAGGGCGGCTCGGGTTTCTCGCCACCACCGGCTCGGCGGCGCCCTTCATCGGCCTGTTCGGCACGGTTATCGGCATCATGACCTCGTTCCAGGCGATCGCAGCCTCGAAGAACACCAGCCTGTCGGTGGTCGCGCCCGGCATCGCCGAAGCGCTGCTGGCGACGGCCATCGGCCTGCTCGCCGCCATTCCCGCCGTCATCGCCTATAACAAGCTGTCGTCGGACGCGAGCAAGATCGCGGTGCGCATGGAAGGCTTCGCGGATGAGTTCTCCGCCATACTCTCGCGCCAAATCGATGAAAAAGTCGCGCAGAAGGCCTGAGGAACGATCATGGGAATGTCCGTAAGCGCAGGTGGCGGAGGACGCGGCGGGCGCGGCCACAGGCGGCGCGGCCGCCATCACGCCTTGATATCGGAGATCAACGTCACGCCGATGGTCGACGTGATGCTGGTGCTGCTGATCATCTTCATGGTCGCGGCGCCGCTGCTGACGGTCGGCGTGCCAGTCGACCTGCCGGAGACGAAGGCCAAGGCGATGAACGCCGATACCCAGCCAATCACGATCACGATCGACGGCATGGGAAAGATTTTCCTGCAGGAGACCGAAATTCCGCAGGAGGACTTGATCGCCAAGCTGCAGGCGATTTCCAAGACCGGCTACGAGGAGCGCATCTTCATCCGCGGCGACAAGGCTACCAACTATGGCGCCGCGATGGAAGTGATGGGTCTCATCCAGGACGCCGGCTACAAGAATTTAGGCCTGCTTTCGCTGCCGAAACAGGATCAATAGACGCAAGATGAAGACCGGCCTCACCACATCGGTGATCTTGCATACGGTGGCAATCGCCTTCGGCCTGTTCACGCTGTCGGCGCCGGCTGCGCTTCCGTCGTCCGATGTCGAGTCGGTCGCAGTGGACATTGTGCCGATGGAGGCCGTCTCGCAGGTTTTGCAGGGCGACAAGAAAGCCGTGATGCACGAAAAACCGGCGCCGCTGCCGACACAGCGTCCCGACATCGTACCCGATGCCCAGAAAGTCGGAGAAAACAGCGTCGATACCGACAAGCCGCCGACGCCTGAGGCCAAGCCCAAGCCGGTCGATATGACGGCGGCTCCGCCACCCGCGCCGACCCCGGTCGAGAAGCCGAAGACCGAAGACGTGCCGAAGCCGCCGGAAAAGCCGAAGCCTATTCCCGCAACGGAGGTAGCGCCGGTGCCGCAGCCGAAGGAAGAGGTCAAACCCGAACCGGTCAAGCAGACCGATCCCAAGCCGACGCCGGCCAAGGAGCCGACGCCCACGCCGCCGCAGGACAAGACCGCCGCGATCGATCCGCAGCCTGAGGTCAAGCCGGATGCCGTCGCCGAGGCGATTGCCAAGCAACCGCCGACCGAGGAGGCGCAGCTTCCGGACTCGGCGCCGGCGCCTGAGGCCCGGCCGAAGCCGCAGCCGGCCCAGGCCGAAAGCGCGAAGGCGCCGGAGCGCAAGGACACCAACAAGCCGGTCAAGGAAGCCTCCTCCAGGCCGAAATCGGACGACAAGCAATTCAATGCAGATGAGATTTCGGCGCTGCTCGACAAACAGAAACCGTCCGGCGGCGGCGCCAAGCGCTCGACCCAGCAGGCTTCGCTCGGCGGCGAGAAGAACCAAGGCACCAAACTCTCGCAGAGCGAGCTTGATGGCCTGAAGGCCCAGATCAAACGCTGCTGGAGTGTGACACCCGGCACATTCGATGGCGACAGCCAAAAAGTCACCATCAGGATGAAGCTCACGCAAAATGGCGAGATCGACGGCGCTCCGGAAGTCGGATCCGCGGGCGATGGCTCAATGGGCTCCCGAGTCGCCTCGGAAGCAGCCCGGCGCGCAGTGCTGCGATGTGCGCCCTACAATCTGCCCGTCGCAAAATATGACGGCGAGCTGGGATGGAACGAGGTCGAGGTCAATTTCATCCCCAGCGACATGTATTGATTGCCGAGAGAACAACGAGGCTGAACGAATGAAGAAGTTGCTTACGACGCTGATACTGATCGGCACGATTGCGACCGCCATGAGCGGGCTCGCCACGCTGCCGGCAAAGGCGTTGGTCCAGCTCGACTTGACTCAACCCAATATCGAGCCTCTGCCGATCGCCATCACCGACTTTCAATCGGGCGACGCATTGGGCGCGGAGATATCGGGGATCGTCATCGACGATCTGAAGCGCTCGGGCCTGTTTGCTCCGATCGACAAGAGCGCTTTCATTGAAAAAATCTCCAACCCGGATGCCACGCCCCGCTTCGAGGACTGGAAGGTAATCAACGCCCAGGCTTTGGTCACCGGCAGCGTCGGCAAGGAAGCCGACGGCCGCATCCGCGCCCAGTACCGGCTGTGGGACGCCTTTGCCGGCCAGCAGCTCTCGGGCGAACAGTTCTTCGCCAACGACGCCAATACCAGGCGCGTCGGCCATATCATCGCCGATGCGATCTACGAGCGGCTGACCGGCGAGAAGGGCTATTTCGACACGCGCGTCGTCTTCATCGACGAGTCCGGTGCCAAGAATGCGCGCAAGAAGCGGCTTGCCATCATGGACCAGGACGGCGCCAACGTCCGCTATCTCTCGAACGGCAAATCGATCGTGCTGACGCCGCGCTTTTCGCCGAACCGGCAGGAAATCACCTACATGTCCTATGAAAGCGGTCAGCCGCGGGTGTACCTGCTGCAGATCGAGACGGGGCAGCGCGAGCTGGTCGGCAATTTCCCCGGCATGACGTTTGCGCCGCGCTTTTCGCCGGATGGCCAGAAGGTAATAATGAGCCTTCTGCGCGACGACGGAAATTCCAACATCTTCGCCATGGACCTGAGAAGCCGCTCGACGACCAGGCTCACCAATTCGACCGCCATCGATACCTCGCCATCCTACTCGCCTGACGGCAGCAAGGTGGTGTTCACGTCGGACCGCGGCGGCCGCGCGCAGATCTATGTGATGGGCGCCGACGGCTCGGGCCAGACCCGCATCTCGTTCGGCGACGGCGTCTATTCGACGCCGGTGTGGTCGCCGCGCGGCGATCTCATCGCCTTCACCAAGCAGACCGGCGGCGAATTCCAGATCGGCGTCATGCGCACCGACGGTTCGGGTGAGCGCATCCTGTCCACCGGCTTTCAGCAGGAGGGGCCGACCTGGGCACCCAACGGCCGGGTGCTGATGTTCTTCCGTGATTCCAATGGCGGACCAAAACTTGTTTCGGTCGATCTCACCGGCCGCAACGAACAGCCGATCCCGACGGCGAACTTCGCCTCGGATCCGGCCTGGTCGCCGCTGCTGGAATAGTCCCGGGCAAGGATGTTCTACTTGAGCATCCTTTGTTCCCAGTTGCACGCCGGCAACGGTGCCCGAAAAGCGCCGTTTCCGGCCTTGTTTTCACCCCTTGGTCGCGTTTTGGCCGCATTTCCGCCTACGGTCCGCGCTCATTGTCGCCCTTGAGTAGCCCTCGGCAGAACGGTTGCGGACGGCAGCCGAAACCAAATTTTAACCGTGTTTCTTGAGCGTCGGTTAACCCAAACGTGGTTACTGGACGATCAATGAAATCACTCGAATTGCGAAGGAGAGGCGGCATGGGCCGTATCGCAGCACTTACCACAAACCCGGTCATGATCGCGCTGGTCGCGATACTCGCGATCACCGGTTGCGCCTCGAAGAAGACGCCGAACAGCGCCGCCGATCTCGGCCTCAACGGCGCCGGCGCGGCAACGCCCGGGTCGGCCCAGGACTTTACCGTCAATATCGGCGACCGCATCTTCTTCGACACCGATTCGTCCTCGATCCGCGCCGACGCGCAGACGACGCTGTCGCGCCAGGCGCAGTGGCTGAACCAGTACAAGCAGTATGCCATCGTCATCGAAGGCCATGCCGACGAGCGCGGCACGCGCGAATACAATCTGGCGCTCGGCGCCCGCCGTGCTGCCGCCACCCGCGACTTCCTGGTCGCCAAGGGTGTTTCGGCGCAGCGCCTGAAGACTATTTCCTACGGCAAGGAGCGTCCGGTCGCGGTTTGCGACGACATCTCCTGCTGGTCGCAGAACCGCCGCGCCGTGACCACACTGAGCGGCGCCGGCTCCTGATCGGCAAAAATGCAACACTTGATGCGAAAGGCGGCCGCAGGGCCGCCTTTTTCGTATCTGCTCGCTCCAAACAAAATTTGGCCGAAGTCTCACGTCCTGTTAAGAGCCGAGAGCGTCTGGCCAGTCCCCAGTTGGCTGGTCTACTTCGAGTGAGAGGCGCGCAACAATGGTTTCACGGCGAGAGGCACATGCATTTCAGATCGGTCTTGAGCGGCACGCTTGCGCTGCTGCTCGTATCAAGTATCGCGGCACTTGCTGACGGTATCGGGGCAAACGGCACCGAGCAGTCATCGCAAAGCGGTTTTTCCTTCCATCTGCCGACGATCAAACTGCCCGGCATTTTCGGCGAAAGGAAAAAGCCGGATCAGGTTCAATTCGCGCAACAGGATGGCACCGGCACTCCGGCGCTGGAGGAACAGCTCCGGCAGATGAACGGCAAGATCGAGGAACTCAATTTCCAGGTCCTGCAGATGCAGGAGCAGATCCGCAAGCAGCAGGAAGACAACGAATTCCGTTTCCAGCAGTTGGAAGGCGGTCCGCAAGGCGCGCAGCAGCCGGCCGGGCAGAAGAAGTCCGAGGCCGCGCCTAGCAGCGACAGCCCCAACGGCGACGGTAACATGGCGGAGGCGCCGGCAACGCAGGCTCCGGCCGACGCGGGCAAGGCAGCAGACGGCGGCAAAAGCGTCGAGGACGTCATCATCGAATCGCCCAACGGCGATCCCGGCAAGCTGATCCCTGGCGCGCCGCCCAAGACGTTCGGCACCATCACCGTCGACAAAAACGGCAATGTCGTCGAAGCCGATGGCAATGCGCAGGCGAACGCGCCGTCGCAGAATACGGCCCCAGCCAACGGCGCCAGCGCGGCTGGCAACAAGGCCGGTAAATCCGACGACACGGTGGTCGCGGCACTCCCATCGACCAACGACCCGGAGGAGCTTTACCGCAACTCTTACCAGTTCATCCTGTCGGGCGACTACAGCACCGCCGAACAGGGTTTCCGCGATCACATCGCCCGTTTTCCCCGGGACGCCAAAGCGGCGGATGCGCATTACTGGCTTGGTGAATCGCTGCTCGGCCAGCAGAAATACCGCGATGCGGCCGAGATTTTCCTCGCTGCCAGCAAGGACTATCCGAAGGCCAAGAAGGCGCCCGACATGCTGCTGAAGCTCGGCGTTTCACTGGTCGGGCTGAAACAGCGCGACGTGGCCTGTGCCACTTTCAGCGAGATCGGCAAGCGCTACCCTGATATTTCCGGCGCGCTCAAGGAGCGGGTCAAGCAGGAAAGGGCACTCGCGGCGTGCTAGTTTTTCCGTTGCGTGTCGTTGCCGCAAAACCGGGCCCACGCTTGGGCGACATGCATGACGCTCGACACCGAGCCTGACCTTTCGGATTTTTCGCGGATCGACTTTTCCAACGGCGCTGTTGCGGCCGTATCCGGCGGCAGCGACTCGACCGCCCTTCTCCTCCTCCTCAAAGCCCATCTCGACCGTAACGCCCCGGCAACGAAATTGCTGGCGGTAACGATCGATCATCGATTGCGGCCGCAAGCGGCAGCGGAAGCGCAAGCCGTGGCCAGGCTGTGCGCGGCGCGCGGTATTGCCCATCGCGTCCTCGCCTGGTCGGGGCGCAAACCATCGACCGGCCTGCCCGCCGCCGCGCGCGAAGCCCGATACCGGCTGCTCGCCGAGGCCGCCGAAGCGGCAGGCATCGGCCTGATCCTGACTGGCCACACCGCCGACGACCAGGCCGAGACGGTGCTGATGCGGCAAGCGCGGGACGAGTGGGCGCGGGACGAGTGGGCGCGTGACGAGTGGGCACGTGACGAGCGGCCAAGTGACGAGCGGCCAAGTGACGGAGGGCAAAGCGACGACGGGCGGCGCGAGGAAGGGCGGGGTCTTGCCGGCATGGCGCCGGCAACCCTCTACGACTGGCGGCACTGGATCGTGCGGCCACTGCTCGGCGTAAGGCGTGAGGCACTGCGCGAATTCCTGCGGCGTGAACAGGTTGCGTGGATCGAAGATCCGACCAATGCCGACACCGCTTTCGAGCGGCCGCGCGTCCGCGCAGCACTTGCCGAAGGCGATGGTGCGCCACGCGTGGCTGAAGCGATAGCGCTGGCCAGAAAGGTGGCGGCCGAGCGTGAGCAACTGGGACGCCGCGCGGCCATGCTGATCCGCAGCTTGGCCTCCAGGCCAGCCGCCGGCCTAGTCCGCCTCAACCGGGATTTTGCGACGGAAAGCGACAGCGGGGCGGCCATTTATGCGCTGCGCATTCTGCTGGCGGCGACCGGCGGCACAGCCTTCCTTCCCGACCAGGCCCGCAGCGAAGCCCTTTTCGGCCGGCTCCGCACCGGGCCGCTTTGTGCCACATTGTCGCGGACCGTGATCGATGCCCGGCGTACCGGTATCTTTCTGCATCGCGAATTGCGCGATCTGCCGCCCGCTGTCGAGGTTTCCGACAATGCGCTTTGGGACGGCCGCAGACGGATCACATTGGGCGACAGTTCAGGTGCATTGTTGATCGCGCCGCTGTTGGTAGCACCGCTCGGGGCGGCTCTTGCCGCAAAGCGGGCAATTGCCGGGCATGGCACGCCGGCAAGCCTTGTACGCGCGGCCCTGGCCGCCGAGCCGGCGCTATGGCGGGATGGCGAATGCCTTGGTCTGCCTGGGGAAGGCCCGGGTTTGCCCGGGGAAGGCCCGATGCCGGCTGCTGTCGCCGCATATCCGGCAGTCGCGCCCTTCGCCCGTTTCCTGCCGTCCTTCGATCTGGCGCCGGCCGATGCCGTCGCCGCCTTGCTTGGCGCGGCGCCGGTTCCAGCCTCGCCATTCGGCGGCCACAGTGCCGGCCTACCACGGGCGAAAGCTTAACCGAGACCTGCTGTTATGCTTGGCAAGGGGAGACGCTCTCCCTATGTTAGGGCCAAGTTTCCTCTCACGACGCGTGTCCGCCCAGCGGCGCCAACGGGACAATTGATGAATCCGAATTATCGCAACCTCGCGCTCTGGGCGATCATAGCGGTCCTGCTCATCGCTCTCTTCAATCTTTTCCAGACGCCGCAGACGCGTGGGGCCTCGAGCGATGTCCCCTATTCGCAGTTCCTGCAGGAAGTCGCCGCCGGACGGATCAAGTCGGTGACCATCGCCGGCGCCCGTATCTCCGGCAATTACACGGACAGCTCCAACGGTTTCCAGACCTATTCGCCTGGGGACCCGTCACTGGTTTCGCGTCTGCAGGACAAGAACGTCACCATCAATGCGCGTCCTGAATCCGACGGCTCCAATTCGCTGTTCGGCACCCTGATCTCCTGGCTGCCGATGATCCTCATCCTCGGCGTCTGGATATTCTTCATGCGCCAGATGCAGTCCGGTTCCGGCCGTGCCATGGGCTTCGGCAAGTCGAAGGCCAAGCTGTTGACCGAAGCGCATGGCCGCGTCACCTTTCAGGACGTCGCTGGCGTCGACGAAGCCAAGCAAGATCTGGAAGAGATCGTCGAGTTCCTGCGCGACCCGCAGAAATTCCAGCGGCTCGGCGGCAAGATCCCGCGCGGCGTGCTGCTCGTCGGTCCTCCCGGAACCGGCAAGACGCTGCTCGCCCGCTCGGTCGCCGGTGAAGCCAACGTGCCGTTCTTCACCATTTCGGGCTCGGACTTTGTCGAGATGTTCGTCGGCGTCGGCGCAAGCCGCGTCCGCGACATGTTCGACCAGGCCAAGAAGAATGCGCCTTGCATCATCTTCATCGACGAAATCGACGCGGTCGGCCGCCATCGCGGTGCCGGCCTCGGCGGCGGCAATGACGAACGTGAGCAGACGCTGAACCAGCTGCTGGTCGAGATGGATGGCTTCGAATCCAACGAAAGCATCATCCTGATCGCCGCCACCAACCGGCCCGACGTGCTCGATCCGGCGCTGCTCAGGCCGGGCCGCTTCGATCGCCAGGTGGTGGTGCCGAACCCCGACATCGTCGGCCGCGAGAAGATCCTGAAGGTGCATGTGCGCAACGTGCCGCTGGCGCCCAATGTCGACCTCAAGGTGATCGCGCGCGGCACGCCGGGCTTTTCCGGCGCCGACCTGATGAACCTGGTCAACGAGTCCGCCCTGATGGCGGCGCGGCGCAACAAGCGCCTCGTCACCATGGCCGAATTCGAGGACGCCAAGGACAAGATCATGATGGGCGCCGAGCGCCGCTCGTCGGCGATGACGCAGGCCGAGAAAGAGTTGACCGCCTATCACGAGGCCGGCCACGCCATTCTGGCGCTCAACGTGCCGTCAGCCGATCCGTTGCACAAGGCGACCATCATTCCGCGCGGCCGGGCACTCGGCATGGTCATGCAGCTGCCGGAAGGCGACCGCTATTCGATGAGCTACAAATACATGATCTCGCGGCTCGCCATCATGATGGGCGGCCGTGTCGCCGAGGAGTTCAAGTTCGGCAAGGAGAACATCACCTCGGGCGCCTCCTCCGACATCGAGCAGGCGACCAAGCTGGCGCGCGCCATGGTGACGCGCTGGGGCTTCTCCGACAAGCTCGGCCATGTCGCCTATGGCGACAACCAGGAGGAGGTGTTCCTCGGCCATTCGGTGGCGCGCACGCAGAACATCTCGGAAGAGACGGCGCAGATCATCGACGCGGAAGTGCGCCGGCTGATCGACGAGGCCTATTCGACGGCAAGGTCAATCCTGACCAAGAAGAAGAAGGAATGGATCGCGCTGGCGCAAGGCCTGCTCGAATACGAGACGCTGTCGGGCGAGGAGATCAAGCAGCTGATCGCCGGCAATAAGCCCGCACGCGACCTCGGCGACGACACGCCGCCGAGCCGTGGCTCGGCCGTACCAAAGTCCGGCCGCCGCAAGAAGGGTCCCGAGCCCGAAGGCGGCATGGAACCCCAGCCGTCAAGCTAGGCTCCGGCCCAGGACAGATCGACTTCGAAACGCCGCGGGCTCTAATCGCGGCGTTTTCCTTCTGATGTTCGCGAGGCGCTAAAGCTGCCGATCTCCCCACTTGTGCAGGGCTATCGCAGGTGGAAAGCCGAGGCTTTCGCCCTACGATGATCCCTAACCCCATAAAGGGAAGGGAGACTCGGCGCCGACCTGGGCAAATTGCCTGCCTCTCCGGCGCCAAGGGCTCAACGGCGCCGACGACCCGCCCTCCGAGGCGGGTTCTTTGCTTCCGGCGGCGGACAGAGGGAGCGAAGGAACGCGACCTGACAGTTGGTCCGACCTCGGAAGGCCCTCTCACTTGTTCGGCAATAACAAAAAAGCCCGCGAACCTTGCGGCTCGCGGGTTCCTATCGTCGGATGATGATGGCGCCGGTCAGCTCTTCAGCTTGGCGTTGCAGAGGCTGTAGAAGCCGCCGCCCTTCTGGATCCACCTGAGGCCGCCCAGCGTGTTGGCGTCCTTGTTCGCGTAATAGAGGTCGAGGCAGGTGTGCATGCGGCCCTTGGCCGGGGTCTCGGTTGCATACTTCTTGGAGATCGCCGTCGGGAATTTCACGCCCTGGGGGGCGGTGATGGTCGGCGGCTGCGGATCGCCGGTATACTTGGCATCAGGAGCCGGTAGGGTGTCGTCGTCGGCTGCGCCGGCGCCGCATTGGCTCTTGCGGAAGTCGTTCCACTTCATGCCGTTCAGCGTGTTGCCGGCCTTGGCAGCCTGATATTTGGCGCTGCAATCCGCCATGCTGAGGCCTTTGCCGGAATCGGTCGCCGCGGCTGTCGCCGCCTCGGCAGGTGCCGCGGCAGGCTGTGCCGCTGCAGTTGCGCCGGCGGCGCATTCACTCTTGCGGAAATCGTTCCATTTCATGCCGTTGAGGGTGCCGGCAGCCTTGGCGGCCTGGTATTTGGTGCTGCATTCCTTGGCCGTCAGGCCCGGCGCAGCGTCGTCGGCGGCTGCCGCAGCCTTGGTCGTGGTGGCGGGTTGTGCGGCTGCCGTCGCGTCGGCGGCGCACTGGGTCTTGCGGAAATCGTTCCACTTCATGCCGTTCAGCGTGCCGGCGGCTTTTGCCGCCTGGTACTTGGTGCTGCACTCCTTCGCCGTCAGGCCCGGTGCCGCATCGTCGCCGGCGGCTGCCTTGGTGGTGTCAGTGGCCTTGGCCGGGGCGGTGTCGGTCGTAGCGGCGGTGGCATCGGTGCCGCATTGCGCCTTGCGGAACTGGTTCCAGTTCTGCCCGCCAAGCGTTCCCGCATCCTTCGCCGCGTTATACTTGGTGCTGCACTCGGCCATGGTCAGCGCATTGGCAGGCGCCGCCAGGAACAAGGTCGCGACGGCAAGACCCGTCAAAGTGGCAAGTCGGTGGATGAGCATGCGTTTTCTCCCTATGGCAGTTCATGATATGTCCCAGTGCAGCAATAGCGCTCAACGGCTGGTTGCGCCAGATGCTAAGTAGCGTAGAGACAAATTTAGAAGTGCATTCTTTTCTTTAAGGTGATGAATTCGTTGCCGGGACCGTCTCCGAGCCAAGTTCGTCCGGGTGCATTGCACGGAGAGCGCGCATATGGCTGGGTCCCAGCGAGGCCACTGCGTCACATAACGGCCAGTCAAATCGGCGGGTGCGGAGGACCTGAGCCTACCGCTGTCGGGAGCCGCACGATGCGGACTCGGGTTCAAGGCCACACTGCCACAGACCAAAGGATCCAGATGAGTTTGAGTTGACGTTTCTGATGCTGCTGCCGCAACAAGGGCTCGGAACTTGAAAATCAACACACTAGCGTGACGCAAAACACACAAAACAACAATTTTCTAAGGATTGGTCGTCCATAATCATACAATGTGATGACGGGGCTTGGGCCATTTTATGGCATGAGATGCTCGGAAAGAACCATCGGGAAGCTGGCGAACATGGCAGGACATTATTTCGGTACGGACGGCATTCGTGGGCGAGCCAACAAGTTTCCAATGACGGCGGAGGTCGCCATGCGGGTCGGCATGGCCGCCGGCCTCTCCTTCCAGCGCGGCAGCCACCGCCACCGCGTCGTGCTCGGCAAGGATACCAGGCTTTCCGGCTACATGATCGAGAACGCGATGGTATCCGGCCTGTGCGCCGCCGGCATGGATGTCTTCCTGCTCGGCCCTATCCCGACGCCCGCTGTTGCCATGCTGGTGCGCTCGCTGCGCGCCGATATCGGGGTGATGATTTCTGCCTCGCACAACCCCTATTACGACAACGGCATCAAGCTGTTCGGCCCCGATGGCTACAAGCTGTCCGATGAGATCGAGGAGCGTATCGAGGGGATGCTCGACAAGGATATCGAATTGGCGCTCGCCGATTCCGATGGGCTCGGCCGCGCCAAACGCGTCGACGGCGTGCATGACCGCTATATCGAATTCGCCAAGCGCACGCTGCCGCGCTCAATGTCGCTGTCGGGCCTGCGCATCGTCGTGGATTGCGCCAATGGCGCCGCCTACAAGGTGGCGCCCGACGCGCTATGGGAACTCGGCGCCGAGGTCGTTGCCATCAATGTCGAGCCCAACGGCTTCAACATCAACAAGGAATGCGGCTCGACTCATCCAGCCGGCTTGCAAAAGAAGGTGCACGAAGTGCGCGCCGATATCGGCATTGCGCTCGACGGCGATGCCGACCGCGTCGTCATCGTCGACGAGAACGGCGCGATCGTCGATGGCGACCAGATCATGGCGCTGATTGCCGAGTCCTGGCACCAGAGCGGGCGGCTGGCCGGCGGCGGCGTCGTCTCGACGGTGATGTCCAATCTCGGCCTCGAACGCTTCCTCGGCGATATGAACCTGCAGTTGCATCGCACCAGGGTCGGCGACCGCTATGTCGTCGAGCACATGCGTGCCCATGGGCTCAATGTCGGCGGCGAACAGTCGGGCCATATCGTGCTGTCCGACTTTTCGACCACCGGCGACGGCCTTGTCTCGGCGCTGCAGGTGCTCGCCTGCATCAAGCGGCAGAACCGGCCGGTGAGCGAACTGTCGAAGAAGTTCGAGCCGGTGCCGCAGCTGTTGAAGAATGTGCATATTTCCGGCGGCAAGCCGCTCGAGGAGGCGCCGGTCAAGGCAGCGATCGAAGATGCGCGCAATCGCCTCGGCAAGGCCGGGCGCCTGGTCATCCGGCCATCCGGCACGGAGCCGCTCATCCGCGTCATGGCGGAAGGCGACGACCCACAACTTGTCGAGTCCGTCGTCAACGACATCGTCGAGGTCATTTCGGAAACGCGCAGCGCCGCCTGATCTCCCCCCAACACCGGTTCAAAGCCCGCCTTGCCGGCGGGCTTTTTATTGAGTCGCGGCCAATCCCACCTGCAACGGCGGCCAGATTGTTCGAATTTCAGAGATTCGTAGTTAATCAATACGGTTAAACGCCTTTTAACCTTTCCGATTCATTATCCACAACTGAGGTCAATCATATTTCGGGCGCGTTCGCCGTTCGAGGGTTCTCAGGGGTGATAAGCATGTTCAACACAGCAAGAATGGCCCTCCTGGCCGCGCTGTTTGCCGGCGCCGGGCCGGCGTTCGCCGCCGATTTCGTCGAGCCGCCCGTAGTCGAAGAGGCGCCACCACCGGTTGCCTACGAGCAGCCGGCCCAATTCGGCGGCTGGTATATCCGTGGCGACATCGACTATCACTGGTCGAAGTTTCGTGGTGGCGACTACATCACCTACGGTGTAGCGCCCCAGAATCCCGGCAAGTTCGATACAGGCAAGCTGGACGGCGCCTTCTCGGCCGGCGGCGGTGTTGGTTACCAGATCGACGAGCATTTCCGCACCGATCTCACCTTGGACTGGATGAGCAAGTCCAAATTCCGCGGCTCGACCAACGGCTTCTGCGGCCCGCAGCAAACGCCTTGCACGTCCGTCGATACCTCGTCCTATTCGGCGCTGCTGCTCTTGGCCAACGCCTATGTCGACATCGGCACCTGGCATGGGATCACGCCTTATGTCGGCGCCGGCATCGGCGGTGCCTGGGTCAAGTGGGATGAACTGCACAACGTGGATAGCGACGGTTCATTTGATCATAGCGGTGGCAAGGGCTGGCGTTTTGCCTATGCTGCCATGGCGGGCGCATCCTACTGCCTGACCGACCGCGTCAAACTCGATGTCGGCTACCGCTTCAGCCACATCAATGGTGGTAAGATGTTCGACTATGCCTCCCTCCCCAATGTCGGCCCAGGCTATGACAAAGGCATCAACGTGCACGAAGTGCGTGGCGGCCTGCGCTACCAGTTCGGCAGGTCGGACTGCGCGCCGCCGGAGCCCTACGTTCCAGAACCCGAGCCCGTCTACACCAAGTAGTGGTTTCTGAAATCCAGGAATTCGTCGACCGCCCGGCTGATGCCGGGCGGTTTCGTTTTGGCTGCCTACAGATGCTGCGGCGCTCTGGAACACCGTCCAGCTTGAGAAGCGAAAGCGGATCAAATCAATTGCTAACGCCTTGTTATCCTTAACCCGCACTTAACCACTATGGTTAACAATGCTCTCTGAAACGGCGCGCGATTGCGAATGCGCCAAGTTCGGGAGCCGAGGACCATGACATCCAAATCGCCTGTAGCACTGGCGCTTGCAGCAGTCGTCCTGATGCCGCTGACGCCGGCGCTTGGCGCCGACTACGATCCGCCGGTCTATGTCGACCAGGCGCCCGACTATGTACCGGTCGAGGTTGGCTCGGGATGGTATCTGCGCGGCGATGTCGGCTATGCGTTCAGCCACCCGTTCGAGCATGAGGAGATTGCAACCGGTCCCCTGACCAGCTTCACGCAGGATAGCAGCCTGTTCACGGGCAGCATCGGAATGGGCTACCACTTCAACGATTACCTTCGCGGTGAACTGAATGCCGGAATCCTACCAACCAACGAGTTCGGCGACCAGCAAAAGCTAGCAGCTACCTGCGACGGTTCAACGCTCACCAAGAATCTCCTCGGCGAAATTATAACCGTCCCCGCTTCGCAGAAATGCGATCTGTCCAACAATGCGTCCAACAAGGGCTACAGCATCATGGCCAACGGCTATGTCGATCTCGGGACATATGTCGGGATCACGCCCTATCTCGGCGGAGGCCTCGGTCTCGCCTACAACAAATACTACAGGAGCATCGGCGCGCGCGATTGTAAGGAAGTACCCGCCAATCCATCGGGGACCGGGGGCTTCATTTGCGATGATCCGGCGGGCTACGAGGGCGCTACCGACTCGCAAGCCAAATTCAACCTCGCCTACTCGATCGGCGCCGGCCTTTCCTATCGGGTGACCAAGAACGTCTCGGTCGATCTCGGCTACGAATATTTCTCCGTGCCCAATGCCAAATACGTTGCCTATGACGACGGCGCCCTCAACATTCACAAAGGCATAGACTACCAGACGGTCAAAGTCGGACTGCGATACGACCTCTGGTAGGCTCGATCGAAGCTGAGGCGTGAACAATGGCGGGTCTTTGGCCCGCCGTTTGCGTTACGGCATTTTTGCCAAAGGCAGCCGGTATCCCGCCAGCGACAAAAACTTTCCCCTTGACGCCGAAAGCCTGAACGCATATCGCCGTCCGTGGGCCACCCCTCCCCAACGAGGGGCCACTATCTGGAAGGATAGACCACGATGACGACGCATACTAAGCCCGGATTCCGTCCGGCAAATCCCAATTTTTCCTCAGGTCCCTGTGCAAAACGCCCCGGCTGGTCGGTCGAAGCGCTCAAAAATGCCGCGCTCGGGCGCTCGCACCGCGCCAAGATCGGCAAGACCAAGCTCGAACAAGCGATCGAGCTGACCCGGGAAATCCTCCAGGTTCCGGCAGATTACCGCATCGGCATCGTGCCGGCCTCGGATACCGGCGCGGTCGAAATGGCGCTGTGGTCGCTGCTCGGCGAACGCGGCGTCGACATGGTCGCCTGGGAGAGCTTCGGTTCCGGCTGGGTCACCGATGTGGTCAAGCAGCTGAGGTTCGCCGATGTTCGCAGGTTAGAGGCGGACTACGGCGTGCTGCCCGACCTGACCAAAATAGATTTCGACCGCGACGTGGTCTTCACCTGGAACGGCACGACGTCGGGCGTGCGCGTGCCGAACGGCGATTTCATCCCGGCCACCCGCAAGGGCCTGACCATCTGCGACGCCACTTCGGCGGCCTTTGCGCAAAAGCTCGATTTTCAGAAACTCGACGTCGTCACCTTCTCCTGGCAGAAGGTCCTGGGCGGTGAAGGCGCGCACGGTATGCTGATCCTCAGCCCGCGCGCCGTCGAACGGCTGGAAAGCTACAAGCCGGCCTGGCCGCTGCCGAAGATCTTCCGTCTCACCTCGGGCGGCAAGCTGATCGAAGGCATCTTCAAGGGCGAGACCATCAACACGCCGTCTATGCTGTGCGTCGAGGACTATCTCGACGCGCTGCGTTGGGCGCAGTCGATCGGCGGCCTCGACGCGCTGGTCACCAGAGCGGATGCCAACGCCGCTGTTCTCGATCGCTTTGTCCGGAAATCTTCCTGGCTCGGCCATCTTGCCGTCGACCCGGCGACGCGTTCGAATACATCGGTCTGCCTTTCATTCACCGATCCGGATGTCGCGGCACTCAACGCCGATGGACAGGCTGCGTTCGCCAAGGCAATCGTCTCGGCGCTCGACAAGGAAGGCGTCGCCTACGACATCGGCGCCTACCGCGATGCACCGCCCGGCCTGCGCATCTGGTGCGGCGCGACAGTCGAGACCTCCGATCTCGAAGCGCTGCTGCCCTGGCTCGACTGGGCCTTTGCCGCGCAAAAGGCGTCGCTGAAGGCAGCCGCCTGACTCCCTCTCCCTCGAAGAGAGGGTGGCCCGAAGGGCCGGGTGGAGTCGCCTCCACCCGCTCACCGATCCGCCATCCAGAAAGAAAAAAGATTTGGCCGCATCCGGCCGCAATGACCCCACCCGGCGCTTCGCGCCGACCCTCCCCTCAAGGGGAGGGACGCCAATCGCAAAGGACCAAGCCAATGCCCCGCGTTCTCGTCTCAGACAAACTTTCCACCACCGCCGTGCAGATCTTCAGGGATCGCGGCATCGAGGTCGACTATTTGCCGGATCTCGGCAAGGACAAGGAAAAACTGCTCGAAGTGATCGGCCAGTATGATGGGCTGGCCATCCGCTCGGCGACAAAAGTGACGGAGAAGCTGATCAACGCCGCGACCAGGCTGAAGGTCGTGGGCCGCGCCGGCATCGGCGTCGACAATGTCGACATCCCGGCGGCGAGCCGCAAGGGCATCATCGTGATGAACACGCCTTTCGGCAATTCGATCACCACCGCCGAGCATGCCGTCGCCATGATCTTCGCGCTGGCCCGCCAGATACCGGAGGCCAACGCCTCGACCCATGCCGGCAAATGGGAAAAGAACCGCTTCATGGGCGTCGAGATCACCGGCAAGACGCTCGGCATCATCGGTTGCGGCAATATCGGCTCGATCGTCGCTACGCGCGGCGTCGGTCTGAAGATGCACGTCGTCGCCTTCGATCCGTTCCTGTCGGACAGCCGCGCCGAGGAACTCGGTGTCGAAAAGGTCGAGCTCGACGAGCTGTTCGCCCGTGCCGATTTCATCACGCTGCACACACCGCTTACCGACAAGACACGCAACATCATCGACGCCGCGGCGATCGCAAAGATGAAGACCGGCGTGCGTATCATCAACTGCGCCCGTGGCGGACTGATCGTCGAGGCCGACCTGATCGCGGCCTTGAAGAGCGGCAAGGTGGCCGGCGCCGGCATCGACGTGTTCGAGGTCGAACCGGCGGAGAACAACGCGCTGTTCGGCATGGAGAATGTGGTGGCGACGCCGCATCTCGGTGCCTCGACGATGGAGGCGCAGGAGAACGTCGCGCTGCAGGTCGCCGAGCAGATGTCGGACTATCTGATCAAAGGCGCCGTCTCCAATGCCATCAACATGCCGTCGATCACCGCCGAGGAAGCGCCGCGGCTGAAACCTTTCGTCAAGCTCGCCGAAGTGCTCGGCGCCTTTGTCGGACAGGTCACCGAGGATCCGATCAAGGAGGTCGAGATCCTGTTCGACGGCTCGACCGCGACGATGAATACGCGGGCGCTGATCAGCGCTACTCTTGCCGGGCTGATCCGGCCGCAGGTCGCCGACGTCAACATGGTGTCGGCGCCGATCATGGTGAAGGAGCGCGGCATCATCGTCGCCGAGGTCAAGCGCGACAAGTCGGGCGTGTTCGACGGCTATATCAAGCTAACGGTCAAGACCGAGCACAGGACGCGCTCGATCGCCGGCACCTGTTTTTCGGACGGCAAGCCGCGCTTCATCCAGATCAAGGGCATCAATCTCGACGCCGAGGTCGGTCAGCACATGCTCTACACGACCAATGCCGACGCGCCCGGCATCATCGGCCTGCTCGGCACGGTGTGCGGCGAGAACGGCGTCAACATCGCCAATTTCCAGCTCGGCCGCAACCGGCCGGGCGGCGATGCCATTGCGTTGCTCTATCTCGATGCGCCGTTCCCGGAAGACGTGTTGGCGCAGGTGCGCTCGCACAAGTCGATCGACTCGGCCAAGCGGCTGCATTTCGACGTCGGCGCGGCCTGAAATTCGATCGCCCCGTGTGCAGCAGCACGCGGGGCGCTTCCATGGTCGTTGACGGACCGCAGTGAACCGTCGCGGCAAGCGACTTCATTCAGCAGCGGATACCGCCATCTTCCGTCCGCTGTATTCGGCGAGGCTGATGCCGCCCAGCACCAGTGCGAGAGCCAGCGCCTGATAAAGCTGGAATGTCTCACCGACAATCAGCACCGACAGCAGCGTACCGAAGATCGGCACCAGATTGATGAACAGGCCGGCCCGGTTGGCGCCGATCAGCTCGTTGCCCCTGATATAGAAGATCTGCGAGATGACCGAAGCACCGATGGCGGTATAGAACGCGACAGCCCAGCCGCGGGCGTCGGGGACGATGACCTTGCCGGCGGCAATCTCCCACAGGAAGAAAGGCAGCGATGTGATGAGTGCGGCAACCGACAGCGCCAGCATCAGGCTCTGCCAGCGGATGACCGGCTTCAGCCGCAACCCCACCGAATAGAAGGAGTAGCAAAGCACGGCGACCAGCATGATCGCGTCGCCGAAGTTGAGATCCAGCTTGAGAAGCTGGTGCAGGTCGCCATGGCTCGCCGTCACTGCGACGCCGATGATGGTCAGCACGACGCCAGCGATCTGCACCCGGTTCACCCGCAGGCGAAACAGCACGAAATTGGCGATGATGATCACGATCGGTATCGCCGCCTGCTCGATCGAGACGTTGATCGCCGTCGTGTAGTTGAGCGCCGTGTAGAAGATCGCATTGAAAAAGGCGAAGCCGCAAGCGCCGAGCCCGCCAAGCAGCAACCAGTGCCGACGCACCACTGGCCAGTCCTGATGCAGCGTTCGCCAGCCGATCGGCAGCAGGATCAGAACGGCCAGACTCCAGCGCAGGAAGACCAGCGTCATCGGTGAAATGTGGTCGACGGCCAGCTTGCCGGCCACGGAGTTGCCGCCCCACAGCAAGGTGGTGAACAGCAGGAATAGGTAGGCGGCTCGATGCATCGTGACATTCCGGCCAGGCAGAGGGAATTTGACGTCGGTGTGGGACTATTGCGACCGCTAGCCCAAGTAAATGATGTCAAAGGCGAAAATTGTTGTGCCTCGGAGCGTTTTAGGTGGCAAAGAGTGGTCGCGCTCGCCGGGTCTTGACGCTATAGAGCGACGTGCGTGCAATTGGACGCTACAAGTACGCGTCGGAAGGCTTTAATCCTCGCGTCGTGCTCTCCGAAAATCGATTCCGTTTTTGGGGGCCGATGCGATAGAGGCCTGTCGTTTCGAACTGTTTTCAAGCTGCTCGTGCGGCGTCTCAAGGGAAAAGAAATATGGCCAATGTGGTGGTCGTCGGCTCGCAATGGGGCGATGAGGGCAAAGGCAAGATCGTAGACTGGCTGTCGGAGCGCGCCGATGTTGTCGTGCGCTTCCAGGGCGGCCACAATGCCGGCCACACGCTGGTCGTCGACGGCAAGGTCTACAAGCTGTCGCTGCTGCCGTCCGGCGTGGTGCGGCAAGGCAAGCTGTCCATCATCGGCAATGGCGTCGTCTTCGATCCGCACGCTTTCGTCGCGGAGGTTGCGAAATTGAAGGCGCAGGGCGTCGAGGTGACGCCAGACCGCCTGAAAATAGCCGAAAACACCGCGCTTATCCTGTCCTTGCACCGGGAGCTGGACGGATTCCGCGAGGACGCCGCGTCCAATTCAGGAACGAAGATCGGCACGACCCGCCGCGGTATCGGTCCCGCCTACGAAGACAAGGTGGGCCGGCGCGCGGTCAGGGTGATGGATTTGGCGGATTTGGAAACGCTGCCTTTGAAGGTCGACAGGCTGCTGACGCACCACAATGCGCTGCGGCGCGGGCTTGGCCATGCCGAGGTCACGCATGAGGCGATCATGAGCGAGCTGATTTCCGTCGCCGACGAGATCCTGCCCTATATGGACCGCGTCTGGAAAATCCTCGACGACAAGCGCCGCGCCGGCGAGCGCATCCTGTTCGAGGGCGCGCAAGGCACGTTGCTCGACATCGATCATGGCACCTATCCGTTCGTCACCTCGTCAAATACGGTTGCCGGTCAGGCCGCCGCAGGCTCCGGTGTCGGCCCGGGCGCCATCGGCTACGTGCTCGGCATCACCAAGGCGTATACCACGCGCGTCGGCGAAGGCCCGTTTCCGACCGAGCAGAAGAACGAGATCGGCGAGTTCCTGGGCACGCGCGGCCATGAATTCGGCGTCGTAACCGGCCGCAAGCGGCGCTGCGGCTGGTTCGATGCCGTGCTGGTCCGCCAAGCTGTCGCCGTCAACGGCATCAAGGGCATTGCGTTGACCAAGCTCGATGTGCTCGATGGACTGGACGAGATCAAGGTCTGTACCGGCTACCGCCTCGACGGCGAGGCGATCGATTACCTGCCGGCCAGCCAAGGCGCGCAGGCGCGCGTCGAACCGGTTTACGAGACGCTGGAAGGGTGGAAAGGCACCACCGCCGGCGCGCGCAGCTGGAACGATCTGCCGGCCCAGGCGGTGAAGTACGTCCGCCACATCGAAGAGCTGATCGGCGCGCCGGTCGCACTCCTTTCCACCAGCCCTGAACGGGACGACACGATACTTGTGACCGATCCGTTTCAAGACTAGTTTCTCAGCCTTTCCGGGCATTGCGGCTGATTTGCGGGGGCCGGCCCAGAAACAAATGCAGGTCGACTGAAGCATGGTAGATTTTGTTGGTGCCCTGAAAAAGACGCTAGACAAGCTTGATAAGCCGTCGGCGGAAGTGCGCGCCAAAGTTTATGACATGGCGCGTTCGACGATCGCGAAGAAAATTGCCGAACGCGATCCGCCGTTTGCGCCGTCGGATGTCGCCAGGCAGAAGCGCGCACTCGAAGACGCCATCGCAAGCGTTGAGCGAGAATATGCTAAACCGGCACCGGCATCCGATCCGCTGGCGGAACTGGAGGACATCTTCTCCTCCATCGACCGCAACAAGAACCAGCCCAGCCATGTCCGGCAGCCGGCAAAGACCGAGCCAGCAACGACCGGGCCAGCAAAGACCGGGCCGGCCCAGACTGGGCCGGCATGGCAGTCCACGCCCGCCAAGGCGGTGCCGAACTGGCAAAAGCCGCAGCCCGTCGCTCTTCCTCAAGAGCGCGCTGGTCCGCCGCCGTCCGATATGGATCTTCCGACGGCCGATGACCAGGACAGCGTTTTTCGGGGCGACGACTTTTCCAACGACGGCGGCCCCGCGGAGGACAGGTTCCAGCGACTCCATCCTGCCGAGCGCAGGCGCAGCTATGGCGGCGTGATCGCCGCCGCCATTGCCCTGCTGGTCATTGCCGGTGGCGGTTATGGCATCTGGCTGAACAAGGATGCGTTCGGCAGCATGCTCGGCCTCGACGAGACCAAAGCCGTCGCCACCGAACCGCTGGTAAAACCAGCCCCGGCCAAGCCGGTGGCCGATGCGGCCGTACCGGCCGCCGCGCCTCCGACGGAGGCCGGCGAGGGCGCGAAGTTTACGCAGCGCCTTACGCCCGAGGGCCACGAAGTCGATCCCGGCCCCGCGGCCGGGCAGGCGGGCATCGGCGAAGGCGAATCCGTCGCCGCACTGACCACGCCGCCGTCGGCCGCTCAAGCGCCGACCACCCCGGCACCCGGCGCGCCGGCACCGGCCGCACCCGCCGATACGCAAGCCACGGCCAATGCTCCAGCAGTCGATGGGTCCGCTGCGCCAACGCCCGCAACGCCGCCCGATGCTGCAGCTACTCCGCCAGCCCCTGCAACGGCCGCCCCACCGCCCGCGACGGCAGCGGCGCCGACGGTAGTTCCGCCGCAAGCCGCGTTGGCCGTCGGCCAGAAGGCGATCTTCTACGAGGAGCGCACCAGCACCGCTCAAGGCTCGGCCGAGCCTGGCAACATCGTCTGGTCGCTGGTGCAGGAATCGCCCGGCGGCGACCTGCCGCCCGAGCCGGCGATCCGTGCCGAGGCGACCATTCCAGGCAAGGATATCCAGTTGCGCATGACGATCCGTCGCAACACCGACCAGACGCTGCCGGCCAGCCACATCATCGAGATGATCTTCCTGACGCCTAATGGCTTCGAGGGCGGCGGTGTCGACAACATCTTGCGTGTCGCCATGAAGGGCTCCGAGCAGGATGCCGGCAGCCCGCTGATCGGCATCCCGGCCAAGATCGCCGATGGCTTCTTCCTGGTTGCGCTTAACGACACCAAGGCGGATGAAGACGCCAATCTGACCTTGCTCAGAGGTCAGGACTGGATTGACGTGCCGGTCGTCTACAAGACCGGGCGGCGGGCGCTGCTCACCATGGAAAAGGGAATTCCCGGCGAGAAGGTGTTCGACGAGGCGCTGAAGGCCTGGCAGACAAAGACGGCGGGGTGAGGCCGGCTCACCAGCCCAACGCCTCCTTGGCTCAGAAGCCCTGGAACAGCATGTCGAGCGCGCTCACGATGTCTTCGTGATGCCTGGTCAGATTCAGTCGGCTCTCGCCCAGTTCCGTCGCCGCAACCGTGGCGATCAAATGGGTGGCCATGACCAATTTCCGACCATTGATCTCGAAAACGGGATGGAGCCTTCGCATTGGTGATGGCGCCATCGCAACCGGCAGCAGCGGGACGACCACCCGGGTCTTGAAGTGGTCGAGCAGATCGGCCTGGACGTCGAGGAGATAGCCGCCTTCGATGCTACCCGCGAAGACGTCGTAGCGCGCCATCAGAATTGCCGATGTTCTGCCAGCGGAATACCGTGTTTTTCGACATATTCGTTCCACGCATCTATCGTCGCGCGGTTCTCAAGCTTCCACAGCCGCGTCTTTTCGGCGGCCACTGCCTCTGCGATGCCGGCTTCAGCGGCGCGTGAGACATTCACATCGAGCCCCTTGGCTTCCTTCATGAGCTTTGAGTCGATCGACAGATTTGCCGGCTGACGAACCGCATTCACAGCTATCTTGCGCATGATCACTCCGCAGCATGCGCATAATATATGCGCACTCCTGTCTAGCCGCAATGACACGGTGCTTGAACTCGCGAATTACCCCTCCATCTCCTCGCGCAGCATCTCGAGTTCCAGCCATTCCTCCTCGAGCGCTGCCAGTGTGACGCGCTCCTTGTCGAGCGCGGCAATCGTCTTCTGGAACGAGGCCGGGTCGCGCTCGTAATAGGCCGGATCGGCGATATTGTTCTCCAGCCGCGAGATCGAGGCCGACACCGCCTCGATCTTCTTGGGTAAGGTTTCCAGCGCGAATTTCTGCTTGAACGACAGTTTCCTGGCCGGGCCCTTGGGAGCGGCCGCGTCGCTCCTGCTTGCAGCCGTCGCCTCGCTGGTCTCTGCCTTCGGCCGCGCCTTGCGGTCGTCCAGCCTGGTGCCGCCGCGCTGCGCCAGCATGTCGGAATAGCCGCCGGCATATTCGATCCAGCGGCCGTCGCCGTCCGGCGCGATGATGCTCGTCACGGTGCGGTCGAGGAAATCGCGATCGTGGCTGACCAGGATCACCGTGCCGGCAAAGCCGGCGACCAATTCCTGCAGCAGCTCCAGCGTCTCCATGTCGAGGTCGTTGGTCGGCTCGTCGAGCACAAGCAGGTTTGCCGGCCGTGCCAAAACGCGGGCGAGAATCAGCCGTGCCCGCTCGCCGCCCGAAAGCTCGCGCACCGGCGTGCGCGCCTGTTCCGGCTTGAACAGGAAGTCTTTCATGTAAGAGACGACGTGGCGCTGTTCGCCATTGATGACGAGGTTCTCGCCGCGCCCGTCGGTGAGATACTGCGCCAGTGTCTCCTGTGGATCGACGGCCTCGCGCTTCTGGTCGAGCGTGGCGATCTCCAGATTGGTGCCGAGCCGCACCGTGCCTGCGTCCGGCTTCAATTCGCCGGTCAGCATCTTCAACAGTGTCGTCTTGCCAGCGCCGTTCGGCCCGACCAAGCCAACGCGATCGCCGCGCTGGATGCGGGTCGAAAATCCCTTGACCACGGTCAGATCGCCAAAGCTCTTCTCGATGTTCTTGGCTTCAATCACCAGCTTGCCGGATTCGGCGGCGTCGCTGGCTGTCATCGTCGCCGCACCCTCGGCGCCGCGATGACCGCGAAAGCGCTGGCGCATGGTCTGCAACTCACCGAGTCGGCGCATGTTGCGCTTGCGCCGCGCTGTCACGCCATAGCGCAGCCAGTGCTCCTCGCGCACGATCTGGCGACCGAGCTTGTGCTGCTCGCGCTCTTCCTCCTCCAGCACCGTGTCGCGCCATTCCTCGAAATAGCCAAAGCCCTTGTCGAGACGGCGGGTCTGGCCGCGGTCGAGCCAGATTGTGGCGCGTGACACGCGCTCGAGAAAACGGCGGTCATGCGAGATGACGACCAGTGCCGAGGAGGTGCGGGCAAGCTCCTCCTCCAGCCATTCGATGACCGACAGGTCAAGATGGTTTGTCGGCTCATCGAGGAGGAGAATGTCGGGCTCCGGCGCCATGACGCGGGCGAGTGCCGCACGCCTCGCCTCGCCGCCGGAGAGGTCGTTCGGCCGTTCTTCGCCGGTCAGGCCGAGATGCTCCATCAGATAGGTGGCGCGATAGGGATCGTCGGCGGGCCCGAGCCCCGCCTCGACATAGGCGCGGACGGTCGCAAAACCGTCCATGTCGGGCATTTGCGGCAAGTAGCGCACGGTTGCCGAAGGCTGGCGGAAGACTTCGCCGTCCTGCGGCTCGATCAGCCCGGCGGCGATCTTGAGCAGCGTCGACTTGCCCGAACCGTTGCGGCCGACCAGGGCGATCTTGTCGCCAACTGAGGCCGTCAGGGCGGCACCGTCGAGCAGCGGCGTGCCGCCAAAGGTCAGCTTTATCCCGTCGAGATTGAGAAGCGGCGGTGCCATGTCAGCTTTCAGGTAAGGGAAAAGGATGCGCGAGCAGCAGCGCGCGGCCGCTGGCCAGCGCGATTTCCAACCGGCCCCTGACCTCGTTGGAAATGGTCAGCGACGAGCCGAACGCAACCTCGACGTGGTCGAGCGGCCATTTGGCACCGGTGACGCTCAGGCCGGCGAGATCGGAGAAGCCGAGCACCGAAAACAGCGTGCCGTCGGCATAGTCGAAGCCAGCCTTTCCGGGCAGCAAGGGAATGCCTTCCTGTGCGCCGCTGGTCAAAAGCACTTCCGTCCCGCCTTCCGCCAGCCGGACGCTCAGCGCCATATGCAGGAAGATGTGGTCGGTGCGTTTGCCGCCGAAAGCGCCTGCGAGCACAAGGCTGGTCGCACCGCGTTCGAGCGCGGCAGCGATAGCGAGTTCACCGTCGGTCTTGTCCTTTTCGGCGGGAAACACCTGCCGTGGTACGGCGGCCAGATCCTCCGGCAACTCGGCAGGCACGGAATCGAAATCGCCGACCCAGAGTTCCGGCCTCAGGCCCAGCATACGGGCATGGCCGATGCCGGCATCGGCAGCGATGACGCGCGAGCCTTCGACCTGGCGGTCGAGCAGCGGCGTGCGGATGAGATCGCCGCCAAGCAGGATGGTGAATTTGCTCATATCTCGTGGCCCTTACCAGCCCTGCCCCAGAAACGGAAGAATGAAACGGAAGATGAAACGGCAGACGAAACGGAAGGCTGGGCTTTGGATGCCCGGCAAACTTCCGCTTGCGCAGCACTTCGGCCGGGCCTATGTGTCGAAACGCTCTAACGGGGTGCCGGACGCGATCTTCGCGGACCGGCTGAGAGGCAAGACTGCCAACCCGCTGAACCTGATCCGGTTTGTACCGGCGGAGGGATTAGACGTTTCGGACAGCCCGACGCCTCAATTCCTTTCAACGCGAACGAAGGAGGCGCCGATGCGCAGTTTTTTCCACTCTCTTGTCCCGATTGTCCTGCTTGCGGCATCCGCGCTCGCCCTGCCAGGGCAGGCATCGGCACAGGATAGACTGACCGTCTATACCTATGAAAGCTTCACCGCCGATTGGGGTCCGGGACCGGCGGTGAAGAAGGCCTTCGAGGCCGAGTGCAGTTGCGTCATCGAATTCGTCTCGGTCGCTGACGGCGTGGCGCTGCTCAACCGTGTGAAGCTGGAAGGGGCCGCCACCAAGGCCGATATCGTGCTTGGCCTCGATACCAATTTGACGGCGGACGCCAAGGCAACCGGCCTGTTTTCGCCGCATGGCGCCATATCGGATGTCAGCGTGCCGGGCGGCTGGCGCGACGATATTTTCGTGCCGTTCGACTATGGCTATTTCGCCGTCGTCTACAATACCGAAAAACTGAAGAACCCGCCGAAGAGCCTCAGGGAACTGGTCGAGGGCGATGCCGGAGAGAAGATCGTCATCCAGGACCCGCGCACCTCGACGCCGGGTCTTGGCCTGCTGTTGTGGGTCAAGTCGGTCTATGGCGACAAGGCGCCCGAAGCCTGGGCCAAGCTCAAAGCAAAGGTGCTGACGGTGACGCCAGGCTGGAGCGAGGCTTACGGCCTGTTCACCAAGGGCGAGGCGCCGATGGTGCTGTCGTATACCACGTCGCCGGCCTACCACATGGTCGCCGAAAACACCGAGCGCTACCAGGCGGCGTCCTTCGAGGAAGGCGAATACCTGCAGATCGAAGTTGCGGGGATCACCACCAAGGGCGCGAAGAACCCCCTGGCGGAAAAGTTCATCGCCTTCATGACCGGACCGAAATTCCAGGATGTCATTCCCGAAACCAACTGGATGTTCCCGGCCGGCAAGACCGACAAGCCGCTCAATCCGGCGTTCGACAAGCTGGTCAAACCGACCAAGACCTTGCTGTTCAGCCCGGAGGAAGTCGCGGCCCACCGCAAGGGCTGGGTCGATGAGTGGCTTGCGGTGATGAGCAAGTAGCTTTGGCCGATTGATCGAAGATGATCGCTCTACGGCGCCCCCCTCTGTCCTGCCGGACATCTCCCCCACAAGGGGGGAGATCGGACGGCACGGCGGCTTTCGCCAGTCGCCGATGTTGCTGGAATGAGCAGAGCGCTGAAACTGCCAATCTCACCCCTTGTGGGGGAGATGTCCGGCAGGACAGAGGGGGGCGCGAAGGAACGCAATCCTCACTAAGAATCTCGAATCTGGTGGTCTAGCGTGCAACGCGCACCATCATCTGACTCCCGCATCACCGCCGGCATCCTCGCGCTTGCGGCAATAGCACTTCTGCTCGGCGGAGCATTTGCAGGGCTGATCATCGAAGCCACACGCGACCCGTCCGGTGTCGCCTCCGCCTTCGATTCGTATCTCTTGCGTATCGTCCGTTTCACGCTCTGGCAGGCTCTGCTGTCGACCCTGCTCTCCGTCGCGCCAGCGCTGTTCGCCGCGCGTGCCCTGTCGCGGCATCCACAGTTTTTCGGGCGAGGCTTTATCCTGCAGCTTTTCGCCGTGCCACTGGCGCTGCCGGCCATTGTTGCTGCACTCGGTGTCTTGGCGCTCTATGGCCGCGCCGGCTATTTTGCCGGCACGCTGGGCGCGCTAGGCGGCCAGAGCTGGCCCGGCATCTATGGCCTGTCGGGCATACTCGTCGCCCATGTCTTCTTCAACCTGCCGCTGGCGACGCGGCTGTTCCTGGAGGCGTTGCAGACCGTGCCGGCCGACCAATGGCGGCTGGCGAGCCAGCTTGGCATGGGTGCTGCGCCGGCCTTCCGGCTGATCGAATGGCCGCCGCTGCGTGCGGCCTTGCCGGGCGTTGCCGGGCTCGTTTTCATGCTGTGCATCACCTCCTTCACCATCGTGCTTACGCTCGGCGGCGGACCCAGCGCGACGACGCTGGAGGTTGCCATCTACCAGGCGCTGCGTTTCGACTTCGACCCGGCGCGGGCTGTGACGCTGACCCTGCTGCAGATTGCCCTAACCTTCGTGGTCGTGCTGGCCTTGACGCGGCTTGGCGCCAATATGACCGGCGACGCCAATCTGCCGGTGGCGCCGCGCCGGTATTTTTCAGCCGGTGCGGCCGAGACCGTCCTGAACGCGCTGGTGATCGGGCTGGCACTGCTATTTGTCGCCGGGCCGATGGCGGCCACGCTGGCGGCCGGGCTTGGCGCCGATCTCGGCCGCCTGGCCGGCGAGAGCGCGGTGCGGCAAGCGACGGCGACCAGTGCCGTGCTGTCCGTCTTATCGGCGCTGCTCTCCCTGGCGCTGTCGCTGTCGCTGGTCATGGCACGCCGGGCGCTGGCGCTCACCCGGCGGACAGGCCGACGGACGCTGCTCGAACATCTGGCCGACACCGGTGCGGGGTTCGTCCTGGTGGTGCCGCCCATCGTCATCGGCGCCGGCTGGTTCCTCCTCCTGCGCACTGTCAGCGATGTCTTTGCGATCGCCCCTGTCATGGTCGTTGCGGTCAATGCGGTGATGGCGATGCCGTTCGCCATCCGCGCCATCCGCCCTGCCTATGACGCAGCGAGCGAACGCCACGAACGGCTTTGCGCACAGCTTGGCATCTCGGGCTGGAACCGGTTGCGGCTGATCGACTGGCCGTCGCTGCGGCGGCCGCTCGCCACCGGCTTCGCTTTCGCCATGGCGCTGTCGCTCGGCGATCTTGGCGTCATTGCGCTGTTCGGCAGCGATTCCGTGCAAACCTTGCCCTACCTGCTGCTGGCCCGCATGGGCAGTTACCGCACCGAGGATGCGGCCGGGCTGGCGCTGCTGCTCGGCCTTGTCTGCCTGGCGCTGGTGCTGACCGCGGACTGGATGGGAAGGAGGGAGAAATCATGATGCCGATCGGCCCGGAACGCTCCATTTCGGTGGAAAAAGGCGCGGCCGTGCGGCTCGATAATGTCTCGTTCAGCTATGGTGAAACGCCGCTTATGTTCGATGTCGATTTCCCGGCATCGGAAATCACCGCCATCATGGGGCCGAGCGGTTCGGGAAAGTCGACACTGCTTAATCTGGTGGCCGGTTTCGAGGCGCCACGGTCAGGCCGCGTGCTCATCGGCGGCGCCGACGTCAGCACTGCGCCGCCATCAGCGCGGCCGGTATCGATGGTGTTCCAGGAAAACAACCTGTTTGCCCATCTGTCCCTCGAGCAGAATGTCGGGCTCGGCCGCTCGCCTTCGCTCAGGCTGGGCGAGGCTGACCGCGCCGCAATCGCCGCAGCGCTGAAGCGCGTCGGCCTTGCCGGCAAGGAAAGCCGACTGCCGCGCGAACTCTCCGGCGGCGAGCGGCAGCGCGTCGCGCTCGCCCGGGTTTTAGTGCGCGACCGGCCGGTGCTGTTGCTCGACGAGCCGTTCGCTTCGCTCGGACCGGCACTGCGCGACGACATGCTCGACCTGGTGGCCGACGTCCATTCGGAGCAGCGCATGACGGTGCTATTCGTCACGCACCAGCCGGACGATGCGCGCCGTATCGGCCAAAACATGGTTTTCCTGGACGGTGGCACGGTTGCCGCGACCGGCACCGCCGCCGATTTTTTCGTTGGGGCTGGACCGGAGGCATTCCGACGCTATATCGGCTCGGGTCCGTTTGCGGCTGGATCACGAGATGTTGCCCGGAAGCGGACATAATTTATGGTCAAACCGGCGGAAGGCGAAGCGGCGCTTGCTTGCCATGGTCGAGGTAGTGTGGCTAGGTCCGCCAGGAACTGGTCCGGCTTAGACCGTGATTTGCCCTTGCTGCCTCGTATCTGTCGGACGCACGAAGGACGCCGTAGAACTTGATTTTGCGCGTGATGCTTTCCGGAAATCGCGCCCGATTTTCGCGGTCACGTCCCAGGACTTGAAAGGAAGCCGACCTGCCGACCGGCATCGACAATCGGAGGGTGAAACCGCTGGCGCGCTTTCTGGCGCTGGCCGGTCTTGCCGTGGCGCTGGCAAGCTGCCAGATGTTCACGCCTCCCGACGTGCAGGAATCGGGCTTCCAGCCCTCCGACAAGCCGATTACGGTCGACAATGTCGCCGCTAACAGCAGGCTCGCCGAACTGGCGAAGGCGCAGCACCCGCGCATCCTCGCCACCTATGGCGGCGAGTATTCCGACCCCAAGCTCGAGCGCATGGTGGCCAAGGTCGTCGGCAGACTGACCGTGGTGTCGGCCAACCCGACCCAGACCTACCGCATCACCATCCTCAACTCGCCCAACGTCAATGCCTTCGCGCTGCCGGGCGGCTATCTCTACATCACCCGCGGCCTGCTGGCGCTGGCCAACGATTCGGCCGAGCTTGCCGCCGTCATTGCGCATGAGATGGGCCACGTTACGGCCAATCATGGTCTGCAGCGCCAGCAGCTGGAAGCCGAAGAGGGGTTGGCGACCAAGGTCGTTTCGGACGTGCTCGGCGACAACCCGACGGCCAAGGCGGCGCTGATCCGCGGCAAGCTGAGGCTGGCCCAGTTCTCGCGCAATCAGGAGCTGGAGGCCGATGCCATCGGCATCAAGTCGATCGGCGAAGCCGGTTTCGACCCCTACGCCGCCGGCCGCTTCCTGCAGTCGATGTCGGCCTATACCGATTTCCGCTCGATCAGCGGCGCCACCGACGCCAGCCTCGACTTCCTGGCGACGCACCCCAACACGCCGCAGCGTATCGATCTCGCGCAGCGCCACGCCCGCCAGTTCGGCGCGCCCGGTGTCGGGTCGCGCGACCGCGATTCATTCCTTGCCGGCATAGACGGGCTGCTCTACGGCGACACGCCGGAGGAAGGCTATGTGCGCGGCGAAACCTTCCTGCATCCTGGCCTCGGCGTGTCGTTCTCGGTGCCCAACGGCTTCATCATCGACAATTCGGCGGCGGCGGTGACGGCCACAGGCCCGGGCGACATGGCAATCCGCTTCGACGGCGTTTCGATCGACAAGGACCGCTCGCTGACCGACTACATCCGCAGCGGCTGGGTTGCCGGGCTCGACGACAGCAGCGTGCGCCAGGAAACGATCAACGGCAACGAAGCGGCAACCGCGCATGCCGGCGCCGATGGCTGGCAATTCGATATTGCGGTGATCCGCGCCGGCGGCCAGGTCTACCGCTTGCTGACTGCTGCACCGTCTGCCAGCACCTCGCTGGGCACGGTCGCGCGCTCGGTCAGCGGCTCATTCCGCATCCTGAGTGCTGCCGAGAAGGCAGCACTGAAGCCACTGCGTATCCGCATCGTCACGGTGCGGCCCGGCCAGACAATGGGCTCCCTGGCCGCACAGATGGTCGGCGTCGACCGCAAGCTGGATTTGTTCAGGGTGCTCAACGCGCTCTCGCCGGGTGCTGCGGTTTCGGCCGGCGACAAGGTTAAGATCGTCACCGACAAATAGCAGCCGACGCGATTCAGGCCGCGAGAAATTCCGGATTCTGCTTTACCAGCGCCGCCTTGAGCTTTTCCATGGCGCGCGCCTCGATCTGCCGGACACGTTCCTTGGAGATGCCGAGCGTTTCGCCAAGCGCTTCGAGCGTCGCGCCCTCGTCGCTCAGCCGGCGTTCCTCGATAATCCTGAGTTCTCGCGCATTGAGAGCGCCGAGCGCCGTCTTCAGCCACACCGAGCGGCGTTCGACGTCGATCGTGTCGCCGACCACCTCATCGGGCAGCGGGTCATCCGAAACCAGGAACTCCACCCGCTCGGTTGCGCCCGCATCGTCGGCAAGCGGCGTGTTGAGCGAGCTGTCCGGCGCCGAAAGGCGGGAATCCATCATCGCCACATCGGCCTCCGATACCCCGAGAGCCGCCGACACTTCGCGGTAGAGCGTGGCATTCGACGTCTGCTCGGCGCCGTTTGCCAGGCGGGCGCGCAGACGCCGCAGGTTGAAGAACAGCGCCTTTTGCGCGGAGCTGGTGCCGCCGCGCACGATCGACCAGTTGCGCAGGATATAGTCCTGCATCGAGGCGCGGATCCACCATGTCGCATAGGTCGAGAACCGCACCTCTCGCTCGGGCTCGAAACGGGCCGCGGCCTCCAGCAGCCCGACATGGCCTTCCTGGATCAGGTCGCCCAGCGGAAGGCCGTAGTGGCGAAACCGCGACGCCATGGAAATGACCAGCCGCATATGCGCGACGGTGATGCGGTGCAGCGCGTGCTGGTCATTGTTTTCCTTCCAGCGCAGCGCCAGGAGATGCTCTTCGTCACGTTCCAGATAAGGGGCTTTCATCGCCGCGCGAACCATGGTCCGTCCTGCACTGTCTTCCATCATGCCGCGCTCCTGCTTCAGGCGTTGCGGTGCGATCGAATCGTGAGTTGGCGCCGATGGTTGAAATGGCGGCGCCGCGCCCTACAACAGCGAAGAACGTGCCATGCGGGGGAATGTTCCCCCGGACTGTCATGTCGATTGCGCTGTTCCAGGCGATTCGCCACCGGCCTTGACTCAGCCGGATGGCCCCGGGAACTGCTGGTTGAGAATTGGATTTCAAGGGCGCGAGATTTTTGAAATTTAGTTTCTTATTCCGGCATCGCGCATCTGTCATTTTCCGGCACTCGCAATGACGCCGGACATCGGCCAAGGACGGGATCACAGAAAAATGAAATGGCTCAAATCGCTCATCATCGCCGGAACGCTGCAGGTTCTGGCCATCGCTGCCGGTCATGCCGGCGCCAATCTCGACCAGATCAAGCAGTCCGGCGTCTTCAAGGTCGGCACGGAAGGAACCTATGCGCCCTTCACCTATCATGATGCTTCCGGCGCGCTCGTCGGCTTCGACGTCGAGATCGCGCGGGCCATCGCCGAGCGCCTCGGCGTCAAAGCCCAGTTCCTCGAAGGCAAATGGGACGGGCTGATCGCCGGTCTCGACGCCAACCGCTACGATGCCGTCATCAACGAGGTCGGCATCACCGAGGCGCGCAAGGCCAAATATGACTTTTCTGATCCCTACATCGCCTCCAAGGCGGTGCTGATCGTGCGTGGCGACAACACCGATATCAAGAGCTTCGCCGATCTCAAGGGCAAGAAGGCGGCGCAGTCGCTGACTTCGAACTTCGGCAAGCTGGCTGAAACCAACGGCGCCGAACTCGTCGGCACCGACGGCTTCGACCAGTCGATCCAGCTTCTTCTTACCGGCCGCGCCGACGCCACCATCAATGACAGTCTGTCCTTCCTCGACTTCAAGAAGCACAAGCCCGACGCCAATGTGAAGATTGCTGCGCAGGAGGAAAACGCCGACTATTCCGGCGTCATCGTGCGCAAGGGCGATCCGGAACTGGTGGCCGCCATCAATAAGGCGCTGGCCGACATCAAGGCCGACGGCACCTACAAGAAAATCGCCGACACCTATTTCGGCCAGGACGTTTCGAAGTAAAACGGCTTTCTCGTGTGGGCCGAACGCCGGCCCGCGTCGTTCATACCGCGGCGAGCTGTCTTTTGACGGCCCGCCGCTTTCGCGTGATGTGAGCGACGGCAATCTGGCAAGGAGGAGCCTTCGTGCCGCACTGGCTGCAACTGATGCTGGAATCCCTGCCTACGCTGCTGTGGGCCGCACTGATCTTCACCGTGCCGTTGACGCTGCTGTCGTTTGCATTCGGTCTTGTCCTAGGCCTGGTTGTGGCGCTTGTCCGGCTGTTCGGTCCCAAACCGCTGGTCGCCGTGGTCCGCTTCTACGTCTGGATATTCCGCGGCACGCCGCTTCTCGTGCAACTGTTCCTGATCTTCTACGGCCTGCCATCGGTCGGCATCCTGCTCGACGCCTTTCCGGCAGCACTGATCGGCTTTACCTTGAACATCGGCGCATATTCGTCGGAAATCATCCGCGCAGTCATCGGTTCGGTGCCCAAGGGCCAGTGGGAAGCGGCCTATTCGATCGGCATGACCTGGGCCCAGGCAATGCGGCGCACCATTCTTCCACAGGCGGGGCGCGTCGCCGTGCCGCCGCTGTCCAACACCTTCATCTCGCTGGTCAAGGACACTTCGCTCGCCGCCGCTATCACCGTGCCGGAGATGTTCCAGGCGGCGCAGCGCATCGTCGCCACCACCTATGAGCCGCTGATCCTCTATGTCGAGGCAGCGGCTCTCTATCTGGTCATGAGCTCCGTGCTGTCGGCCTTGCAGGCGCGGCTGGAAACGCGGCTCAACCGTTATGGCGGCTTCCTGGAGGCGCGCGCATGATCGGCCTCACCAACATCGAAAAGCGTTTCGGCGACAATTTGGTGCTGAAGGGCGTGACCGTCACCATCGAGGAAGGCAGCGTCACGGCGCTTGTCGGGCCCTCAGGCGGCGGGAAGAGCACGCTTTTGCGCTGCATAAACCTGCTCGAGCTGCCGACTTCAGGCACGGTGCGGATCGGCGACGATGCACTCGAGTTCCGCCCCGGCGGCAGGGTCTCGACCAGGGATATCCAGCGACTGCGGCTGCAGACCGGCATGGTGTTCCAGAATTTCCAACTGTTTCCGCATCGCACTGCGATCGAGAACATCATGGAGGGGCTGGTGACGGTGCTGAAATGGCCCAAGGAAAGAGCGCGCGGACGGGCGCTGGCCCTGCTCGAAAAGGTCGGCATGGCGCACAAGGCCGATGCCTGGCCGGCGACGCTGTCAGGCGGCCAGCAGCAGCGCGTAGCGATTGCCCGGGCGCTGGCGCCTTCGCCGAAAGTCCTGCTCTGCGACGAGCCGACCTCGGCGCTCGATCCGGAACTGGCGCAGGAGGTGGTCGACGTGCTCGGCAAGCTCGCCAGCGAGGGCACGACAATGGTGATGGCGACGCATGATCTGCGGCTCGCCTCGAAGATCGCGCGGGAAGTGGTGTTCCTCGATGCCGGCAACATCGTCGAACAAGGGCCGGCCGCGGTACTGTTCAGCAACCCCGAGCGCCAGCGGACCAAGCGGTTCATCGCCACGCTGAAGCAGGAGGCGGAACGGGAAGGCGGCGGCAAGAGCTAGAATGGCCATTACCGGTCAGCCAAAACAAAAAACCCGGCGCGAGGCCGGGTTTTTCTGAATTCGAAGGCGAAAAGACTCAGGCAGCTTCTTCCTGCTCGGCTTCCTCGTTGTCGGCCTTGGCGCCGCGCTTGGGGCCCTTGTTGAGGTTCACCTCGATGAGGCGCACCGCTTCGGTCTCCGACATGCGGTTGACGGCCGCGATCTCGCGGGCCATGCGGTCGAGGGCCGCCTCGTAGAGCTGGCGCTCGGAATAGGACTGCTCCGGCTGGTTGTCGGCGCGATAGAGGTCGCGCACCACTTCCGAGATCGAGATCAGATCGCCGGAGTTGATCTTGGCATCATATTCCTGGGCGCGGCGCGACCACATGGTGCGCTTGACGCGGGCGCGGCCCTGCACGACCTTCAGCGCGCGCTCGACATAATCCTCTTCCGACAGCTTGCGCATGCCGATCGAAGTCGCCTTGGCGACCGGCACCTTGAGACGCATCTTGTCCTTCTGGAAGTCGATGACGAACAGCTCCAGCTTGTGGCCCGCGACTTCCTGCTCATCGATCGAGACGATCTGGCCGACACCATGCGCCGGATAGACGATGTACTCGCCGGTCTTGAAACCGTGGCGCGCTGCGGTGGACTTCTTCTGCGGGGTGATCGTTGCCATTACGCCCTGAACTCCTTGTTGTGGTACCGGCATCGTGCCGGCCCGAACTCGTGCGACCGGGGTGACCGGTCCTTAGCCACACAACGATGAACTCACCGGAAAGGCCAGGACCGGCAAATCGCAACATTGCGACCGCCTGCCCCAGATCGCTCTGGTCCGGATTGAGAAATTCACCTTTCAGTGATTTGGGGCGTTTGCGCCATAAATCGACGTTGTGTCACCGGCATGTTTGGCTGATATAACACAAAAAGTCGGAAGAATCAAGGTTTTGCTGCACGCGCGAAGGCCACGCGCCGGCGCCGCCTGTCAAGGCAGTTAATGTATCACGTCTGTTACGCGGCGTCAGGCCGCCGCAGCCGGCCGGCTCGTCAGTCGCCTTCGCCGGGCTCGGGGGAGAAATATTTCTCGAACTTGCCAGTTTCGCCATCGAAAGTTTTAGCGTCGGCCGGCGGCTCCTTCTTGGCGGTGATGTTGGGCCATTTCTCGGCATATTCGGTGTTGATCTGCAGCCATTTGTCGAGCCCCGGTTCGGTGTCGGGCTTGATGGCGTCGGCCGGGCATTCCGGTTCGCAGACGCCGCAATCAATGCACTCGTCCGGGTGGATGACGAGCATGTTCTCACCTTCGTAGAAGCAGTCGACCGGACAGACCTCGATGCAGTCCATGTATTTGCATTTTATGCAATTGTCGGTCACGACATAGGTCATTGGTCGGCTCCGGGACGTCCCATTTTGTTGGGCTTTTTTGGTGAGGTAACGCCTTTGTCCGCTGGTGGCAAGGGCGGCCCCTGCCAGCGGTGCCGCGGTTTCCGGAATGGAATTCCGGAAGGCCGGCAAAGCGGGCGTTCGACCTTGCTCAATCGTCGCCGAGCAGGTGGTCGGTCTGGCGGCGTTCCTTCTTCGTCGGGCGACCGCTGCCGGCCTCGCGCAACGGCGGCACCGCATCCGGAAGCGCCTCGCCCTTGGGCGTGGCGGGCGGCGACATGTCCTCGTAGAGCAGGCGGGCCTCTTCGGCCGGGCCACGCCGTACGCCGGTGCCAAGGACTTTCCAGACGAAGATCCGCCGCTCCAGCGTGATGGTCAAAACGTCGCCCGGCCGGACCGTATCGGAGGCCTGCGCTGCTTTGTCGCGATTGATGCGGACGCGTCCGGCGACGACCAGCCTGGCTGCCAGCGTGCGCGATTTTACCGCGCGCGAGAAGAACAGCCACTTGTCGATGCGCTGGCGGGCATCAGTGACCATTGGACGAGCAGCTTACTTCTTCAGCTGGTCGCGCAACGCGGCGAGCTTGGCGAAGGGCGAGTCCGGGTCGAAGCGGACCGGGCGTTCCTCACGCGGCTTTGGCTGGAAGGCGGGCTTTGCGCCTTGGGCGCTGCCTTTGCCGTCCTGCCGGCCAGCCTTCCAGTCGGGCCGGTTTTCGCGCCGGTCGGGGCGGTCGCCTTGTGGCTTGCCGGCGCGATGCTCTCCAGCCTCGCCTTGCGGTTTAGGCTTGAACTTGCTGCGATCGAAGCGCGGTTTGCCGGCGCCGTCACGCGGGTCGTGGCGCCCCTGACGGGCGGCCCGGTCGCCTGGCGTCGGTTGCCCGCCGGCATCTACCGGCGCATCGCTGCGACTGTCCGGCGCAGCTTGACCATTGCGCGCGCGATTGCCCCGATGATTGTCCCGGGGGCGGTTGTCATGCTGGCGATGACGCGGGCGCTGGTCGAAACGACCCTGCCGCCACAACAGGATAGGTTTTGGCTCCTCCGCCTCCGGGACAGCGTCGTCGGGGACGGCTTCCGCCGTCGCTGCAGGTTCGGCCGGCGATGCTTCCGTCGTTTCGAAGATCGGCGGCTCTGCCGGTGCCGAAGCCTCAGTTTCCGCCCCAAGTTCCGCCGCCCTTGGCTCGGCCGCTGGTTCTGCAACCGCTTCGGCGGTGGGCAGGATCTCTTGCGTGACTTCTGCCGCAGCTTCAGAGGGTGGAGCTTCCGCGACAGGCTCTGCCGTCGCTTCGGTTACAGCTTCGGCCGCCGCCTCCGCAACGGGAGCCGCATTCGACACGGGTTCCGAAGCCTCCGCCGGCAGCTCTGCCGCGGCAGATGCTTCCGCCATCCTCGCCTGCTCGACTCGTGTTGCGTCTTCAGCCGCCTGCTTTGCAGCGGCCGCTTCGCGCGCGGCATTGTCTTGTGCTTCGAGCCGCGCCTTGACCTCGGCCGCCGGTTTGGCATCAGCGCGATAGCCGAGCCCCTTCAGGATTTCTTCCATGTCGTCGGCGGTCGCGCCGAGGATCGACATCATCGGCGGCGTCACCATGAAGGACTGGCCGTCATAGGCGCCATCGGGGCGAGGCCCGAGGCCCGGCTTCCAGTTGGTCGCCGGTCGGATCAGGTCGGCCAGCCGCTCGAGAATATCGACGCGTACAGCACGCCGGCCGAGATTGCGGTAGCCGGCAAGCTTGTAGAAGGTCTTGTCGAAGGTCGGATCGATGACCACCGAGGTGCGGCCGGAGGCCAGTGCGTGAACGACATCGCCGAAGCCGGGCTTGTCCTTGCCGTCGTTTCTCAGCGCCCACAGCAGCGTGATCAACCCGGCCGGTGCCGGCTTGATCAGTGCCGGCACAAAGACATGGTAGGCGCCGAAGCGCACGCCGAGGCGGCGAAGCGCCGCGCGGCCTTCCTGGTCGAGCGACTTCATCTCGTCGGCGATGTCGCGACGGTTGATGAGGCCGAAATGCTCGACAAGCTGGAAAGCGATGCCGCGGCCGATGCCGGTGATCTGCTCGGCATTCTTGAGGTCGACCAGCGGCTTCAGCAGGGATTCGATCTGGAAATTGACGAAGCGCTCGGCGCGCGCCGCAACCTTGTCGCGGGCCGGACCGGTGAGCTGCTCGTCGGCCAGCAGGACGAGACGCGGCTTCAAAGCGTCTTCGCCGGCGACCAGCGTGCCGATCGGCGCGCCGATCCAGCGCAGCGTGCCATCCGAACCCAGGGCGATGTCGCCATTGGCAGAGGCGCCGAAGCGCTCGGCCCGCGCCTCGAACTCGGCGGCAAGCGCCTTCTGCGCCGCCGCCCGCACCGCCTTGGCGTCCTCGCCGCCGGCGCTCTGGTCGGCGGTAAAGCGGAAACCCTGCAGCTCGCCGACATGATGGCCTTCGACGAGGACGGTTCCGGTTGGGCTGATTTCGGCTTCAGGCATCGTGTTTTCTCTAAGGCGCCGCATGAGGACGGAAGTCCTGCGGTCTACAAAACGTTTCGTCAACCGCTCATGCAGCGCATCCGACAATCTGTCTTCGATTTCGCGCGTCTTTTCCTGCCAGTGTGCCCGATCGGCCAGCCAGCCGGGTCGGTTGGAAACGAAGGTCCATGTGCGGATCTGGGCAATCCTGTGCGACAGCGTGTCGATGTCGCCTTCGGTGGTGTCGGCACGGCGCACCTGCTCGGCCATGTAGTTCTCGTCGACATGGCCATGCCTGGCAAGGTCCATGTAGATGGAGGCGATCAAGTCGGCGTGCTGGGCCGGCGCGATCTTCCTGTAGTCGGGCAGCGCGCAGGCTTCCCACAGCAGCGCCACGCGTCTGGCATCGGTGGTGAGTGCCCGGACGTCCTCGTCGCGCGACAGATGCTCGAGCGCCTGCGCGTCCACGGCCGGCAGCGCGCGCGTCAGGCCTTCGACCGGGGCGTTGGTCTCGATCGAGCGCTTCAGCGCATCGAGGTTGGCGAAATCGAAATGCGCGGTGCGCCACTGCAGCACTTTCACCGGGTCGAAATCATGCGCCTCGATCTTCTTGACCAGTTCCTCATCCAGCGGATCGACCTGGCCGGTGACGCCGAAGGTGCCGTCGCGCAAATGCCGGCCGGCGCGGCCGGCAATCTGGCCGAGTTCGGCCGCCGTCAGGTTGCGGTACTGGTAGCCGTCGAATTTGCGGTTCTGGGCGAAGGCGACGTGGTCGAGGTCGAGGTTGAGGCCCATGCCGATGGCGTCGGTGGCGACGAGGTAGTCGACGTCACCCGACTGGAACAGCGCCACCTGGGCGTTGCGGGTGCGCGGGCTGAGTGCGCCGAGCACGACGGCGGCACCGCCTTGCTGGCGGCGGATCAGCTCGGCAATGGCATAGACCTCGTCGGCCGAGAAGGCGACGATCGCGGTGCGCCGCGGCAGGCGGGTCAGCTTCTTCGAGCCGGCATAAGCAAGATGCGACAGCCGTGGCCGGGTCACCACCGACACGCCCCGCAGCAGGCGCTGCAGGATGCCGTGCATGGTGGCCGCGCCAAGCAGCAGCGTCTCCTGGCGGCCGCGCAGATGCAGGATGCGATCGGTAAAGATGTGGCCGCGTTCGAGATCGCCGGCGAGCTGGACCTCGTCGATGGCAACGAAGGCGGCGTCGGTCTCGCGCGGCATCGCTTCCACCGTGCAGACCGAGTATTTCGCGCCAGCCGGCTGGATCTTTTCCTCGCCGGTGATGAGCGCAACCTTATGGGCGCCGACCTTCTCGCAGACGCGCGCATAGACCTCGCGGGCAAGCAGCCTGAGCGGCAGGCCGATGACGCCGCTTTCATGCGCCACCATGCGTTCGATTGCGAGATGGGTCTTGCCGGTGTTGGTCGGGCCGAGCACGGCCGTCACGTCTCGGCCGGTCAGGATCAGCGGTTCAGTGTGTTTCGGATGGATGTTCATCGGCCTGGAAATAAGGCTCTCCGCCTCGCATTGTCGGGAGCGCGCCCATATTGGCCGCGTATGACAGGCGACACATAGGGATTTCGGGCGCGAAGCGAAAGCGGAATGTGCCGAGGGCAGGCCGATTGGTCGCTTCAAAGCCAGAAAATCTGTTCCCGATTAACAGTTGGAACGAGTCTGGAACGAATCAGCGACGAATCACTGACTCTCGCCGATTCAGGTTTTGTTCACGGCTACATCTGGGTTTTCTGCCGGCGTACCTCACCACATGCTGAATCACGGAAACTGGCCCGATTCATGCAGGCGGCATCCAGGCGAGCACCACGGTTAACCTTTGCCGGTGAATGGTCGTGGGTGGCCAATCTGCTTCGCACAACATTATGAAATTATTGATGTTTCCTAACGCGCTTTAATCATTTCGAGGGTGTTTTCAGCTCTCGCCGTTAACGTTCCGCTCAAAGCCGGAACGAATCGGCGACGAATCAGAGATAGCCGAAGTTTCTTGGTTTGTTCACCGCAACATGTTGTGTTGTGAACAGCTTTTCCACCGAGAATCCACAGGCTGCCGGGCGGTTTTTGCACAGGCTGCGCAGCGGCCATTAACCTTTGCGTGCTGGTTCGGCACACGCCGGCGTCATGGCCAATCGGTCGGCGCACTTGCCGCATGAGGCTCAGACTCGGCCCCACGCTGAACGGCTTGTTCAAGGCACGTCCTCTCCGACGGCATAGCGCTGCAATGTAGGGCCGACGGTCTGGATGATTTCGTCGTGAGACAGGGCGACGACCGGCGGTAGGCGCAGCAGGTAACGGCACATCGCCAAACCCAGCAGCTGGCTGGAAATGAGTCCGGCCCGCCGGCCCGCATCGGCGGGATCAGCGACCGCCGCAACCAGTGGCCTCACCTGGTTGGCAAATACATCGCGCAACTTTTCGGCGGCGAATTCGTTCGACGTCGCCGACCGCAGCAGAATTGCCATGCCGGTACCGTTGGCCGGATCTTCCCAGATTTCGAGAAATCGCCCGATCAGTGTCTTGCCGATGGCGGTTCGATCGATCACCCGCAGTGCCGGCAATTTCAGGTCGACGACCGCCGCTCTGGCGAATAGCTCGTCCTTGCTGCGGAAATAGCGGATCACCATTGCCGGATCGATCGAGGCATGGGCGGCGACGTCGCGGATGGAGGCGCCGTCATAGCCGTGCTTGGCGAACAGCAGCCTCGCGGCTTCGAGGATCTGGGCGCGGGTGCGGTCCGACTTGCTGGTTTTCTTCTGCTGATTCTCGCTCATGAAATCCATATGCCAACGGCTGTTGACAAACGCAATGGCTTCGGTTAGAAAGTCAACATGTGTTGATAAATGGAGAGAGAAAATGTTGCCAGATAAAACGGAAGTCCTGATTATTGGCGCCGGCCCGACTGGCTTGGCGCTGTCCATCGTGCTGCACCAGGCCGGGATCGACCATGTTCTGATCGACAGGCTTGGGGAGAGCCTTCATACCTCGCGGGCCGGCGTCATCCACGCACAGACGCTGGAGGCGCTGGAGCCTCTGGGCGTCACGCAGCGGCTGAGCGAACTTGCCCTGAAGCTGCAGAATTTCGCCATCCGAGATCGCAGCCGGGCACTGCTCAAGCTCGATTTCGGAAAGCTTCCGTCGAGGCATCCCTATCTGATGATGCTGCCTCAGAATCTCACCGAGCAGGTGTTTGCCGAGCGGATTACGGCCCTGGGCGGCGTGATCCACCGCATGGTCGAGGCCAAAGCTGTGGTTCAGGACACTGACGGTGCGCGCGTGACGGTGGTCGAAAACGGCCGCGAAAAGATCATATCGACACGTTACGTCGTTGGCGGCGACGGCATGCACAGCCTGGTGCGCAACTCGGCCAGCATAGAGTTCGACGGCGCGGCCTATGAGGCGTCGTTCGTTCTCGCCGACGTTCGTCTCGACTGGCCGGTTGGGCCAACCGAAGTGTCGCTGTTCTTTGCGCCAGCCGGACTGGTGGTGGTGGCGCCGCTCCCAGACGGATCGTACCGCGTCGTCGCGACAATGGACGATGCACCGGAAAAACCCGCAGTCGCAGACATACAGGTGCTGCTCGACAGCCGTGGACCGACCAAAGAAAGAACCCGCGTGCTCGACCTGTCGTGGAGCTCGCGGTTTCGCGTGCATCACCGCCTGGTCCGGTCATACCGCAAGGGCCGGTTGTTCCTGATGGGCGATGCCGCGCACGTGCACAGTCCGGCGGGAGGGCAAGGCATGAATACCGGCATCGTCGACGCGGTCGTGCTTGGCCAATTGCTTGGCGACGTGGTGAACGGCGTGCGCCCCGAAGCGGAGCTCGAACTCTATGAAACGCTGCGACGCCCGGCAGCCCAAGAGGTGCTTGACCTGGCTGGCATGATGACCGGCATGGCACTTACCCGCAGTCCGGTGAAGCGGTTCGTTCGCAACCTCGTACTATCGGTGCTGAACCTCACACCATTCCTGAAGCGCCGCATCGCATTGAAGCTGTCGGGCCTCAGCCGGGCGTCGCTTAACAGGCTGCCGTCACCTTCGCACGAGCCCGGTTCAGTTATCCGAACCCAGCCCAAAGAAAACCCAGAGCTGAAGCTTGCCGCGTGACAGCCCGGTTGTCTTTCCGTACCTGCCGTTGTGCTGGTACGGCATCATCCACGAGGTTCCCCCGGCCTCAGCTAATGTACTGCCCGCCATTGGCTGATATGGTCGAGCCGGTGATGAAACCGGCGTCGTCGGATGCGAGGAAGACGACGCAGCGCGCGATCTCCTCCGGCTCGCCGAGACGGCCGACCGGGATCTGCGGGATGACACGCTCGTTGAGCACCTTCTCGTCCATCGCCTTGACCATCTCGGTGGCGATATAGCCGGGGCAGATGACGTTGACGGTGATGCCGGCGCGCGCGCCTTCCTGGGCCAGTGCCTTGGTGAAGCCGATGTCGCCGGCCTTCGAAGCCGAATAATTGACCTGGCCGACCTGGCCTTTCTGGCCGTTGATCGAGGAGATGGTGATGATGCGGCCGAACTTGCGGTCGCGCATTCCACCCCACAACGGATGCGTCATGTTGAAGACGCCGGAAAGATTGGTGTCGAGGACCTCTTTCCATTGCTCGCGCGTCATCTTGTGGAACATCGCGTCGCGGGTGATGCCGGCATTGTTGACCAGCACCGAGACGGGACCGAGATCGGCCTCTATCTGTTTGATGCCGGCGGCGCAGGCCTCGTAGTCGGCGACCGACCATTTGTACACCGGGATACCGGTCGCGGCCTTGAACTTTGCTGCCGCTTCCTCATTGCCGGCGTAGTTTGCGGCCACCGAATAGCCGGCGCTCTTCAAGGCGACCGATATCGCCGCGCCGATGCCGCGCGACCCGCCTGTGACGATTGCAACCTTTGTCATGTGTCCTCCCGGGAAATGCAGATGACTGCGCGTTGAAGCGGTGGGGTTTGCCCTCTATTCCCTACTCGCTTTGCGCCAGTATCCTACTCGTATCGCCTATCTCATCACAATGCTTCCACGCACATGGCAACGCCCATACCGCCGCCGATGCACAGCGTGGCAAGACCTTTCTTGGCACTTCTGCGGCGCATCTCGTAGACCAGCGTGTTGAAAATGCGGGCGCCGGAGGCGCCGACCGGATGGCCGATGGCGATGGCGCCGCCATTGACGTTGACGATCGCCGGGTCCCAGCCCATGTCCTTGTTGACGGCGCAGGCCTGCGCGGCGAAGGCCTCGTTGGCTTCGACCAGATCGAGGTCGCCGACCGACCAGCCGGCCTTGGCCAGCGCCTTGCGCGAGGAGGGGATCGGTCCCGTCCCCATGATTTGCGGGTCGACGCCGGCGGTCGCCCAGGAAACGATACGCACCAGAGGTGTGATGCCGCGCCTTGCGGCTTCCGCTTCGGTCATCAGCACCACGGCGGCGGCGCCGTCGTTGATGCCGGAGGCATTGGCTGCTGTCACCGTGCCTTCCTTGTCGAAAGCCGGCTTGAGCTTGGTCATGGCGTCGATTGTCGCGCCGTGGCGGATGTATTCATCCTGGTCGACTACGGTGTCGCCCTTCCTGCCCTTGACTGTAAAGGCAACGATCTCGTCCTTGAATTTTCCGGCTTTCTGCGCGGCCTCGGCCTTGTTCTGGGAAGCCAGTGCGAACTGGTCCTGGTCGTCGCGGGTGATCTGGAACTGGCGAGCGACGTTCTCCGCGGTGTTGCCCATATGATAGCCGTAGAAGGCATCGGTCAGGCCGTCCTTGATCATGGTGTCGATCAGCTTGAAGTCGCCCATCTTGACGCCACCGCGCAGATGTTGCGCATGCGGAGCCATCGACATCGATTCCTGGCCGCCGGCAACGATGATCCTCGCGTCGCCCTGGGCGATCTGCTGCATGCCGAGCGCGATGGCGCGCAAGCCCGAGCCGCAGAGCTGGTTCAGGCCCCAGGAGGTAGCCTCCTGCGGCACGCCGGCGGCCATAGCCGCCTGCCGCGCCGGGTTCTGCCCTTGGGCCGCGGTCAGGATCTGGCCGAGAATGACCTCGTCCACCTCCTTGCCCTCGACGCCGGCACGGACAAGCGCTTCCCTGACGGCGACCGCACCCAATTCATGGGCTGGCGTGTTGGCGAAGGCGCCGTTGAAGGAGCCGACAGGCGTGCGCGCTGCACTGGCGACAACGATGGCGTTGGAAGCGGACATGTTCTTCTCCAGGCTTTCGGGGAACGATTTCGGGTGCCGTCGGGGACTTTTCTTGCCCTTTCCACAACCCGAGTCAAACCCGAAATGGGCATGGCGTCCGACTGCCGCAAGCATGCCGCACCTCGCTGCAACGGCGGCCCGTCCGTGCTGCGCAGCATAAAATGTTCCCGCACTGCACAAACTGCTTGGATTCATGACGCTTTTGCGCATATTCTTTAAAAAGGCGCAATCGTTACCGGCGGCTTACTTAAGCTGCCCGGTGTCCGGGGAGGATGCAGATGGCCGCAAAAGACGAACCTATTGTTATCAAGAAATATGCCAATCGCCGTCTCTACAATACGGGCACCAGCACCTATGTGACGCTCGAGGATCTCGCTGAAATGGTCAAAAAAGGCGAGGACTTTACTGTCCAGGACGCCAAGACCGGTGACGACATCACGCATCCGGTGCTGACCCAGATCATCTTCGAGCTGGAGAACAAGGACGGGCAGAACATGCTGCCGATCCCGTTCCTCCGTCAGCTCATCGCCTATTACGGCGACCAGATGCAGATGATCGTGCCGAGCTTTCTCGAGCAGTCAATGCTGGCCTTCTCTAAGGAGCAGGAACGCTTTCGCGAGCAGATGAAAGATGCGCTCGGCAAGTCGCCGATGGACATGATGAAGATCGCCACGCCGATCAAGGTGCTGGAGGAGCAGACGCGGCGCAACATGGAAATGTTCCAGAACGCCATGCGGCTGTTCACACCGTTCCCGCCTGCGGGCTCTGCGCCGGCAGCAGCCCCGGCCGAACCGGCCAGGAAGGAAACACCGGAAAAACCCGACGACCTTCAGGAACTGAAGGAGCAGATCGCCGCGATGCAGCGCAAGCTCGACACGATGTCCTGACTGCCGGCTGGCGAAGTGCCGGCCGAAACTTCCTTCAGCAGACCGTGTGATAAACATCTTCGTCTCGAAAGGCGGAGATGTCATCCATGCTATGCATCGTGGCATGCTCTATTTCGTGGTCACCGTCACCAGAGCGGTAACAGGTTTGCCGTCTACTAGAATGGGCCGGTGATGATCATCGGCAAGAAGCACGCCGATTACGTGTCTGCCGGCGGCATTCGGGCAATGGCCGAAACGGGCCTTGATAAGGTCACCGCCAAAGTCGCTGTTCATGCTGTTGTACGACTTGCCGGGGATGTTGCAGGTGTCTCCGTCGGGATCGATCTTCATATGCACGTGGCCGCATTGGCTGATTTCCTCACACTCACCCGCAGGGAGCAGCCTGAAGTTGCTCCTGACGACGACGCCTATCGCCTTCTCAGGAGCATTGCCCAGTTCGACAACTGAACCTGCGGTCGGCAGGCGATTTCCAGGGTGGGCCGATCCTCGGCCTCGGCAGACACGAGCGACAATAAGGAGAAAGCGAGGGCAGTCGTTGCGGTGATGCGAAACATGGTAACCTCCGTTGCGATGTAAACATTGATTACATACGCAGGGCTCGAACGCAAGGGAAATAATCAGTGTTTACATTCCGCTCTCGTGCTATTTGGCTGAGATGACCAAGACTACTGATTCCGACGAAGCCGGACATGCCAAGCGATACCATCACGGCAATCTTGTCGAGGCCTTGATCGCGGCAACCGTGGAGATCATCGAGGAACGGGGAGCCGAGCATGTCTCCGTACGCGAAGCCGCAAAACGTGCCGGCGTTTCACCCGGCGCACCATTCCGGCATTTTCGATCGAAAACAGCGTTGCTAACCGCGGTCGCCGAACAGGCCATGGATCGGCTGACAGAGGCTGTTGCCAAGGCGCAGTCGAAAATCGGCAGCGCAGATCCCATTGAGGCTTTCGAAGCAATCGGACAAGGCTATCTGGAATGGGCAATTACCAACCCCACGCATTTCCAGATCATCAGTTCCAGAACCCTAATTGATTTTGAAGCGTCGGACAGCCTTCGTCATCAGAATGAGGCTATTCGGCGGAGGATGATCGACTTGCTGACGCAAGCGCAACAACACGGTCGGCTTGCTCCCGACACCGACTTTGATCATCTCGTGCTTGCCGCGCGTGCACTCGTGTATGGGTTGGCACGCATGGCGCTCGATGGTCATTTCCGGGAATGGCATCCGTCCGAGCCGCCAGCCCTGGCCGCGCAGCGGGCTCTCCGACTTTTCATGAGCCGTATGACCATTCCATCTAAAGCTTAAATCCGCCAGCACCCAAAAAAAGGGCCCGGGATTGCGCCGCCAGCTAATGGAACTCCGGCAGCGGTCCCTGGTAGCGGGCGCGTGGCCGGATCAGGCCGTTGCTTGTCACCTGTTCCACCGCGTGCGCGGCCCAGCCGACGCTGCGGCCGAGCGCGAACAGACGGAACGGCGCATCGGACGGCAAGCGGAGGCTGCGCGTCAGCGCAGCCAAGGCGAAATCGACGTTCGGGCGCATGCCCGTTGCCGCAAAGGCCGCATCGCAAAGCCGCAGCAGCCCATCATCGACATCGATAGCGGCCAGCAAAGGTTCGGCGCGCGGATCGCCTTCGGGATAAAGCGGATGGCCAAATCCGGGCAGTGGCATGTCGTGACCGAGCCAGCGTCCGACGGCCGCATCCGGCCCCAATCTCTGCGCATCCTCACCCAATATCATGACGGCCTCCGCGGCGGCGCCATGGCGCGGACCGGAGAGCGTGGCGAGGCCGGCAAGCAGGCAGGCCGAAACAGGTGCGCCGGTGGACGCGGCGACCCGTGCGGCGAAGGTCGATGCGTTCAATTCGTGATCGGCCAACAGTACGAGCGAGCGGCGGATCAAGTCTGCGCCGGCCGCATCGAGCGACCATCCCCGCGCCAGCCTTTCGTGCACGGCACCGGTTCCGGGAATCGCGCCGAGCGCCTGGGCCAGGGCGGCGATGGCGCCGGCGGCATCGTGGTTGAGCGAAGCTGATCGGCGGCCGAGCGAAGGCCGGCCGGTGGCCGCCAACGCGGCCAATCCCGCGAAGGCGGCCGGCCGGCCAGTTGCGCCGTTGCCATGGCGGCTCGCCGAGACAAACGACACTGGTGCGTCAGACGCCCAAAGCAGGTTTGCCGTCTGCTCCAGCGTGGCAGCCTCGCAGAGTGCAACCGCATCCTGGCCGCGATAGACGAGGCGGCCGTGCAAAACGGTCGAGATCGTGGTGGCTATCGCCGGCTCACCCCAGGCAATTGCACTTTCGGCGATGGCCTGAGGATTTCGGCCGCGCGCCCGGCGGCTCGCCAGCGCCGCGATGTCGTCGGCGCGATACTGGCTACGGCGTGGATCCGCCCCATCCGGCCGCATGCCGATGCGTCCGCGGCTGACATAGGCATAGAGCGTCTGGGCGCGCACCTTGAGACGCTCCAGGGCCTCGTCCCGCGTCAGCCACTCCGTCATGTGAGTCCTGTCATGTTGATTCTGTTGATCAAGATTGATGATCCAATCGCCAACCCTTATCTACCGCGCGGAAAGGGTCAAGGAGAAAACCAATGGCGAATGGGCTCGATGATGTGGTGGCGGCGGAAACGGTGCTCTCCGATGTTGACGGTCTTGGCGGCCGCCTGACCATCCGGGGCCATTCGTTGCCCGAACTGGCAGGCCGCTGGAAATACGCCGAGGTGGTCCATCTGCTGTTCGACGGCTTTTTCGACGATCTTCCCGGCGACAAGGAACTGGCGAACGCGATCGGTCGGGCGCGCAGCGAAGTGTTCGAGCAGATCGAACCCTTGCTGCCGTTTCTCACATCCCTCGATATCTACAGCGCGATGCGCGCCGGCATTGCGCTGCTGCCGGACGGCGGCAAATTGCCGGACGCGCTGCGGCTGGTTGCAGCACCTGCCGTGCTGACGCCGGCCTTGCTGCGCTTGCAGCGCGGCGAAAGCCCGATTGCGCCCGATAGCAAGGCCGATCATGCCGCCGACATGCTGCGGATGCTGACCGGCATTGCGGCCTCGCCGAAGTTGGCGAAGGCACTCGATGCCTATCTCGTGACGGTTTGCGACCATGGCCTCAACGCATCGACCTTCGCCACGCGCGTGGTCGCTTCGACGCAGGCCGGGCTTACTTCGGCGGTGCTGGCCGGGCTCGGAGCGCTCAAGGGGCCGCTGCATGGCGGCGCCCCAGGTCCGGTGATCGAGATGCTGGATGCGATCGAGGCGCATGGCGACGCCGCCGGCTGGCTGCGTGACGAGATCGGGCGCGGCCGGCGCATCATGGGCTTCGGGCATCGCATCTACCGCGTGCGCGATCCGCGTGCCGACGTGCTGAAAGCGGTGGTGCGGCAACTCGGCGCCAAGGGCGAAGCCGGCCACCGGCTGGCGTTTGCCGAGAGCGTGGAGCAAGCGGCGCTCGAAGTGCTTCGCATCGCCAAGCCGTCGCGCTCGCTCCAGACCAATGTCGAGTTCTTCACAGCACTTCTGCTGGAGGCGGCGGGCTTTCCGAAGGAGGCGTTCACCAATGTCTTTGCTGCCGGGCGCGTCGCCGGCTGGATTGCCCATGCGCGCGAGCAGCAGACGAGCGGACGGCTGATCCGGCCGCAGTCGCGCTATATCGGGCCGGTCCCAGACCTCGTCGCTTGAGGATTTTTCCCTCGCATACTTGCGGAAGCCGGTCGCAATAGCCGGTGCTGGACACCTCTCTCGTCGAGATAAGAGAGGTCCTCATGACAAAAATTTCATGTCATTGCTCCACACATCCGCTGTTCTTGGATGGCAGAGAACCTATATGCTGCAGTGCAACATGGTTCCGCGGGAACCCACTTCAAAGGAATAGCCAGCCTTGACTACCAGAAAAACCGCCATCGTCACGGGTTCTACCTCGGGCATCGGCCTGGCCATTGCCCACGCGCTCGCGGCCGAAGGCTGCAACCTCGTCGTCAATTCCTTTTCCGATACCGCAGACGACCACGCCATCGCAGACGCGATCGCGAAGCACCACAAGGTGAGGACCGCCTATGTCAAAGCCGACATGTCGAAGCCGGCCGAGTGCCGGGCTTTGGTGGCGAAGGCAGCCGAGGCATTCGGCTCGGTCGACATCCTGATCAACAATGCCGGCATCCAGCATGTCGCGCCGGTGGAAAGCTTCCCGATCGAGAAGTGGGATGCGATCATCGCCATCAACCTGTCATCGGCCTTCCACACCATCGCCGCCGCCATTCCGTTGATGAAACAGGCCGGTGGCGGCCGGATCGTCAACGTCGCCTCGGCGCACGGCTTGGTCGCGTCGCCGTTCAAGTCGGCCTATGTCTCGGCCAAGCATGGCATTATGGGCTTGACCAAGACTGTCGCTCTGGAGCTGGCGCGCGACAAGATCACCTGCAATGCCATTTGTCCGGGCTATGCGCTGACGCCGCTGGTCGAGGCGCAGATCCCCGACCAGATGAAGGCCAACAAGATGGACCGCGAGACGGTGGTCCGCGAGGTCATGCTCGAAAAGCAGCCGACCAAGGAGTTCGTTACCGTCGAGCAGGTTGCGGCGGTGGCAGTGTTCCTATGCTCGGATGCGGCGGCGCAGATCAACGGCACGCACATCTCTGTCGATGGCGGCTGGACCGCTCAGTGAGCCATCCAGCGGTCAAGGGCCACGCCATGCCGAAGAACGGCAAGGTGGAAGAGCCAAAGAAGATCAACATCGCGCTGCAAGGCGGCGGCTCGCACGGGGCGTTTTCCTGGGGCGTGCTCGATCGGCTGCTGGAGGACGGGCGCCTCGACATAACGGCGGTTTCGGGCACCAGCGCCGGCGCCATGAATGCCGTGGCGCTGGCCGACGGCTTTGTCCGCGGCGGCGTCGAGGGTGCGCGGCGCAAGCTCGACGATTTCTGGCGTGCGGTGGCGGCAAAGGGCCGCTTCAGCCCGGTGCAGCGCATGCCTTGGGACGTCGCCTGGGGCAATTGGTCGATCGAGAACACGCCTGGCTATTTCCTGTTCGATACGATGTCTCGGGTATTTTCGCCCTATGTCGCCAATCCGCTCGCCATCAATCCGCTGCGCGATGTGGTCGAACGTGAGATCGATTTCGACAATGTGCGCGCCTGCAAGTCGATTGAACTGTTCATTTCCGCTACCAATGTCGAGACCGGCCAGTTGCGGGTCTTCTCGGACGGCGAGATCGACCTCGACACGGTGATGGCGTCGGCCTGCTTGCCGCAATTGTTCCGTGCCGTCGAGATCAAGGGCGTGCCCTATTGGGATGGCGGTTATGGCGGCAACCCGGCACTGTTCCCGTTCTTCAAGACGGCGGCCACCGAGGACGTGCTTTTGGTTCAGATCAATCCGGTGGTCCGCGAGGGGACGCCGAAGAGCGCCAATGAGATTCAAAACCGCATCGACGAGATCACCTTCAATGCCGGGCTGTTGCGCGAATTCCGCTCGATCGCCTTCGTCAAGGAATTGATCGCCGCCGGCCGACTGCCGCACGGCGAATATCGCGACATACGCATGCACCGCATCGATGCCGACGAAGCGTTCAAGGATTTGTCGGCATCGTCCAAGGTCAATGCCGAATGGGCGTTCCTTGCTTATCTGCGCGACCTCGGCCGCACCGCGGCCAGTGACTGGCTGGAAGAAAACTACGACGCCGTCGGCAAGCGGCCGACGATCGATCTGTCCGGCGAGCTCGATGACGGCCTGAAGCCGGTACGCGGGCCCGCGCCGGGCCGGCGGGTCAAGGAGTTTCTTGCTGCGCGCAAGCAGCCCGAGGCCGCCCGCCGTCCGGCCTAGAACGGTCAATCCTTTCGGAAACGCCGAACCGCTCTATCTTTTTTCTTTTTGTTTGACGCAATTCCGGACGGAAACCGTTTCACACTTTCCTGGAATTGCTCTCGCTCCTCCGCAAAGCAGATGACATCGCAATCTGTCCGATCATCCTGACAATTGCTGCCATACCGCTGTTTTGGCGATCAACAGCCGATGCTGCAGCCGCATCTTTGCGGACAAAGCAACAATCCATCAACTTTTCTGACTATATTGCGCCGCAACTTTGAGGTAGAAGCGCGCTTCGCCGATCACGGCAATTTGAATACGGCCTCGCGCGCACCCATATCGGCGACGCGCCCCAAGTAGAAGATGCGGCTTGGCCGAACCCCGCGCACTGGAAAAATAACGATGCCGAAATTCAGGTTTCACAAGCTTGCAGCCATTGTTGTGCTCATCGGTTTCGCCGGCTGGATGGCGACAGGCGAGTTCTCGTCCGTCGGCAGCGCGTCCGCCGACAACAAGCCCAAGGCAGGAGAGGTCGAGCAGCCCAAGACAGCCGACGCAGGCAAGCCCCAAACTGGCGAACAGGGGGCTGCCAAGCCGGGGACTGCCGAGGCGGAACAGCCCAAGGCGCCGTTACGCACGGTCGCGGTCATAACCCCGCCGCGGCGCACCTATGCACGCGCTATCCGCATTTCCGGACTGACCGAAGCCGACAAGCGCGCCGTCCTGGCGACACGCGTCGCCGGCGTTATCGACAAGCTGCCGGTCAAGCAGGGTCAGCACGTCAAGACCGGCGACCTGATCCTGATGCTTGCCGCCGAGGAAAAAATCTCGGCGGTCGACAATGCCAAGCAGCTTGTCGTGCAGCGGGAGGCAGAGCTGGCTGCTGCCCTGCGGCTGATGAAAACCGGCAATCTGCCCAAGTTGCAGCTCGATACAGCCCGCTCCAACCTGACGCTGGCCAAGTCGCAACTGGACGCAGCGCAAGCCGAACTCGACCGCAACGAGGTGAAGGCGCCCTTCGACGGCGTTATCGACCGGGTGCCGGTGGAGCTTGGCAGTTCCGTGATGCAGGGCGGCGAGGTGGCTACTATTCTCAGCCTCGACCCGGTGATTGCGCGCGGCGAGGTCAGCGAACGCGATCTCGGCTATCTGAAGATCGGTGACAAGGCGAATGTGCGTCTGGTCAGCGGCCAGAACGTCGAGGGCATCGTGCGCTACATCAGCCGGGATGCATCTTCGGCAACCCGTACCTTCCGGGTCGAAGTCGCCATCCCGAATGCAGATGGTTCCGTACCGGCCGGCATGACGGCCGAAATCGCGCTCAGCGCCCAGCCGACCGACGCCGTCATGCTGCCGCGCTCGGTGGTGACGCTCGGCGACAAGGGCGACCTCGGCATCCGCGCCGTCGACAAGGACGACAAGGTCGTGTTCTTCCCGATCGACCTGGTCGACGACACGCCGACCGGCCTGGTGCTCGGCGGCATTCCGGCCGACGCCCGCATCATCGTCGCCGGCCAGGAGCTGGTGAAGGAAGGCGAAGTGGTCAAGCCGGTCGAAGCGGACCAGGCGACCATCCAAAAGCTGTTGGGCGAAGCGACGACCGGGACGCAGTAATCATGGACATCGTCAAACTTGCAATCAGCAATGCCCGGCTGACCATTTCGGTCCTGGTCTTTCTCATCCTTGCCGGTGCGGTTGCTTACCAGTCGACGCCGAAGGAAGCGGAACCGGACGTTCCGATTCCGATGATGTATGTCAGCCTGATCTACCAGGGCATCTCGCCGGAAGATTCCGAGCGCCTCTTGCTGCGGCCGATGGAAGCCAAGCTGAAGAGCCTGAAGGGCCTCAAGGAGATGCGCTCGGCCGCCTTCCAGGGCGGCGGTTATGTGCTGGTCGAATTCCAGCCACAGACGGATCTCGCCACCGCGCTGCAGGACACGCGCAGCAAGGTGCAGGACGGCAAGGCCGACCTGCCGCAAGCGGCCGAGGAGCCCGTGGTCTCAGAGGTCAACATCTCCGAGTTCCCCGTCCTGGTCGTGACGCTGTCGGGCGAGGTGCCCGAGCGCGTGCTGACGGCGGCGGCGCGCGAGTTGCGCGACCGCATCGAGGAAGTGCCTGGCGTGCTCGAGGGCTCGCTGCAGGGTGCGCGCGACGACCTCGTCGAAGTGGTCATCGATCCGATGAAGCTGTCTTCCTACGGGCTGCAGCTCGACCAGTTGATCGGTGCGGTCGGCGCTTCCAACAGTCTTGTCGCCGCCGGCAATATCGAAGGGTCCGAGGGCAAATACGCAGTCAAGGTGCCGTCGCTTATCGAGACGCCAGAGGATGTGGCGGCGCTTCCGGTCGTCGCCGGACCCAATGCCGTGGTGCAGGCCAAGGATATCGCCACCATCCGCTCGACCTTCAAGGACGCCGAGACGGTTACCCGCCTCGACGGCAAGCCGGCGATTGCCATCGAGGTGAAGAAGCGCATCGGCTCCAACCTGATCGATACGATTGGCAAGGTCAGGGAGGTGTCCGACGCCTTCATCAAGACGATGCCGGAGGGCATGCACGTCACCTACACGCAAGACAAGTCCGTTTTCGTGAACCAGTTGCTCGGCGACCTGCAGAACCACGTGATGATCGCCGTCATCCTGGTGTTCATCGTTATCCTCTACGCGCTGTCCGGCCGTGCCTCGCTGCTGATCGGATTGGCCATCCCCTCGTCCTTCCTGATCGGCATCCTGTTGTTGGCGATGATGGGCTACACGATCAACATGATCGTGCTGTTCAGCCTCATCCTGGCGGTCGGCATGCTGGTCGACGACGCCATTATCGTCACAGAATTCGCCGAGCGTCGCATGAGCGAGGGCATGCCGAAGCAAGAGGCGTTCGCGCTTGCCGCCAAGCGCATGGCCGGCCCGGTCATCGCGGCGACGATGACGCGCATTGCCGCCTTCTCGCCGCTGTTGTTCTGGCCGGGCATCATCGGCGACTTCATGAAATATATGCCGATCACGCTGATCGTGACGCTCTCGGCCTCGATGCTCTATGCGCTGGTCTTCGCGCCGACGCTGGGCGCGATATTTGCCAAGGCGCCGGCCCATCACCCCGACGACAATCGCGACGGCTGGTACATGGCCGTGGTCAAGCAGGCGGTGCACTATCCCATCACCGTGCTTGTCCTCACTGTGGCGCTGTTGTTCGGCGTCGGCTACGCCTATTCGAAATTCGGCGCCGGCGTCGAATTCTTCCCGAATGTCGAGCCTGACTACGGCCTGCTCTATGTCCACGCCCGTGGCAATCTTTCGCTTGCCGAAATGGACGCGGCCACCAAGACGGCGGAAAATCGGCTGCTCGGTTGGCCGGGCGTGAAGTCCGTCTATACGCGTGTAGGCAAGACGCAGGGCGGCGGCCAGGACGTTCCGGAAGATGTGGTCGGCGTGATCCAGTACGAATTCGTCGACTGGCGCGAGCGCAAATCGGCGAACTCAATCCTGGACGAACTGCGCGGCGTGATGGCCGGCATTCCCGGTGTCGACGTCGAGGTTCGCGTGCCGGAAGCCGGCCCGCCCACCGGCAAGCCGATCCAGATCAGGCTTTCGGCCGTCGATCCGAAGGGCCTTGACGACAAGGCCCGCGCGGTCGCCGCGCGCATTGCCAAGGTGCCCGGCGTCATCGATATTTCCGACGGTCTGGCGCCGCCCGGCGTCGACTGGGCGCTTGAAGTCGATCGCGCAAAGGCGGCGCAGTACGGCATCAGTCCGACCGCGGTCGGGACGGTCGTGCAATTGGTGACCAACGGGCTGAAGCTCAGCGAGTACCGGCCCGCCGGCGCCGACGATGCGGTGGACATCAGGCTGCGCCTGCCCGAAGATCGGCGCACGCTGTCGACGCTCGACGAACTCAGGGTGCAGACCGCGCAAGGCTCGGTGCCGATCTCGAACTTCGTCGTGCGCAAGCCGGAGCCGACGGTCGGTATCCTCAACCGCATCGACGGCGCGCGAACGGTGGTCGTCCAGGCCAACGTCGCTGCCGGCGCCCAGGTGGCTGCCGTCCAGCAGGAGGTCACCAAAGCTGTCGCCGACATGAACCTCGGCAGCGGCATTCGCTGGAAGCTTGCCGGTTCGAATGAGGACAGTGCGGAGGCCGGGGCCTTCCTCAGCAAAGCCTTCGGTGCGGCGATCTTCCTGATCTTCATCGTGCTTCTGGCGCAGTTCAACAAGTTCACCAGCGTCTGGCTGGTACTGTCCTGCGTGGTCATGGCGACGATCGGCGTGTTCCTCGGGCTGCTGCTGACGGGAGAGGCATTCGGCATCGTCATGTCGGGCATCGGTGTCATCGCGCTGGCCGGCGTGGTGGTGAACAACAACATCGTGCTGATCGACACCTATGACCGGTTGCGCGAAGAGGGCTGGGACAAATACGAAGCCGTTCTGCAGACCTGCCGCGAACGTGCCCGCCCGGTGGTGCTGACGGCAGTGTCGGCGATTCTTGGCGTGCTGCCGATCGCTTTCGGCCTCGGCCTCGAAATCTTCCACCACGAGACGACGATCAACGCGCCGTCGACGCAATGGTGGATTTCGCTGTCTTCGGCGATCGTCTTCGGGCTGTCCTTCGCCACCGTGCTGACGCTGGTGGTAACGCCGTCGATGCTGATGGTGTTCACGCGCGCCAAGGTCAAACCCGGTGCGCGCCGTGGCTGGTTCAGTAGCCTGTTGGGGCGTCGCAAGGCCGATATCCCGTCGAAAGGCCTGGACGCCGATCTGGGCGCCGAGCCGGCGATCGCCTTCCCGAAGGCCGCCGAATAGAGTCCGATTGCTGCCCTGATCAAGCAAAGGCCGCCCGGGAACAATGGGCGGCCTTCTGCATTGTTTCGTCATTGCAACCTCAAAGCGAGGATTTTCTGATGACGATCAGCACCATTCTCATCATTATTCTTATTCTTATCCTGATCGGCGCGGTTCCGGCGTGGCCGCATTCTCGGTCCTGGGGTTACGGCCCATCGGGCATCGTCGGCGTCATCCTGATCGTTGTCTTGGTGCTGCTGTTGATGGGCCGGATCTGAGCGCAATCATTGGTCCGGACAAGCGGCGGATGACCGTCAGACCATCCGTCTTTTTCAACTTCCTTATTGGGCAGCTTGCTGCACCGGCTTGGTTGTGGCGACGCCGATATCCTCAAGCGCTTCCGATACTGCATCTTCCAGCGGCGTGTGCGGGATCGTACCGATAATGCCTTCCAGCCGGGCTGAAGCCAGCCGGTGCGGCTCGAAGCGGAGATAGGACATCGAAACGATCTCGCGCCACATCGCCACGAACGGGCTGCCGGCGCGCAGCACCCACCACGGCATCTTCGTCAGCTTCAGCGCGCGCCCGAGCGCTTTCTCCGCGGCCGCCTTGATGTCCAGATCGGTCACCGCATGGCCAGGAAAATTCAGCGCCTCGTATGAGCCGAGCTTGTCGAGATTGTCAGCCAGCCCGACGAAGGCCTTGGCCAGGTCGGGCAGATAGGCCCATTCATGCACGAGATCGACCGGTCCCGGTGCCGTATAGATACCCTTGGTCATCTTGGCGGCGACAACCAGATCGAACCACGATCCGCTGCCGGTGCCGCCGAAGAAATCACCGGCGCGCAGCAGGATCGTGCGCACCCGACCCGCGTCGGCCTCGCGGCGAAACAGATCTTCCATGGCGACGCGGATGCGGCCCTTTTCCGTCGTCGGGCGAAACGGCGTGTCTTCGGCGATCACCGCCGGCATCGGCGAGCCGTAATTGTAGACGGTGCCCGGGAAGAGATGCAGTGCGCCGTTCGCCCGGCAGGCAGCCATGACGTTCTCCGCCATCGGCAGACACTTGCCCCAGTCGGTGTAGAGCGGGTTGAGGCCGTTGAAGATGATGTCGACGCCTTCGGTGGCGCGGATCAGCGCGTTGCGGTCGAGCGCGTCGCCGGCGATTGCCGTGGCGCCTTTGAGCTCGGCCGGCACCTTGCCGCCGCGGGTGACGGCGCGGACATCGTAGCCGGCATCGAGGAAGGCCTTGGCCACCGCACGGCCGAGCCGGCCGTTGGCGCCGAGAATTGCGATCTTGGTCATTGTTCGTCTCCGTGTTTGTGTTGCGACCCTGTTGTGGTCTCTTCGCAAGCGAATGAAAATTGACTAAAGCTGGCGATCTGATATTCAATTTTGAATGGATATCGATTGGAACCTGATCAAGAGTTTCGTCACGGTGGCGGAGACCGGCAGCCTGTCTGCCGCCGCGCGAAAACTTGCCGCAAGCCAGCCGACGCTCGGCCGCCACATCGCCGAGCTGGAACAGGCGCTCGGCGTCACCCTGTTCCGGCGTGGGCGGCGTGGCTATGCGCTCACGGAAGCAGGCAGCACGCTCTTTGAACAGGGTCGCGCGGTGAGCGAGCAGGCAAGCGCCTTTTCGCTGCTGGCGCTGGGATCGGTCGAGGCGATAGAGGGTACGGTGCGCATTGCCGCCAGCGAAGTGGTGGCCGCCTATGTACTGCCGGAAATGATGGCGAGGCTTGGTTTCGAGGAGCCGGGTATCGAGGTCGAGATCGTCGCCTCGAACCAGGTCGAGAATCTGCTGCGTCGCGATGCCGATATCGCCATTCGCATGGTCAAGCCGGCGCAGAATGAACTGGTCGCGCGCAAGGTGACCGACATTCCGCTCCGCGCCTGCGCGGCAAAATCCTATCTCGACCGGCGTGGCCGTCCGCGCGAGGCCCGCGATCTCGCCGGCCATGATCTGGTCGGCTTCGACCGCAGCGATGAGATCATTCGCGGCTTTGCCCAGTTCGGCGTCCCGCTTGCCCGCAATGCCTTCCGCTTCAGGACCGATAATCAGATCGTGCTGTGGGAAGCGGTGCGGGCGGGAAACGGCATCGGCTTTGGCCAGGAGCCGCTCGCCGACCGTGATCCGCTGGTCGAGACAGTGCTGCCGGGTCTTCCGCTGCCGACGCTGCCGGTGTGGCTCGCCATGCACCGCGACGTGCGTACAAGCGTCCGCATCCGCCGCGTCGCGGATTTCCTCTACGAAGAGTTCAAGCGCTATTCAGCCGGTGCTGCCTCGGCTGCGAATTCAGCGCGGTGAGCGAGGCCGGCCATCAACAGCACGACGATCAGCAGCCCGGACAGAGCGACGAAGATCGGGCCGAAGCTCGAGTGTTCGGCGATGAAGCCGATCGCCGACGGCGCCACCAGAATGCCTGAGTAACCCATTGTGGTGACGACGCTCATGCCGGTGCCGGACGCCATGCCCTCCTGGTTGCCGCCGGCCGAAAAGATGATCGGCACCATGTTGGCAATGCCGAGGCCGCAAAAGGCGAAGGCGGCAATGGCGAGCCACGGCGAGGGAGCCAGCCCGGCCACCAGCATGCCGGCAGCAGCGGCAAGAGCCGAGGCGCGCAACGTCGTAACGGCCCCGAAACGGTTGCGGACGCCATCACCAAGGAAGCGCATGACGGCCATGACACCGGAAAAGGCGGCGTAGGCCAGGCCTGCGATGGCAAGATCGGCGCCGAGCTCCTGCCTGAGATACAGCGCCGCCCAGTCGAGCACCGCACCTTCGGAGATCATCGTCAGCAGTGCCATCAGCCCAACCAGATAGACCAGCGGGTTTGCCGGTAGCGCGAATTTGTGGTGCTCGGCGACTGGGTGCTTGTCCTCGGCGATCAGGTAGCGGATCGCTACGGCGATGACGGCAAAGGCAAGAGCCGTCACCACCGTCGCATGGGCGAGGTGACCGTAGTTCTGGATGGCGAAACCGCCCAAAGCGCCGCCAGCGAAACCGCCAAGGCTCCAGAAGCCGTGCGAGGACGACATGATGGCACGGGACAGCCGCCGTTCGACTGCCACTGCATTGGCATTCATGGCGACGTCCATGCCGCCGATCGAACCGCCGAAGATGAACATGGCGATTGCCGCCAAGGGCACGTTGGGGGCCAGAGCCACGACCAACAGGCCGAAGCTGCCGGCAAGTCCGAACCAGCGCAGCACAGTGCGCGAGCCATGCTTCGAGATCAGATGGCCGCACCAGGTCATGGCGGTTACGGCCCCTGCCCCGAACAACAGAATCAACAGGCCGAGCGTGAATTTGCTGATGTCCAGCCGGGTGAGGAACACCGGGATCTGCGGCGCCCAGCTCCCGGTCAGGAATCCATTGGCGAGGAAGATGCCGGCCACTGCCCAGCGTCCACGAATCGCGGTCTGCGTCATTTTCTGCGCGTCCATCGGGTAGAATCCGGTCCGGAAATGGCTTCGCGCGGCAAATTAGATCGATTCAATTCACAGTCAAGCGCTCTTTGCCGAAAGTGCTTGGACCAGACGCGACGTCCTCTCGCGTCGGCCAACCATCTCGGCGGTCCACTCCGAAATCCTTACGGCTCGGGATAAGGCGCGCCATCCTTGTGCACAAACCGGCCATCAGCGTTGGCGCTCATCATGTCGATGTCGGAGCAGGTGGCGACGTCGTCGGGCCAGCGCGAACCGACTTCGAGATAGATCGCCATCGCGCCCGATTTATTAATCATGTGATGGCCGTTGCCGGATCCTTTCGGAAAGGCCGCGCAGTCACCGGCGCGCAGCACCGTCTCGCCGGCATCTTCGACGAGCATCAGCTCGCCTTCAAGCACGTAGACGAATTCGTCTTCGTGCGAATGCCAGTGGCGCTGGCTCGACCAGTTGCCCGGCGGCAGGCGCATGAGATTGATGCCGAAGTCGGTGAGCCCGCCCGCGTTGCCCAGCCGCTGCCGCACGCGTTCGGCACAGGGTGCATCGAACGGCGGTGGATAGGATGAGCCCTTGCGTCCGGGCACGTCGGCAACGTCAATCTTAGGCACGGCGTCCTCCCCCCTAGTGATTCCTGGGGCGCCTTGCCTCGAACTCGGCCTTCTTGGCATCGGAGGCTTCGATCTGGTTCAGTGCCTGCCACTCGGCATAGGGCATGCCGTAGATGATCTCGCGCGACTGTTCCTTGCTGAGTTCGACACCCTCGGCTTGCGCCGCATCGCGGTACCAGTTGGACAGGCAGTTGCGGCAGAAGCCGGCGAGGTTCATCAGGTCGATGTTCTGCACGTCGGAACGCTCGCGCAGATGCGCGACCAGCCGGCGGAAGGCAGCGGCTTCGAAATCGCGCTTTTGTTCGTCGCTGAGTTCGGTCATGTCTTTGGCGTCCCTTGGGCCTTTCGTCACACCGGTCCGGTGCGCGAGCCGAATATTTTCACCGCATGTATATCGGCACGTCGATCGATCGCGTCAACGATCGGCGCCAGCCGCTCGGCCCATTCGAGGGCACCCTTAAGGTCGGCGATCAGGTCCTGGCGGATCTCGAGCAGCGCATGGGCAAATCCGTTGACGATGGCGTGCCTGAACATGGTGTCGCCGCGTAGTGCGCCGTCATAGGGTTCGTTGTCGCCGACGATGAGGCTCTTGTCCTTGGTGAGCATGTCGATCAGCGGCCGCGCAACGCGATCGTCGAGATCCCATAATATGCCGACGTGCCACGGCCGCACGAAGCCCTGCATGGTCGGCGTGAAGGAATGCACCGAAAAGATGAAAGGTGCCTGCGCGGACGCTTGCGCCACCGAGGCGATCATGGCGCCGACGGCATCATGATAGGGGCGGTAAAAGCGGTCCAGACGTCTTTCGCGTTCCTCCGGCGCCATGGGATAATTTCCCGGGATGATGGTGCCGTCATAGAGCTGGCGAATCAGCGTTGGATCGTCCTCGCCGCGATTGGGATCGATCAGCAGCCGTGAAAAATTGGCAAGCACCGCCGGAACGCCGAGCAGACTTGCGAGTTCGCGGGTTACAGTCTCGACGCCGATGTCGTAGGCGATGTGGCGATCGAACTCCGCCGCTGGCAGGCCAAGGCTGCCATATTCCTCCGGCAGGTCGCGGCGAGCATGATCGGCCAAAAGCACCATGCCGCGCTTGCGGTCGCCTTCGACGATGTCGAAAGGCGCGAAAACTGTGGATCGGGTCATCGGCGGGAAAGGTCTGTTCGCGGGCTTCCTGGGAGGGTGGTATCGTCATTCCACGAAGAGAACGCTTGCGCAATGCCGTTGTTTGGCCACGGTTTCTGCCAAAAAACTGAGCAGGGGCGATCGCAAGCGCGCCGGAGCCTTCTAAATCGATTGGAATTGGACAGATCGGCGCGTTGACATGCGTACGGACTTTTCCGAAAAGGGGCGTTGAGAGATGCAAATGTGGTTCTTGAGGGGTTTCAGGATGGGTTTCGCCGGCAGGCTGCGTGTGCGCCATGCCTTGGCCATGCCGCTCCTGATACCGGCAATGGGCCTTTTCGCGGTGATCACGGCCTCGCCGGCACGGGCCGATTTCCGGGTCTGCAACGCCACGCAGAACCTGGTCGGCGTCGGCATCGGCTATCGCGCCAAGGCCGGCTGGATCACCGAAGGCTGGTGGCACATCGAAGGATCGAGCTGCAAGACGCTCATCGAGGGACCGTTGTCATCAAGGTTTTACTATCTTTATGCAGAAGACGCCGAGCGCGGCGGACGCTGGGATGGCCCGATCAACATGTGCGTGGCCGAAAAAGAGTTCAAGATCGCCGGCGTTACCGACTGCGTCGCCCGGGGCTTTCAGCGCGCCGGATTTCAGGAATATGACACGGGCGAGCAGGCAAGCTGGATGGTCCAGCTGACTGACGAGCCCGCAACGGATGGCGCTGCAGCCGCCCCGGGAACAAACAGTCAATGAGACGTAGCCGCAAGGTCAAGATCCTCGCCACCATCGGTCCGGCCTCCTCGTCCGAGGAGATGCTGAAGAAGCTGTTCGAAGCCGGCGCTGACGTGTTCCGGATCAATATGAGCCACACCGACCATGAATTGATGCGGACGCTTGTCGGCCGCATTCGTGCTGTCGAGGAGGCGGTCGGCCGGCCGATCGGCGTTCTCGCCGACCTGCAAGGGCCAAAGCTGCGCGTCGGTAAGTTCGCCAACGGCAAAGAAGTGCTGACCGTCGGCCAGACCTTCACGCTCGACGACAATCCCGAGCCCGGCAATTCGAAGAGGGTCTACCTGCCGCATCCCGAAATCCTGCGTTCGGTCGAGGCCGGTCATCGCCTGCTGATCGACGACGGCAAGCTCGAGCTCAAGGCGGTCAGCAGCAACGGCAAGGCGATCGTCTGCACCGTCGTCGCCGGCACCACCATTTCCGACAAGAAGGGCGTCAGCCTGCCCGACACCGACCTGCCGGTCGGCGCGCTGACGGAAAAGGACCGCCGGGATCTTGACGCGGTTCTGGCAACCGGCGTCGACTGGGTGGCGCTGTCCTTCGTGCAGCGGCCCGAGGACCTGGCCGAAGCGCGCAAGATCGCGCGCGGCCGGGCGCTGATCATGGCCAAGATCGAAAAGCCGCAGGCCGTCGCCCGGCTGGCCGAGATCATCGAGCTTTCGGATGCGCTGATGGTCGCCCGCGGCGATCTCGGCGTCGAGATGCCGCTCGAAGCCGTGCCTGGCATTCAGAAGCAGATCACCCGCGCCGCCCGCCGCGCCGGCAAGCCTGTGGTCGTTGCCACGCAGATGCTGGAATCGATGATCACCGCGCCGGTGCCGACCCGCGCCGAAGTCTCGGACGTGTCGATCGCCGTGTTTGAAGGCGCCGACGCGATCATGCTTTCGGCGGAGTCCGCTGCCGGCGCCTACCCGGTCGAAGCGGTGGCGATGATGAACCGGATCGCCACCAAGGTCGAAACCGACCCGACCTATGCCGGCATCATCAACGCGCAGCGCTCGGAACCGGAAGCGACCGGCGCCGACGCCATTTCGCTTGCTGCCCGCGAGATCGCCGAGACGCTGAAGCTGTCGGCCATCATCACCTACACGGCCTCGGGTACAACCGGCCTGCGTGCCGCGCGTGAGCGGCCGCAAGTGCCGATCGTCGCATTGTCGCCGATCCTCAACACGGCGCGGCGGCTGTCGCTGTTGTGGGGCACGCATTGCGTCGTTTCTCCCGATGCCATCGACCTCGACGACATGGTCGATCGCGCCTGCCGCATCGCCTTCGACGAAGGTTTCGGCAAGCCCGGCGACCGCGTCATCATCACGGCCGGCGTTCCGCTCAGGACGCCCGGTTCGACCAACATGCTGCGCATCGCCTATGTCGGATCGGAAGTCGGACGCTAATGCCGGCGGCGGCTGGCGGATCGGCCGGCTGCATGGCGCGTCGTAAACACGGCGCCAGCCCGGCGCATCGACGGCAGTCGGGTTAGGATCGACGCCGAACTCCGCCAGCTTGCATCGGCCTGCAGCCGGCGGTTCGAAGGTCCTGTTCGACTTGAGCTGGAAGTCAGTTAAGCTAATCTCTCCTGGGAGAAAGAGGAGGGTGATCCAATGTGGATGCGCACTGATCTTCTGGAACTCCTCGGCATTGAGCACCCGATAATCCAGGCGCCGATGAGCGGCGTCACCACACCGGAACTCGCGGCGGCGGTCAGCAATGCCGGGGCACTAGGCTCGCTCGGATGCGGTATTCTGCCTGCTGCGGCTATCCGCGAGCAGCTCACGGCGACACAGCACGCCACCAATCGTCCGGTCAACGTCAACTTCTTTGCGCACCCGGCGCCGGCACGCGATGATGCGGCTGCACAAATTATGCGCGACCGCCTTCGCGGCTGCTATGAGGAGGTCGGCCTCGGACCGGTGCCCGAGCCGGGCGAGCCCTTCCCCACCTTCGATCGTGAGCGTCTCGAAATTGTGCTCGAGCTGCGCCCGAAGGTGGTCAGCTTCCACTTCGGCCTACCCGACACCGCAATTGTGCAGCAGTTGAAAGCGGCCGGCTGTACTGTCTTGTGTTCGGCTACCACCGTCTCGGAAGCGCGCCAGCTTGAGGCAGGAGGGGTGGACGCCATTATTGCCCAGGGATACGAGGCCGGTGGGCATCGCGGCACATTCACTGGCGACCCTGCTATCGGCACAGCCGGCACCATGGCCTTCGTACCGCAGATTGTTGATGCCGTGCGGGTGCCTGTAATTGCCGCCGGCGGTATCTTCGACGGTCGCGGCATTGCCGCCAGCTTTGCACTTGGTGCATCTGGTGTGCAGATCGGCACGGCTTTCCTGGCCTGTCCTGAAGCCAATGTGCAGCCAGTCTATCGCGCAGCATTGCGCTCGGCCAACGACGAGAGCACGTCGGTGACTCGCTGCTTCACTGGCCGCCCAGCGCGCGTGGTGCGCAACCGGTTTGTGATGGAAATGGCTGGTGAGGAAGATGCTGCGCTGGCGTTTCCGCTACAGGCGAGTCTGGTCATGCCGCTTTCGATGGCGAAGGATGAAAGCAAGCGGGCTGACTTCTTGCCCATTTGGGCCGGGCAGGGCGTTGCGAAGCTGCGGCAGATGCCGGCCGCCGCGCTTGTGGAGAAACTCGTCACGGAAACAAGCGGCGTAGATCGGGCCTATAGGGGAGTAGGGGAGTAGGGGAGTAGGGGAGTAGGGGGCATGCGTTCCGCAGTGCAATCTACACCACTTACATACTGCCTTACTCCCCTATTGCCCTACTGGCTTCAAATGCCTTCGCCGGCAAGCTCCTCGGAAAGTGCGGCGACCTGGTCCTGGGCGCTGCGCATCATCGGGTAGATGCCGAGAACGCGCTGCCAGGCCTCGAGTGCCGACTGCTTGTGGCCGGTTTCGGCCATGATCTGAGCAAGGCCCGAAAGCGCGCCGAAATGGCGTGGTTCGAGCTGCAGGGTGCGGTCGATGTCCGCCATCGATTTTCCGTAGTTCTTCATCATGAAATGAACAGTGGCGCGCCGGTTCCAGCCTTCCGCATAGGTCGGCTGCAAAGTCACCACCTGATCAAGGAAATCGAGTGCAACATCGAATTTCTGGTTTTCGATTGCCTTCTGCGACCATTGCATCATCAGATCGATAGAGGCGCTGCCCGACTGGGACCACTCGCTGCCGATCCGTCCGGCGATGCGCTCGGCCGCCTTTTCATTGCGTTCGCGCTTGAGATCGGCAAACAGCTGATCGAGCCGCGCCTGTTTCGTCTTGACGACCGGAGGTGCTGTCGGCGGAGTTGTGGTCGGATCTTCAGCCCACGCCGGCAGCGAGACAGCGCCGGACACGAGGAAAGCCGTGAAAAATGCAAAAAGAATCCGCATCGCGGGAATCTAGCCCCCGACGCCGGATCGTCAAACTGAATTTAGCGTGAGTGTCGTATCATGCGAACGGAGGCGCGCAGCCTCCGTCGAAAACTCAACCCTGGCGCGCCTTGTAGCGCGGCGCGGTCTTGTTGATGATGTAGATGCGGCCCTTGCGACGAACCAGCTGGTTGTCGCGGTGACGCGCCTTCAACGCCTTGAGCGAATTCTTGATTTTCATGGTCTTGCCCGTCGGTCTGGGCCCGGTCACGGGCCGAATTATTAAGGCGCGCCCACAGACGCGCCTTTGAACTGTGCGTGGCTCATAGACGAGGAGCGTTGCCCGTGTCAACCGCAAGCGCGTTGCCTAAACGATACGGCCCGTTTCGTATCATCAAATATCCGCCACTGGCGCCTTGCGGCATTGCGCAGGCTTGCGACGGCTGGAATGATGCGGCTGCGAATTGGAGATCGTCATGCGCCGAATTCTTGTGTCCGCCTGTCTTGTCGTCCTCGCGGCAGGCTCTGTTGCCCACGCGCAGGAATGCGACCGCAACGACGACAGCCAGCAGATGATGAACATCTGCGCCGACTTGGACTACAAATCCGCCGACGCCAAGCTCAACAAGGCCTACCAGGATCTCATCGGCGGAAGTGACGCAAAAGCCCGGAAGCTGTTGCAGACGGCGCAGCGCGCCTGGATCGCTTTTCGCGACGCGGAATGCAGCTATTCCGCCGCGGACAGCGAAGGCGGCTCAATCTATCCGTGCTGATATCGGAATGCCTGACGCGGCTGACCGACGATCGCACCAGCAGCTCACCGCCGATTCGACCTGCGCAGAAGGCGATGTGAGCTGCGCCAGCCCCGACGAGGACGAGAGCGCCGACATCCAGTAAGCGTAGGTTCTAACTTTGTGTTTGAGCATGATCTTTTCCGAAACCGGATTCCACTTTTCGCTAGCGCGGACCTTCGGTTTGGGATCATGCTCTAGCTGCGGCGGCTCACGCGCGTAAAATGGCCCATCTTGCGGCCGGGCCGCGCCTCGGCCTTGCCATAGAGGTGCAGCATCAGATCGGGCTCGGCGAGCAGCTCAGCAACGCGCCGGATGTCGTCGCCGATCAGGTTTTCCATGACGCAGTCGAACTGCCGGGCGGGATTTCCCAGCGGCAGGCCGGCGACGGCGCGGATGTGCTGCTCGAATTGCGAGATGGTGCAGGCGGCCTCCGTCCAGTGGCCGGAATTGTGGACGCGCGGCGCTATCTCGTTGACCAACAGCGAACCGTCGGCAAGGACAAAGAATTCGACGCCGATGACGCCGACATAGTCGAGCGCTGCAAGGATCTCTGCCGCCGCCGTTTGAGCCGCAGCAGCCGTCTCGGATTTTACTCCGGCCGGCAGCGTCGAGCTGTGCAGAATACCGTTGCGATGGACATTCCACGCTGGATCGTAGGCGGCGAGCGAGCCGTCGCTGCCGCGCGCGGCGATCACCGAAATCTCGCGCTCGAAGGTGACGAAGGATTCCAGGATCAACGGCACGTTGCCCATCGCCTCGCAAGTGCCGGCAAAGCCGCCTGTTTCCATGTTGCGGAAGACACGCTGGCCCTTGCCGTCATAGCCCATGCGGCGCGTCTTCAATATGCCGCTGCCGTTGAACTGTTTCAGCGCAGCCGTCAGTTCCTCGTCATTGTCGACGGGACTGAAATCCGCGGTCGGTATGCCGATACCGTTGAGGAATTTCTTTTCCGCCAGCCGGTCCTGCGCCACTTCCAGTGCGCGTGCCGGCGGATAGACCGGCACCGTAGAGGCAAGTGCCGCGGCAGCCGCGACCGGAACGTTCTCGAATTCATAAGTAACGACGGCACTGGCCGCAGCCAGCTCGCCAAGCGCGGCCGCGTCGTCGTAGGCGGCGACGATCTGCCGGTTGGCGACCTGTGCCGCCGGGCAATCCGGCTGCGGCTCCAGCACGACGATGCGATAGCCGAGGCGGGCCGCGGCCATCGCCAGCATGCGGCCGAGCTGGCCGCCGCCGATGATGCCGATGCTCGATCCCGCCGGCAGGCTCACGGCGCGTCCGTGGGCTCGGCGGCCACCTTGGCGGTCTGCGCGGCGCGCCAGCTATCCAGCCGGGCGGCGAGCTTTTCGTCGCTCAGCGCCAGCACCGCGGCGGCGAGAAGGGCAGCGTTGGCAGCGCCGGCCTTGCCGATGGCCAAAGTGCCGACCGGAATGCCGGCCGGCATCTGCACGATTGATAGCAGCGAATCCTGGCCCGACAGCGTCTTTGATTCCACCGGCACGCCGAACACCGGCAGCGGCGTCATCGCCGCCGTCATGCCCGGCAGATGCGCCGCACCGCCGGCACCGGCGATGATCACCTTGTAGCCGGCCGCCTTGGCGCCCTTGGCGAAGTCATAGAGCCGGTCGGGCGTGCGGTGGGCCGAGATGATCAGGCGCTTGTGCGGAATGCCAAGCGCCTCAAGCGTTTCGGCGGCGTGGCGCATCGTCGCCCAGTCGGACTGGCTGCCCATGATGATGGCGACGTCGGCGCGGTGATCGTCCAAGCTTCTGCTCTCCGGCGGCAAAGGCGCGCATTAGCGGAAATCGAGGGGAGCCGCAAGGATGGCCGAAACGGCAAAGCCGCTTATGCCGTCTCCGTGGCTACGCACATGGACTTGGGGGGTCTGTCATCGGGCGGCCGCTGCTCGGAAGCGGTTGACGAAGTCGTCAAGTTCAGGCCGTTCGGTATCGGAAATCGCCCAGTAGGAAAAGGCGCTGTCGCTCCAGTGGACCAGCGAGAAGCCACCAGCAGAAAGATCGACCGGTCCGGCTGTCGAGCCGGTTTCCTCGGGCGCGGCGACGAGAGTGATCAGGTGCTCGCGGTGCCTGTAGACCAGTGCCGGCACTGGCTGGTCGGCGATCACCTCGACTCGGCCGCCGAGCAACGCGAAGCCGTCACTGGCAAGGTCAGGTGCCGGCGGAGACAGGCCGACCCTGCCATCCAGCCAGGGTTTGACCGTGTGCCGGTCCGACGAGACGACGTCCACCGGGCTGGCTGCCAGCAGGCTGCGGCGGTGGCTGTTGGCGACCGCGGCGGCAAAGCTGTCGGGCGCCCTGCTCAGCATCATCCATTGCGTCGCGCCGCTGGCCAGCACGGCGGTAACGACGATCGACGCCGCCAGCGCGCGCCAGTCGAACGCGCCAAATCGGTGCATCGCCCTGTGCGCTGGCAGCACTCGAGCGGCGGGCGCCGGCGCCGGCAGCACTTTCTCCATACCGGCTGTCCCGATTGCAGCGATGCGAGCCTTGAAATCCTCACGGACATCGAGCCTCGGCAGCCCGCTGACGACCGTCTGCAGCGCAACGATGCGGGCATGCTCGGCGGCGAGCGCCGGGTCGGCCGCGATGCGTCGCTCGACAGCCAATGCTGCTGCTGCGTCGAGCTCGCCATCGACCAAGGCATGGATCATCAGCGCCACGCCCGCCGGGTCATCGGGCAGTCCATCGTTGTGCGCGCTCATAGCGCCCTCCCAAGTTGGGATATCAGCAGACCGCGCGCCCTCGCCAGCCGCGACATCACCGTGCCTAGCGGCACGCCAAGCAGCGTCGCGATCTCGCGATAGCTGAGGCCGTTGACGTCGCGCAGCACCACAGTCTCGCGAAATTGGTGCGGCAGCGCGGCGATCGCCGCCTCGAGTGCGGCCGTGTCGGCCTTGGCGATCAGGCTTGCCTCAGGATTATCCGTATCCGGCAGGCCGGCGACATATGCAGCCGTCATGTCATCGAGGTCGCTCAGGTCGCCGACGGCGACGATACTGCGCGGCCGGTGGCGCGCCAGCCAGGAGTAAGAGGCGTTGCGCACGATCGCCAGCAGCCAGGCGCGCGCATTGCCGCCGGCATAGCCGGCGATGCCCGCATGCGCCTTCAAACAGGCCTCCTGCACCACATCCTCCGCATCGGCTGCGTTGCCCGTCAGCCAGCGGGCAAGCGCAAGCGCATCCGCGAGATGGGGCAGAACCACCTCGCGAAAGCGCTCGGCCGCGGCCTCTTGGTTCAACACCGTCGCATCGCCCGGCATCCCGGGCAGAACCTTCCGAAAATCCTCACGGAGCGACGGTGATCCTGCCCTGCATGTGCGGGTGAAGCCCGCAGAAATAGGCATAGTCGCCCACTTTGGTGAAAGTGAAGGCATATGTGTCACCGGTGTCAAGCGCCTTGGAGCGAAACGAGGCATCGTTGGCGACCACCAGATGCGGGATGTCGTCGTCATTCTCGAAGGTTACGGTAGTGCCCTGCTTTATCGTCAGCACCGCCGGTGTGAAGGCAAAGTTCTCGATCTTGATCATTGGCTGGTCTGCTGCGTTCAGTGGCATGGCAACCATTATCAGGATCGCCGCCACACCGAACGTGACAGGGGATACGACCAAGACGCGGGATGGGAAGCAGATCATCGCATTTCCCCTCAAGCCAGCGTGCTGTCGATGATGGCGAGGTCCTGCCCGCCTTGCTTGACTGTGACGCTGCTTGTGCCGAGCAGGCTGCGCAACTGGCCGGCAGGCACCGTCATCGGCCCGGGTGAGGCTGCGGTGCCCGGCGCCGGTTGCGGGAAAGCGGTCGAGCGCGCGGTATGAAAGGTAACGTTGCCTTCGACCTTCTGCATGATCTGGTGGATATGGCCGTTGAGTACGGTGACAGAGCCGAAGCGCTTGAGCAGGGCCAAGGCCTGCGCCGCGTCGTCGGTGCCCCAGCCCCATTCGGGATAAACAGCCCATAGCGGGATGTGGGCAAAGACGACGATTGGCGTCGAGGCGGTGACCGCCTTCAGATCATCGGCCAACCATGCCAACTGGTCGGCGCCGAGATTGCCCAGTCCTCCAGCCTTCAGGTTGACGACGTTGACCAGCCCGATGAAATGGACGCCGTTCTGGTCGAACGAATACCAGCCGGCGCCCTTGGTGCCTTTGCCGTAGCGGTCGAGATAGGCCTGGCCATTGCCGTCATCGATCAGGTCGTGCTCACCGGGCACATAATGTACGTCGAAGCCTGCGCCGCCGATGATCTGGGCAGCGTTGTCGAACTGCGCGGCTTTCGACAAATGGGTGATGTCGCCGGTGTGGATCATGAAAGCGGGCTTTTGCGGCAACGCCTGGATCTTGCCGATGGCCTCCTTCAGCGTGTCGATGGCGTGCGGGTTGGCAGCCTTGTCGAAGCCGATGTGGCTGTCGGAGATCTGGAGGAAAGTGAAGCCGGTGGCCAAGGCTTCTGCGGCTTGCGCCGCGCCGAGCAGGCTGAGCGAAACCGGCACGCCGGCCGAAATCGTCCACAGCACTCCCGTGCCGGCCCAGATCATGCATTCCAGTGCATGACGGCGGCTGATGCCGTCAGCTTCATTGTCGTGGTGGTGGGTCATACCGGTCTCCTGCAACGCCGGAAATGGCGTCTGCTTGGGAGACCAATGGGCGTGGTGGTTTATTCCGCCCGACGACCAAAAAGTCATTCACAGTGCCGTGATGGCGTAATGGCCCGATGCCAAGCCGGCGCTGGAAGGCACTGGCTCGACCACGTTCTGGCGATGTCTAGTCCGGCCAGCGCACGGCCCCGGCGGACTGCTTGCGAGCGGGTTTCATCGCATCCGCGGGCCGATCGGCAGCACTCAGCACCGCCCGCAGGCTTTCGGCGACGATCTCCGCCTCGCCGGGATGAAGATTGCATGGATCGAGGAAGAAGTGACCGCGCTCGACCTCGTGGTTGCGCACGATGATCGGGGGCGAGCCCGCCGCCAGCGCCGAGGCAAGGCCGGCGGCGGTGAACCTGCTTTCAGGCGTAACAAACACCTGCAGGCGGTCGAGCGGATTGGCGGTCGGATCGGGAATGATATGCGCGGCGATACCAGGTAGCCCTTGCAATGCGTCTTTCCACAGATGCAGGGCGGCTTCCTCCCGCTGACGGATGCCGGCATGGTCGCGCCGCTCCCAGGCTTCCAGGGCCGCCATGGTGCCGGCAATGCTCTCCTTGCCCACCTTCATGGCGCGCGCAACGCCGCGGTTCTGGAGATAGGCGGCCCGCACCAGATCCTTGCGCCCCGTCACGATGCCGCTTGTCGGTCCGCTGAGGAACTTGTGCCCGCTATAGACGACGATGTCGGCGCCGCGTGCGAGAAAGCCGCGCAGGTCGTATTCGGAGGCGGCGTCGACGATCACCGGCACGCCCTTGGCGTGGCAGATCTCGCAGAACTCCTCGAGCGAAAGCATGCCGTATTGCACCGTGTGATGCGCAACTACGTAGAGGCCGGCCGCGGTGCGGTCGCGGATCGCGTCGCGCACATGATAATCCTGCGTCACGCTGACCGTGCCGGCGGGTATCGTCTTCGCCCCGGCCAACCGGATCGACTGGTCGATCGGCGCGCCGTAATTGACGATGTGACCGAGCTGGACGATGACCTCCGACTTGACGCCCTCAATGTCGTCCGGCAGCCGCTCGATCGCAAGAAGGCTGGTTCCGGTCATCGCGCCGGCAATCGCCATGGTTATGCCGCTGGCGCAGCACGCGGTGATGAAGCCGGCCTCGCCGCCGGTGAGGCGTGCAATCACAGTACTTGCGGCGCGCTGCAGATCGTCCATCTCGACCCATTGCGAGGCGATTTCGGACATTGCGGCAATCGCTTCTGGCACGATGATCGAAGCGCCGAGCGCCGTCATCGTACCGGAAACGTTGATGATCGGGCGAAGGCCAAGCCGTTCGCGGATTGTCGTGTTGGAACGGTCAGCGGCATAGGTCGTCATCTCTGCAGATCCTGTTTCGAACGATTTCAGGCGATCTCGACGACCGCCTCGATTTCAACTGTGATGTTGCCCGGCAGCGATCCGACACCGATTGCCGAGCGGGCATGTCCGCCGATCTTATCAAAGACGGCGGCGAAAAGATCGGAACAGCCATTCACCACCTTGGGGTGCTCGCTGAATGTCGGCGTCGCATTGACAAAGCCAAGCAGCTTGACGACGCGCACGACGCGGCCGAGGTCGCCGGCCGCCGCATGCATGACGGCGAGCAGGTTCAGGCCGGTCAGACGCGCATGCCCATAGGCCTCTTCAACGCTGACGTCGTCGCCGACCTTGCCGGTGCAGAGCGCGCCGTCGGCGCGCAACGGCCCCTGGCCGGAGAGGAAGATCAGCCGTCCGCTCTCGGCATAGGTGACGAAGTTGGCGATGGGCTTCGGCGGCTCGGGCAGTGTCAGGCCCAATTCCGCGAGCCGGATGTAAGGCGTCATAAAAGCTCCTTGCGACAGCTTTCGCCGTCCGATGTCAAAAATGCGAGGCGCGAAACCGCGCCAGGAAGCTGCGAAGGCGTTCATTGTCGAACCCCACCGCCAGAATCTCGGCGGGTGGTCCGACGGCGCTGACGCCGCCGTCCGCCATGAAAACGATGCGGCTCGATGCATCGCGTGCAAAAGCCATCTCATGCGTGACCATCAGCATCGTCATGCCGTCTTCGGCGAGGCTGCGAACGACCTCGAGCACCTCGCCAACCAGTTCGGGGTCGAGCGCCGAAGTTATCTCGTCGAGAAGCAGTATCTTCGGCTCCATCGCCACCGCGCGGGCGATGCCGACGCGCTGCTGCTGGCCGCCGGACAGCTCGGCCGGCAGGCTGTCGGCCTTGTGGGCGAGGCCGACCCGGCCGAGCCAGTGCTCGGCAATGGTGCGGGCCTCGGCATTGCTCTTGCCGCGCACCTTGCGCAGGCCAAGCATGATGTTGCCGGCGGCAGTCAAATGCGGAAACAGATTGAAGCTCTGGAACACCATTCCGGTCTCGGCTCGCATCGCCGCCAGGTCGCGCTCGCTGCGTCGCTGGCGTGTTCCCGTCTCGCGATAGCCGACCTCCTTGCCATCGATACGGATCGAGCCGCTGTCGTAGCTCTCCAGGAAGTTGACGCAGCGCAGCAGCGTGGTCTTGCCGCTGCCGGAAGGGCCGATGACAGTCACCACCTCGCCGCGTGTCACCTTGAGGCTGACCGAGCGCAGGACCTCGACGGATCCAAAGGCTTTGGAAACCTCGGAGACATCGAGAAGTGCCGGATTCTGGTGCGAGGCATTGGACATCTTGCTATTCCCGGATGAATGAGAAACGCTGCTCCAGCCGCCGGCTGGCCAAGGAGAGGGCGTAGTTGACGGCGAAGTAGACGAGCGCACCGAGAATGTAGAGCGGCATCGCCTCATAGGTGCGGCCGATGACCTGGTTGATTGCCTGCATCAGGTCGGTGATGCCGAGCAGCGAGACCAGCGCGCTGCCCTTCACCGCGTCGGTCACGCCATTGATCCAGGGTGGCAGGAAGCGCCTGAACGCCTGCGGAAAAATGACGTAGGCCAGCCGCTGGCGAAAGGTCAGTCCGATCGCCATCGCCGCCTCGGACTGACCCTTGGGAATCGAGCCGACGGCGCCCCTCAGATATTCGACCACCTGTGCGGTCTTGAAGAGGGTGAGGGCGAGTACGGCCGCCCAAAAGGATTCCAGATGCAGCCCCACCGCGGGCAGGCCGTAATAGACGAAGAAGATCAGCACCAGGATCGGAATGCCGCGTATGGTGTCGCTGAAGATGCGCACTGCCCAGCGCAGCGGAGCCGGACCGTAGACAAGGCCGACGCCCATCAGCACGCCGGCGATGAGCGATAGCACCACGACCAGCAGCGACACCCACAAGGTCACGGCAAAGCCTTCGGCGAGGAACGGCAAGGCGTAAATGATCTGGCTCAGCATCTCAGCGCGCCGCCTTGAACCGGCGCTCGACCAGCCGCAACGCGAAAAGCAGTGCATAGCCGGTCAACAGGTACATCGCCGTCACCACCAGATAGACCTCGACAATGCGGAACGTGTTGAAGTTGATCCACTGGGCGCCGTAGGTGAGCTCGGGTACCGAGATGACCGATGCCACGGACGTGTCCTTGAAGAGCGATATGAATGTGTTGGAAAGCGCCGGCAGGGTTATGCGCAGCATCGTCGGCAGGCGCACGTGGAGCAGCCTTTGCCATGGCGTCAGGCCGATTGCCTTGCCGGCGTCGAGCTGTCCGCGCGGCACCGCCTCGAGCCCCGAGCGAAACACCTCGACCAGGTAGGCGCCGCTGTAGAGCGATAGCGTGGCAATAAATGAGGTTTGCGCACTGTAGGCAATGTCGACCACCGTCGGCAGGCCGTAGAAGACCAGATAGACGAGCAGGATCAGCGGCACGTTGCGGATGAACTCGACATAGGCCGCGATGATGGTCCGCACCGCACGTCCGGCCGATACATACCAGACCGCCAGAACGAGCCCGATGACGATGCCGATCGCGATCGAGATGACGGCCAGTTCGAGGCTTAACAGCAGTCCGCCCCAGAGCTTGTCGAAATGCCGCCAGATCAGGTTGAAGTTGAGGGTATAACCCATGCATCCCCGTCATAGAGGGCTGTGATGAGAGGGGGGCGGAAGGACGTTTGTCCTTCCGCCTGCTTGCATCAGATGACCGGGAAACCGGGATGGCGGGCCGGCGGCTCCTGTCCGAAATAATCCTTGAACGCAGCGTCGTAGAGTGCCGTTTCATGGCCGAACATGGCGATGGTGAAGGTCTGGTTGACGAAGGTCAGCCAGTCGAGGTCGCCCTGCCGCAGTGCGGCGCCATAAAGCATCGAGAACCAGCTCTTGCCGGCATCGAAGTATTTGTCTGGATTGCGCGAGGCGAGCCAGCGGACCGTTGACAGATCAACCGCGGCAGCGTCGACGCGCTTGGATTCCAGGGCCTGCAGCACGTTGGCCTGCGTGTCTATCTGCATCACCTGCGACTCCGGCAGCACGATATGCACATTTGCCTCGGCATCAACGTTTTGCAGGATGGAAATCCGGGTCGCCGAACCGGCGGCAAGCAGCTTGTCGAAGGTCTTGTTTTCGGCGTTCGGAAGGGTCAGCAAGGCGATGCCTTCGACGTAGTAGGGCCTGGAGAAGTGGATCAGCTGCGAGCGCTGGGCGGTCATGGTCATGAACTGGATGGTGATGTCGACCTTGTTGGTGGTCACGTTCGGAATGCGCTGAGCCGGATCCTGCATGACGAATTCGACTTTGGTCGGGTCGTCGAAGAGCCCCTTGGCGAGAATGCGACCCATGGTGATGTCCATGCCCACCAGTTCGCCGGCGTCGTTCTCGAAATGCCAGGGCGCATTGGTGCTGCCGGTGCCGACGATCACCTTGCCGCGCTCGAGGACGGTGCGCAGCAGGCTGTCCGGCGCTGCCTGGGCCGCCGCTTTCTGAACGTCGACCGCGGTAGCGGCGCTCATCACTCCGGCCGTTGCAAGCCCGGCCATTCCCAGTTTCAGAAATTCACGTCTTTTGGATGTGTCGTTCACGGCGACCTCCTTTCGTGTTGTGTTCCCCTTTGGACCAGCGATACAGGCATCGGTTGCAACTGATGTAATTGTCTCTTACAAGAGACGCCTGTACTCTGTACAAGACAGATTAACATCAGGGATCGATAATGCAAGATGGCAATGCATTGGCCGCTCGACCGGACGTCGGACTGGACGAAGACAAGACCTCGGGCTCTCGGGAGAAGGGTCTCAACCGGGTTCTCCAGATTTTGGAGTTTCTCCACACGACACAGCGCGCGATCGGCGTTGGCGACCTTGCCAAAGGAGTGAACGCGCCGCGTTCGACGACTTATACGCTGGTGCGCTCGCTGGTCGACGCAGGCCTGCTTGAGATGGCTGGAGACGGCAATCGGGTCTATTTCGGAAAGAAGCTTTATCTCTACGGAATGGACTATGTGCGGGGCAACGACCTGCTCAGGCGAGGGCGCCAGGAAGTCGACCATCTGTCGCGCGAGACCGGCGAGACCTCGGAGCTGTGCATGCTGCAAAGCGGCCGCTACACCATCGTCCATTCAAGCCCGGGAACGAGGCCATTCAGGATCAGTTCGGCGACGGGTCTGCAAATACCGCTTCCCTGGACAGCTTCCGGGCGGCTGCTCCTCGCCGGATTCGACAGGGCGGCGATCGAGGATATGGTCTCGGAAGACGATCTCGTGCTGCCGGACGGCCGCAGGTTGCGGCTCGACGATTTCATAGCCGACATCGCCGTCGCCAAATCGGCCGGCTACTGCGTCACCTCCGGCCTTGTCGATGCCTACACGAAATGCCTGGCCGCGCCGGTTTTTTCAGCGCCGGGCAGGGTCGAGGCGACGATGTGCCTGGTGGTTCCGATCGATACTTCGAGTGAAAAGACCGACGATCTGATAGCGTTGTTGCGCGAGCGCGCCGCACGGCTTTCGATCGCGGCATAGCGCTTTTCCAGCAGGCCGGCGCCGGCGTTCGTTCAAGCAATAATGTCTGGAATGATCTTGTCTTCCAGCGCCATCAGCCTGTCCTTCAGGAAAAGCTTCTTTTTCTTCATGCGCTGGATCTGCAGCGGGTCGCAATTCATGGCGATCATCGCATTGATGGCCGCGTCGAAATCGGCGTGTTCCTGCTTCAGCCGGGAATATTCGAGGCGGATATCCGCCTGTTCCTGATCGGACATTTTTACCGTCTGCACGTCTGCGGCGCCCAAACACTGGGCCTGATTGGGCGGGACCGGGGCCTTCTTGCACCGGCGCGCAGCCCATACCACATTTCACATTGTCGTGGAATGCTACCACGCAGCATTCGACATCGGTGCCCGATGGTGGCACACTGTCATTATGCCGTCACAGAAGCGAGCCTGCGGTGGACGTGCCTTGGCGGCTGCAATCGAGGAAACCATGAAAGGGAGAACCAATCATGTCTCTTGCATCCCATCTTGATGAGCTGCAGCGGAAACACGGCGACATCGAACGGGAAATCGACGATGCGATGGCCCATCCATCGGTAGACGACCTCGAAATCGTGAATCTCAAGCGGCGCAAGCTGGCGCTCAAGGACGAGATTGAAAAACTAAAGGCGAAACCGACGACGCACTGAAGCCCTTCCAGGACTAGAAGCGCGCGCCGCCCGGCGCGCGTCTCTTTCCGGTGGCATATCGCTATGCTGCCGGAAATGCATGTGGATTTGCGGCAAGCTGCCGTCTTGTCATTTCCGATTTGCTAGGCCTGCGCGCCAGTCGCCATTGACAAGCCATCTTTGCTCCTCCACCTCATGCCCGGACCTTCAAGATAAAGGCAGCCGGCATGACCGGATATTTTTCCTCACCCTTCCCACGCCGCAGATCGGTCGGTGTCGATGTCGGCGGCGTGATTGTCGGCGGCGGCGCGCCGGTCGTCGTCCAGTCAATGACCAACACCGACACGGCCGATGTCGATCAGACGGTCGCACAGGTGGCGGCGCTGCATCGCGCCGGCTCCGAGATCGTGCGCATAACCGTCGATCGCGACGAAAGCGCTGCCGCCGTGCCGGCCATCCGCGAGCGGCTGGAACGACTCGGCATCGACGTGCCGCTGGTCGGCGATTTCCATTATATCGGCCACAAGCTCCTGGCCGACCACCCGGCCTGCGCCGAGGCACTGGCTAAATACCGCATCAATCCCGGCAATGTCGGCTTCAAGGACAAGAAAGACCGGCAGTTCGCCGCGATCGTCGAGATGGCGATCCGATACGACAAACCGGTGCGCATCGGCGTCAATTGGGGTTCGCTCGACCAGGAGCTGCTGACCCGGCTGATGGACGACAACCAGGCCCAGGGCTTTCCGCTGACCGCCCAGGAAGTGACGCGCGAGGCAATCGTGCGGTCGGCAATCCTGTCGGCCGAAATGGCTGAAGAGATCGGCCTTGCCCGCGAGAAAATCATCCTGTCAGCCAAGGTCAGCGGCGTGCAGGATCTGATCGCCGTCTACACCGAGCTTGCCACCCGTTCCGACCATGCGCTGCACCTCGGCCTGACGGAGGCGGGCATGGGCTCGAAAGGCATCGTCGCCTCGTCCGCGGCCATGGGCATCCTGCTTCAGCAGGGCATTGGCGACACCATCCGCATCTCGCTGACGCCGGAGCCAAACGGCGACCGCACGCGCGAGGTGCAGGTGTCGCAGGAGCTGTTGCAGACCATGGGCTTCCGGCAGTTCGTGCCGATCGTTGCCGCCTGCCCGGGCTGCGGGCGCACAACCTCGACCGTGTTCCAGGAGCTTGCCCAGAACATCCAGGCCGACCTGCGCAAGAACATGCCGGTGTGGCGCGAACAATATCCCGGCGTCGAGAACCTCAAGGTCGCGGTGATGGGTTGCATCGTCAACGGTCCGGGCGAATCCAAACACGCCGATATCGGCATTTCGCTGCCCGGCACCGGTGAGACGCCGACCGCCCCGGTGTTCGTCGACGGCAAGAAGGCGGCGACCCTGCGCGGCCCGTCGATCGCCGCGGATTTCGAGAAAATGGTTTCCGACTACATCGAACGGCGGTTTGGGCAACACGGCAAAGCCGCGGCGGAGTAGTTCGATGCGGCGTTTGCTTGGGGCGACGCTGGTTGTCATTTCCGGGCTGGGCTGGGCGGCGGCCGTCCAGGCCGATCCGCCGCGGCCCGCCAAGCAGAAGCTGATCGATCGAGTTTGCGATCTTATCGAGACGCATGCCGACCAGAACGGCCTGCCCCGGGATTTCTTTGCCCGGCTGATCTGGAAGGAGAGTCGTTTCGATCCCAACGCGGTCAGCCCCGTCGGCGCGGAGGGTATCGCCCAATTCATGCCGGGTACCGCCAAGATGCGCGGGCTCGCCAATTCGTTCGATATCGAGCAGGCTATCCCGGCCTCGGCAAAATATCTCGCCGAAATGAAGACCGGCTTTGGCAATCTGGGCCTCGCCGCAGCTGCATACAATGCCGGCGAGAGCCGGGTGACGCGCTGGCTGAATTCCGGCGGATTCCTCCCGATGGAGACCGAAAGCTACGTCCTGGACGTCATGGGCGAGCCGGCCGACAGGTTCACCGATGCCGCCTACGCCGGCGTCATCCGGCCGCTCGACAAGAAGGCGACTTTCGCTGCCGCTTGCCGCGAGCTGCCGGTGATCATGTCCAGAACCGTGCCGATGTCGTCGATCAACATCAAGCCGTGGGGCGTGCAGGTGGCCGGCAATTTCCGTCGCGCCGCGGCGCTCAATCAGTGGAGCAACGTCAAGCGCAGGTTTCCAGCCTTGCTCAGCGGTCGCGATCCGGTGGTCAGCCGGGTGCGCACACCGATCGGCAGGCGCGGCATCTATGCGGTGCGGATCGGCGCCGACACCAAAGCCAAGGCCGACGATATTTGCCAGAAACTGCACAGCGTGGGCGGCGCATGCATCGTGGTGCGCAATCGGTAAGCCATATGTCGGTGCGTTTTCGCGCCATTGCTGCCATCTTGCTCCCCGTGGGCACTTCGTCCTCGACACGTGAATCATATTTTTGGTGAACCGTTAACCAGGTCTTGCATCGTCGTCGATGCGGGGTAAGGTCCCCGCGATTTTTCGCGAAAGGGATCAGCATGGCCGGCTTCAAGACACTGGACGACATCGGCAATATCAGCGGCAAGCGTGTGCTGGTGCGTGTCGACCTCAACGTCCCCGTCACCCAGGGCAAGGTCACCGACACCACCCGTATCGAGCGCATTGCACCGACCATCGCCGAGCTTTCCGGCAAGGGCGCCAAGGTCATCCTGCTTGCCCATTTCGGCCGGCCCAAGGATGGACCGGTGCCCGAATTCTCGCTCGAGCCGATTGCCAGGGCGACGGCGGACGTGCTCAGCCGCCCCGTCGGCTTTGCCGCCGACTGCATCGGCGACAAGGCCGCAAATGCCGTTGCTGCCATGAACGGCGGCGACGTGCTGCTGCTCGAGAACACCCGCTTCCACAAGGGCGAGGAGAAGAACGACCCGGCCTTCACCGAAAAGCTCGCCGCTAACGGCGACATCTTCGTGAACGACGCCTTCTCTGCTGCGCACCGTGCCCATTCGTCGACAGAAGGGTTGGCGCATGTGCTGCCGGCCTTCGCTGGGCGCACCATGCAGGCCGAACTCGATGCGCTGGAAAAGGGGCTTGGCAATCCAGTCCGTCCGGTTGTCGCCATCGTCGGCGGCGCCAAAGTCTCGACCAAGATCGACCTGTTGATGAACCTGGTGAAGAAGGTCGACGCGCTGGTCATCGGCGGCGGCATGGCCAATACGTTTCTAGCGGCGCGCGGCACCGACGTCGGGAAATCCTTGTGCGAGCATGATCTCGCGACCACCGCCAAGCAGATCATGATCGAGGCGGCCGAGGCCGGCTGCGCCATCATCCTGCCCGCCGACGGCGTCGTCGCCAGGGAGTTCAGGGCCGGCGCCGCCAACGAGACCGTCGCCATAGCAGACGTGCCGGCCGACGGCATGATCCTCGATGTCGGCGCGAAAACCGTGAAGACCATTGCCGAATGGATCGACCGCGCCGCGACGCTGGTCTGGAACGGGCCGCTCGGCGCTTTCGAAATCGAGCCATTCGACCACGCAACGGTGGCGACGGCCAAGCACGCGGCAGCGCGCACCAAGGCCGGCAGACTGGTCTCGGTCGCTGGCGGCGGCGACACGGTGGCGGCGCTCAACCATGCCGGCGTCAGCGATGATTTTACTTATGTATCGACGGCCGGCGGCGCTTTCCTCGAATGGATGGAAGGCAAGCCGTTGCCCGGCGTCGACGTCTTGAAGCGCTGAGCGCGACCGCAAGAGCAGCGCGAAGGAGTGCGCCCGCGACTTTCAATCGATTCGCGCTCGTTTGACGAAATGGTTCGACTTGAACCTGCGTTGCTCTGGTGGTCTGCTGGGCACGGATCAATTCTTTCAGGAGAAGCACGATGAGCGAACGTCTCGAGGACATTGCCGCCGCGATGGTGGCCGATGGCAAAGGCTTGCTGGCGGCCGACGAAAGCTCCGGCACCATCAAGAAACGCTTCGACGTCATCGGCGTCGAGTCGACCGCCGACAGCCGGCGCGACTATCGCGAGATGATGTTCCGCGCCAGCGAGGCAATGACCAAATACATTTCCGGCGTCATCCTCTATGACGAGACCATCCACCAGAAGGCGGCCGACGGCACGCCGCTGGTCGACATCATCAAGGCATCAGGCGCCATCCCCGGCATCAAGGTCGACGCCGGTGCCAAGCCCCTGGCCGGCTTTCCCGGCGATACCATCACCGAAGGCCTGGACGGCCTGCGCGAACGCCTCGCCGACTATTACAAGCTCGGCGCCCGCTTTGCCAAATGGCGCGCGGTGATCGACATCGATGTCTCCAAGGGCGTGCCTTCCGCCACCTCGATCGGCTCGAACGCCCATGCGCTCGCCCGTTACGCCGCGCTTTGCCAGGAAGCCGGCATCGTGCCAATCGTCGAGCCGGAGGTGCTGATGGACGGCGCCCACGACATCGACACGTGCTACGAGATCAGCAAGGCGACACTGACAAAGTTGTACACCGAGCTCTATGCGGCCCGCGTCGCGCTCGAAGGCACCATCCTGAAACCGAACATGGTCCTTGCCGGCAAGAAATCGGGCAAGGTCAGCAGCCCCGAGGAAGTTGCCGAAAGGACCATAAAACTGTTCCGCGAGACGGTGCCGGCGGCGATTGGAGGCATCGCCTTCCTTTCGGGCGGACAATCGGACGAGGAGGCGACCGCCAACCTCAATGCCATCAACGCCGTCGGCCCGCATCCGTGGAAGCTGACCTTCTCCTATGGCCGCGCCTTGCAGGCCGCTCCGCAGAAGGCCTGGGGCGGCAAGGCAGCGAACGTCGCCGCCGCGCAGGCCGCCTTCGCCCATCGCGCCCACATGAACCATCTGGCGGCGCTTGGACAATGGCAGCCGAAGCTTGAGCAAGCCGCCTGACCGAAGACATCTTGCGTTTCTCCCGACCCGGGCCACGTGCCCGGGTTTTTGTTTGAAAGCAGCAAGGGCTGCAATTTCTTGCAACTGAAATGCAGCCGGGTGTCGGTATTGCTCGCTGCCGAACGTCCTCCGTGAAAAGAGGAGCAGACCTATGCCAAACAACAAGATCGTTTCGCAGGAAGACTGGTTTCAGGCGCACAAGGCGCATCTGGCGCGCGAAAAGGAATTGACGCGCTTTCGCGATCGTGTCGCCGCCGAACGCCGCGAATTGCCGTGGCTGAAGAGCCGCAAGGACTACGTCTTCGAGACCGAGCAAGGGCCAAAGAAACTGCCCGACCTGTTTGGCGGCAACAGCCAGCTGATCGTCTACCATTTCATGTTCGGGCCGGGCGCCGATTATCGCTGCGAAGGCTGCTCATTCCTTGCCGATCATATCGACGGCGCCAACCAGCATCTCAGGCACCACGATGTCTCACTTGTCGTGGTAGCGCGGGCGCCATTGGCCGAATTGCTGCCCTACAAGCAGCGTATGGGCTGGAAATTCGACTGGGTGTCGTCCTACGCCTCGGACTTCAACTTCGATATGCAGGTGTCATTCACGGACAAGCAGATCGCGGCCGGCGATACGACCTACAATTTCGAGCGGCGTGCGCGAAACTCGAAAGACCTTCCCGGCGCCAGCGTGTTCTATCGCGACGAGAAGGGCGACATCTTCCTGACCTTCGTCTTGCGCTCCCGAGGCGGCGATCCGCTGATCGGCGCCTATCATTATCTCGACCTGACGCCGAAGGGTCGCAACGAAACCGGCCCGCATCATAGCCTCGTCGACTGGGTGCGGCTGCATGACGAGTACGAAGATCAATCCGGGACACATGACTGCTGCCATTGAGGCGACAAGGGTGTCACTGTAAGGTCGTTCACCTCCAATGCAACATGCGCTAAGTGCTGTTCGCTATGCCCTAAAAGGGACTTGCCATGCGGCGCTTTCCGACCCTTCTCACCTGGTTCGCCTTTCCGGTCTATGTCTGGCAAGGACTTGGCGTGCGTCGCCGCACCACCCGCATGCTGCCGGCACAAGGTCCGGTCATGCACGAGATATCTGGCCTGACGCCAGCAATCTCGGTTCTGGTGCTTGGCGATTCCTCCGCCGCCTCGGTAGGCATCGGCAATTCCGAAAACGGATTGGCCGCGCAACTGGCCGTTCTGATTGCGCAACGCACCGGCCGCATCGTGCGCTGGCGGGCAGCCGGCTTCAACTCGGCAACCTCCGGCCAGATCCGCGATCATGTGCTGCCCAACCTATCGGCCGATCCGTGGACGCATATCGTGCTGGCGATCGGCACCAACGACACCAAGAATTTTCATTCGGTACCGCGGTTCAAGCGCGAGTTTGGCGGCCTGCTTTACGCGCTGCGCGCCAAATGGCCGGAGGCGCGCGTCGTGTGGTCGCCGGTGCTTGAGTTCACCCGGGCGCCGGCAATGCCGCCGCTGCTCGGCAAGATTCTCGAAATCCGTGCCGTCGAAATGAACCGGATGGGCGCGCGCCTTTGCCTCGAGCGTGGCGCCATACCGGCGCCCCGCCTGCCGATCACCGATGCTGATGCCGGCTTCGCATCGGATGGCTTTCATGCTTCGGAAGCCGGCTATCGAGCCTGGGCGGAACATCTGGTCAGCCTGGTGCTCGGCAACGAACCGGGCGTCGCGTAGCGGCCGCCGGCACCAAAGCGCGTCGCGTTCGACTGGCCTCATCCGACGTGCTTCAGGTCCTGTTTCTATGCATGTCGTTGTCGCAAAACCGCTGCACACTTTGCGCGACATGCATCACGTCCAGTGCCCGAGCACCGCCGTAATCGAAATCGCCGCCATCGCCAGCAGCGCCAGCTTCCAGAAATCGCTGCGCCGCTTCAGCCCGGGCCAGCCGAGCGGCTTGATGAGCTGGATGACCATCATGGCGATGATGACGAGCGCGAGAAGTTTCGACATGCCGCCTTTGATCAGCATCGCGGCTGGCTGTCAAAGCGGCTCCGCGATCGCCGTCTTTCCAGTGTGGCAGGCCTCTTTTCAGCACTGCCTGATCACTTCGGTCGACAAATCAAAACGCCGGTCAGGAGAGACGCACCCTCCTGACAGACTGCTGTCAGCAGGGGTGTGCGATAGTGCCTGCATCGAAAGAGAGGAGACCAGCCATGAACGGTTTTACCATTCTGCGTAGCGTGCAGCACTATGTCGGCAAGATCCGGACGATGCGCAATGAGATCCGCACCCAGCGGTTCATGAATACCCTGCCGGCGGACATCCGCAAGGATATTGGTTGGCCGGACATGTATGGCGACCGCCGCAATGGCGGCAATTAAGGCAAGCTTTCTGGGTGGCGTTTGGATGCAACCTGGCGACGAGCTGAAATGAGCATGCTGAAGCCTCCTGACAGTATGGTGTCAGGAGGCTCGTGCCATAGTGCGATGGCCGCCGGAGACGGATGGCTGAGAGGACGATCGATGAAAAGCTGGAGCGACAGGCTGAACATGCCTGGCATCAACGGCATAAAACCGTCGCCACGCACCATCGGCGACGTCGTCGAAGGGCAGCCGATGCTGGTTCCTACAGCTCGCCAGGTCGATGCATTCATCCGCTCCATCCCCGGAGGCATGGATATCCGCGCTTTGCGCACCGTTCTCGCCATCGAGCACGGTGCCGAGGTGACATGTCCGGTCACCATCGGCTATCATCTGCGCACTGTCGCCGAGGCCGCCAACGAGGATCTTGAGCGTGGCATGGCGCTGAGCGACATTGCGCCGTTCTGGCGGGTGCTCGACGCAAGCATGCCGACAACGAGGAAACTGTCCTTCGGCGCGGCCTTCGTCGCCGCGCAGCGCAAGCGCGAAGGGCTGGAACGATAGACGCCGAGGGTCCATACGATGCGCCGCGCCGACAGGCTCTTCCAGATCGTGCAGCATCTGCGTGGTGGCCGTCTGGTCACTGCCCAGAAGCTGGGCACGTGGCTCGAGGTTTCCGAGCGGACGATCTATCGCGACATCGCCGACCTGCAGTCGACCGGCGTGCCGATCGACGGCGAGGCCGGTGTCGGCTACATGATGAGGGAGGGTTTCGACCTTCCGCCGCTGATGTTCACGCGTGACGAGATCGTCGCGCTGGTCGCCGGCGCCCGCATGGTGCGCGCTTTTGGCGGCGCGGCCATGGCACGAGCCGCCGACGAGGCGCTGGTCAAGATAGGCGCCGTGTTGCCCGACGCCGAAAAGGACCGCATCGCCCGTACCGAGATCCACACGCCGATGTGGGTGGTAAGCGATGCCGCCCGCGAAGCCATCGACCTGATCGAGCGGTCCATCGAGAAACGTCAGGTGCTGACCATCGACTATTCGGATGAGGCCGGCCGCAGCACCGCGCGCGACATCCGCCCGCTCGGCCTGTGGTTCTGGGGCAAGGTGTGGACCTTGGTCGCCTGGTGCGAGATGCGCAGCGATTTCCGCGCTTTCCGCATTGACCGCATCGCCTCGGTGGTCATCGCCGGCCGCACCTTCAAGCCGGAGCGCGGCAAGCAGCTCGCCGATTTCTATCGCGCGGTGGAGCGCAGCGAGGATTACGGCATGGCGCCGGACCGGGCGGCGCGGAGCTGACACGGAAGATCACAAAAAAGCCCGCTTGAAAGCGGTCTCAGACCGCTGACAAACCCCGCCGATTCGGCCGGCTTGAAAGCGGGCGTTTTGTTTTGGATGCGAGATGCCTACTCCTCTTCGTCGGCATCCTTGTCCTTCGACTTTAGCGCCGAAAGCTTGGCGAAGACGGCGTTGGCGTCGAGTTCCTGGTCCTCGTCTTTCGGCTTTTCCGGCGCCGGCACCAGTCGTTCGGTCAAGGCGGCCGGCAGCAGCGTATCGCCGACCGGCTGCGCCTGCTCACGGCCGCGCGAGGCGCGGTTGATTTCCATATCGAGGTCGATCTGCGACGTCAGGCCGAGCGTCACTGGATCCATCGGCTGGAGATTGGCGGAGTTCCAGTGCTTTCTGTCGCGGATCTGGTCGATCGTCGACTTCGTCGTGCCGACAAGGCGGGCAATCTGCGCATCCTTGAGCTCGGGATGGTTGCGCACCAGCCAGAGGATGGCGTTGGGCCGGTCCTGGCGCTTCGACAGCGGCGTGTAGCGCGGACCCTTGCGCTTGGATTCCGGCACACGCACCTTGGGATCGGAGAGCTTCAGTCGGTGGTTCGGGTCCTTCTCGGCGCGCGCAATCTCGTCGCGAGTTAGCTGGCCGGTCATGATCGGGTCCATGCCCTTGATGCCTTGCGCCGACTCGCCGTCGGCGATCGCCTTGACCTCAAGCGGATGCAGTCCGCAGAACTGCGCGATCTGCTCGAAGGAGAGCGCTGTGTTGTCAACCAGCCAGACGGCGGTCGCCTTTGGCATCAGCAGCGTATTGGCCATCACAAAATCCTTCTCGTTCGCCCGCGTTCCCGCGCGGGCGGTGGTTTAGAGCCACCAAAATGGGAAAATCGCGGTCTATATAACCGCTCGCTCGCCGTTTCGCAATGTTTTTGGGAGGCGCGTGTCAAGGACGGCCGGCAGACCGCGACGGGATCGGCAGATGACGCCATGCAGTCGAAAGCTTCAAAAAGACAAAGCCCGCCAGACCAAGGTCGGGCGGGCTCGGAACCGGCGACGGAAATCCGTCTGCTGCGGCTCTGGCTTCTAAGGCTCGATCCCGAACCGCGGCTCGGCGTTGCGGAAAAGCAACGCCCGGTCTTCGGGCGGGATCGTGCTCGAGATCAAAGCCCTTGGCGGGCGATTCTCTCGATGTCGCCGCGGTTGATGCCGAGGTCGTTGAGCTGACGAGCGTTCAGCCGGTTCAGTTCGCGCACGGTTTCGTTGTACATGCGCCAGTTACGGAAAGCGCGGATCGGGTTCATGGTAGTCCTCCATCGTTTCGATGCCGCGTAAGTAGGCATCGGCGATGAAAAATTGAACAGACGCTTTTGCATGGCCGCAATGCGTTTGTTGCATTGCACCATTAAGCTTTCGTTCAGGCTGTTTGCCGGTCGTCAGGCGACATCGAGCACAATCTTGCCGATGTGCTCACCCTCCTCCATCCGCTCATGCGCCCGCCAGGCTTCCTTGAGCGGGAAGATCGTGTCCATCACCGGCGCAACCTTGCGCGTGCCGAGCAGCGGCCAAACCTGCGCCTCCAGTGCCGCCGCAACTGCCGCCTTGAACTCCACGGTGCGTGGCCTGAGCAGCGATCCCGTGTGCACGAGCCGCTTTGCCATGATCTTGAAGAAATCGGCGCTCGCCACCGCTCCGCCCTGCGTCGCGATCTGGACGATGCGGCCTTCCATGGCTGCAGCCTCATAGTTCCGCGCCACATAGTCGCCGCCGACCATGTCGAGGATGACATTGGCGCCCTTGCCGCCGGTTGCCTCCTTGACTGCGGCGACGAAGTCCTCCTCGCGGTAGTTGATCGCCCGGTCGGCGCCGAGCTTGAGGCAGGCGTCGCATTTCTCCTTGCTCCCGGCGGTGGTGATGACATAGGCGCCAAAAGCGGCAGCAAGCTGGATCGCCGTCGTGCCGATACCCGACGAGCCTCCATGCACGAGCAGCGTCTCGCCGCTCTTCAGGCCGCCGCGCTCGAAGACATTGTGCCAAACGGTGAAGTAGTTTTCCGGCAGCGCCGCCGCTTCGGTGTAGGTAAAGCCGGCGGGCAGCGGCAGCACGCTGCCGGCGTGCACTCTGACATATTCGGCATAGCTGCCGCCCGCCGTCAGCGCACAGACCCGGTCGCCGACGCGCCAGCGTGATATCTCGTCGCCGAGGGCGGCGACTTCGCCCGCCGCTTCCAGGCCCGGCAGATCCGATGCTCCCGGCGGTGGCGGATAGGCGCCCTTGCGCTGCTGCACGTCCGGCCGGTTGACGCCGGCGGCCCGCACCCGGATCAGGATCTCACCGGGACCGGCAACCGGTACGTCGCGGGTTTCCGGTTTCAGCACCCGCGGCCCGCCCGGTTCCGATATGGCGATCGCCATCATCTTCGCCGGAATTTTCTGTGCGTTCGCCATGAATTTTCCCGTCGTGCTTCGCCGGTTTCTCGTGCCAGCCCTTGCCCGCCATTTGCATCCATACCCTTGCCCTATGTATGCTCATTGGCAAATCAGGCAAATGGGCAATCACGGAGGAGCGACGATGGCGATCTTCGACGACGAACCCAAGAAGAAAGCGCGCCCGCACGAGATCGGGCAGGATCTGTCGCTGCTTTCCGTCGATGAATTGTCCGAGCGGATCGGCATCCTGCGCGACGAGATCGCCCGGCTGGAAGCCGAGCTCAAGACCAAGGGCTCCACCAAGTCGGCGGCAGAGGCGCTGTTTCGCCGCGGATAGTACGGCGGGTAATTCCAAAAGCTCGGGCACGCCGCCGAAAAGCCCGAATGCCGCTGTCTCCAGACTAGGCCCCAAACCCCAGCCGGATTGAAAAATGTTCGCAAGCTACAGACCGATCCTCTCGCTGCTGCGCGGCACCGCGTTCCTGCTGGCGGCATCCGGGCTGCATGGGCTGCTGCTGCCACTGCGCGGTCAGGTGGAGGGCTTCTCGACAGCATCGCTCGGCCTGATGGGCACGGCTTGGGCTGGCGGCTTCGTCACCGGCTGCTTCTTTGCGCCACGCATCGTGCGCCGCGCCGGTCATGTCAGGGCTTTCGGGGCTTTTGCCGCATCGGGAGCGATCGTCGCACTGCTCACCGGTCTGATCATCGACGAATATACCTGGATCCTGTTGCGCGCCTTCACCGGCTTCACCATGGCCGGCGCCTTCATGGTCATCGAAAGCTGGCTCAACGAGAAGGCCACCAACGAAAACCGCGGCACCGTCTTCGGCCTCTACATGATGGTCACCTATGCCTCGATCATGGGCGGTCAGATGATCGTTGCCGGCGGCGATGTGAAATCGGCGTCGCTGTTCATGATCACCGGCATTCTGTTTTGCCTGTCGCTGATCCCAACGGCGGTCTCGACGGCTTCGCACCCCAAGCCGCTGCAGGACGTGTCGCTTGACGTCAAAGGTCTCTATGTCAATTCGCCGGTCTCGGCGATCGCCTGCGTGCTGATCGGCATCGCCAACGGCGCCTGGGGCACGCTTGGCGCCGTCTATGGAGCGCGCATCGGCATCTCGACGGCCGAGATCGCGCTGATGATGAGCCTGGTGGTCATCGCTGGCGCCGCCATGCAGCTTCCGGCCGGGCGGCTCTCCGACACGACGGACCGTCGTTTCGTGCTGGCGGGCGCGGCTTTCGGCGCTGCGCTGTTCGCCATCGCCATCTTCCTGTTCGAACCGCGCTCAGGCGTCTTCGTCATCGTCTGCACCGCCGCCTACGGCGCCTTCGCCTACACGCTCTATTCGATCGCGGTGGCGCATGCCAATGACCATGCGCGATCGGAGGACTTCGTCAAAGTGTCGGGCGGCCTGCTGCTGCTTTATGGCTTCGGCACGATGATCGGTCCGCTGCTGGCCGCCGGCCTGATGGGCTGGATGCGGCCCGAGGGGCTGTTCCTGGCCACTGCGCTCGCGCATCTCTGCCTGGCCGGCTACACGCTGCTGCGCATCAGCCGTCGTGCGCCGGTGCCGATCGAAGGCCGCGATGCCTTCAAGACCCAGCCGGCCGATCGCTCGGTAACGCCGGAAGCGTTGCGGCTCGACCCGCGCAGAAAAGCTGAAACCGACGGTTGAGATTCGAGGCGCTTTGCCCCACAAATAAGGCATGATGCTTTCCGACGCCTTCATGGCGATTGCCGATCCCAACCGGCGCCATCTCTTGGAAGAGCTCCGGCGCGGACCGAAGACCGTCAACGAATTGGCATCCGGCTTGCCGGTGTCCCGCCCGGCCGTTTCGCAGCACCTGAAGGTGCTGCTTGATGCCGGGCTGGTCAACGCCAAGCCGGAAGGCACCAGACGCGTCTATACGGTCAGCAACGCCGGCTTCCTGAAGCTCAACATCTGGCTCGACCAGTTCTGGGATGCGGAGCAGCTCGGTTCATCCGGAAGCTGAGGGGCGTCGTCAGCACGTCGGCAACTATGCAGCTTCAGGCCTAAAGCAATTCCAGGAAGAGTGTGAAACGGTTTTCCGTCCGGAATTCCGCAAAAACAAAGAGATAGAGCGGTCCGGCGTTTCCGTGAAACGATGAACCACTCTAGCCATTGTTGTAGGGGAAGAGCTTGAAATAAGGCTGCGCTTCCTCGATCACACGGGCAACCGAGGGGCGTTGCAGCAACCGGTCGTGATAGCGCCTGACCGCAGGATAGTCGTCTTCGAACGGCTCGACCTTGTTGGCGTAGAACAGCGCGGGGGCGGCAGCGCAGTCGGCCATGGTGAAGCTCGCGCCCACCGCCCATGTCCTCGACTGCATGTCCTGTTCAATGATGGCGTAGGAGCTGCGCAGCTGGGCGCGGGCCTGCTCGACGCCGAACGGATCGGTCTTGCCCTCCGGCCGCAGCCGGTCGCCAACGATCTTCTGCATCGGTTCCTGGACGTAGAAGTCATAGAAGCGGTCGGCGAGCCGGGTCTGGCGAGCGAGATCGAGATCGGCGGGGATCAGTTCGACCGGCCCAGGATAATACGCGTTGAGATATTCGATGACGATCGTCGATTCCGGCACGGTCCGGTCCAGCGCTTCATCGCGCAGCACCGGCATCTTGCCGAGCGGCCACAATTTCAGAAACGCGGCGCGCGACTGTTCATTGCCGAGATCGACAACGACGGATGTGAATGGCGTGCCGTTCTCATAGAGCGCGATCAGCGGTTCCAGCAGAAGGAGGCCAGTGGATGAAGGTGCATAATCAGGGACATTGTTTGTCGTTCCTTGGGTTGTTTGTCTCGCGGTGTCGGGGTCGGATAACTATCCGGCCTGGCTGTGGGCGACGATGGCATCGATGATCGCGGCCCAGTCGTCGGGATGCAGCTCGTGTCCGCCGCCCTCGATCCGGAGCAGCCTTGCACCGGCGACCGCGTCGGCAAGAGCGGCGCCATGCTCGACTGGAAAGATGGGATCGTCGGTGCCGTGGATGACAAGGAGTGGGATTTTCATGTCGCGCAGCCGACCCGTCCAGTCCTCGCCGCTCCCATCTTCGCCACTCTTGAGCATGAAATGATTGGTCGCACTTAGAAAACCGCCGGACCGGTCATAATCTTCTTCGACGAAAGCCCGTGTTCGCCGCTCGTCGAAAGAGTGCGCCGCGCCGGTGAGCGCATGCGCGTCCTTAACGATGAAATCGACCACTTGGCCCCGGTCCGCCCAGTCGACCTTCGCGCCTTCGGCCGAATGTCTCTTATAGGCCTCGGTGGTTCCGGGCAGATGCGACGTATCGATGCCCAAGGGCGAGCTGCTGATCACCGTCAGCGAAGTGACACGCGACGGGTATTTCAACGCCACGAGCTGCGCGATCATGCCGCCCATCGACATGCCGACCATATGCGCCTTTCGCATTCCATGGTCGTCAAGGACGCGGATAGCATCCTCCGCCAAGTCGTCGAATGTATAAGGCGGCTCGCCCGGCGCGTATTTGGTCGAACGGCCGGTATCGCGATTGTCATAGCGGATCACGAAGCGACCCTCGCCGGCCAGCTTCCGGCAAAACGCTTCGGGCCACCAAAGCATGGAAGCCATCGCGCCCATGATCAACAACACCGCCGGATGGGCCGGGTCGCCGAAGGTCTGGGATACGATTTCGGGGTGTCCGGCGCTTTTCATGGCTCTCCTCCGTGGGCTTCCAATCTGATTGCAATTTGCAATCAGTTGCGCAATATTAAAACCGATACAATAATGCAACCGGTTTTTGGAGATTCGCATGAACATCGATCGTCGGTCCGGATGCCCCATCAACCTGTCGCTCGAAGTGTTCGGCGACCGGTGGAGCCTGATCATCCTTCGCGACATCATCTTCGGCGGCAGACGCCACTTTCGCGAACTGCTCAACGGCTCGATGGAGGGCATCGCCTCCAACATCCTCGCTGACCGCCTGAAGCGGCTGATGGAACTCGGCATGCTGACCAAGACGGGCGATCCCTCCCACAAGCAAAAGGCGATCTACAGCCTGACCGAAATGGCGATTACGCTGGTGCCGATCCTGGCCCATCTCGGCGCCTGGGGCCGCGTCTGGCTGCCGGTCAGCGACGAGCTCTCGATCCGTGCCGAGCTTCTGGAAAAAGGCGGCCCGCCGATGTGGGAGCAGTTCATGAACGAGTTGCGCTACGAGCATCTGGGCACATCTCCCGCGCCAACTGGACCCGCTGTCCGCGCGATCTTGCAGGCCGGATACGAAGCGGCGGTCGCCCGCAAGGCGGAGCGAGTCGGCTGCGATCCGGCGCCATGACCAACTTATTTTCCCAATTGCGGGCTGGCTCTGCTATCAAGGGACTGAAGATAATTTACGGGATTGGATAACGCTCTTGGTCGAGAACTCTAAGGACACTGCCCGTGCGCGGGCCGATTTGCGTTTCAAGAAACAGGAAGAGGCAGCCACGGTGCGCCAGAAAGCGATGGCGGAATATGTCGCCGAGAGCGACGCCCGCCAAGCCAAAACCAACAAGCTGCGGGCGCTGCGCCTCGCCAAGGAAGCGGAAGACCTGGCCAATGCGCCTCCGGCGCCGGTGAAGAAGCCTCGCGCCAAGAAGAAATAAGCCGGCGCTCCCTGGATCCCACTGCTTCCTTTCGTACGCGAAACAGTTTCACCGCGATCTGTTCTGCCGGTTGATAACTGGCGTTTAGGAGACGTCCATGACCGCACTGACGCTCGACAAAGCCCTTGAAATCATCGCCGCCTCCTTTGCCAAGGGTGCCGAGCTCAAGCTCAGGCCGCTTGGCGTCTCGGTGCTCGATGCCGGCGCCCATCTGGTCGCGTTCCAGCGTCAGGACGGCGCGTCGTTCCTGCGTCCGCAAATGTCGGCCGGCAAGGCCTATGGCGCGCTCGCTATCGGCATGGGCTCGCGCCGGGTGGAAGCCTTCGCCAAGGAGCGCCCGCATCTGATCGCCGGCGTCTCCGACGTGTCGGGCGGGCGCGTCCTGCCGGTCGTCGGCGGCGTGCTGATCCGCAACGAGGCCGGGACGATCATCGGCGCCGTCGGCATTTCCGGCGACACGTCCGATAATGACGAAACGGCAGCCATCGCCGGCATCGAGGCGGCTGGCTTTAGCGCCGACCCGGGCTGAGCCGGGATCCTTAATTCATATTGATGTCGCGGCTGGCCGACCGCATCGACACCGAAAAGCCGGCCAGTACGTCGATCAGCGCTATGACCATCAGTGTGAAGAAAACAGAATGGGCGGCGCCCTTCACCAGCAGGAACTCGACCAGATAGGCCACAAAGACGAAGGTCGACAAAAGGTGGTCCATGATCGAGGCATTTGTCGTACGCGTCGACTTTACTACTTCGACGAACAAGAAGATCAGTGCGATCAGCACGATGAGATCGCCCAGGGTCATCGAGAACACGCCACCCGACATCATCCGGACCGAAAACATTTCGGTCGCCCACGGATCGTCGCCGCTGCCGAATATTCCTAGAAGCCCGAGATTGTAGAGGATGAAAGGCACGATCAGCAGCGGGATGGCACCGAACATGTGGCGGCTCCGGTTGGACTGATCTTTGTAGAGTGCGCCCGGCGTTCGCCGTCAAGAATTTTCGTGCGACCGATAAACACGGACAAAGACGGCGTGAAACAACAATGTCAGGCCCGGCTGATACGATCAGTTGTCGCAAACGCAAAAAGACCGGCCAATGGCCGGTCGTTTCGCAACCTGTAAACCGTCGAAAGCTCTCTCAGCTTTCCTTCGGCTCCAGAACCTGGCGACCGCGATACATGCCGGTCTTCAGGTCGATATGGTGCGGACGGCGCATCTCGCCGGAGTTCTTGTCCTCGACATAGGTCGGGGCCTTCAGGGCGTCGGCGGAACGGCGCATGCCGCGCTTCGACGGAGAGGTTTTTCGTTTCGGAACGGCCATGGATATGCTCCACTACATGGTCAAAACGCCCCGGCGGCCCTCGTGAAAGGGCCACATCAGGGGCCGGAATCTGAGAAAGTCGGCTGCCTATACACGCCCGATGGCGTTTTGGCCAGCGTCGCCGTGTTTTTTTTTGACACTATCGCAGGCAACCGACATAGGCGCCGGCGCGGCCCGCGCGCCGCTCGATCAACGCGGCAAGCCGCCTCAGTCCCGGCCCGGGCTTCGCTGGATTGCGCACGATCGGGTTCGGCAAGGTGACGGCAAGCAGCGCTGCCTGCCGGCGCGACAGCTGTTTTGCCGAGACGCCGAAATGATGCTGGGCGGCGGCCTCGATGCCGTAGACGCCCGGTCCCCATTCGGCGATGTTGAGGTAGATCTCCATGATCCGCCGTTTCGACAGCACCGCATCGAAATAGACGGCCAGCGGCAGTTCGACGACCTTACGGACCGAGCCCAACGGCCGCGACCATAGATAAAGGTTCTTTACCGTCTGCATGGTGATGGTCGAGGCGCCACGTGTCATCTCGCCGGCGAGCGCATCGTCGACGACGCCGCGCAGCTCGCCCAGATCGACGCCGCGATGGAAACAGAACTGCCCGTCCTCCGACATGATGACCGAATATGCCAGCACCGGCGCGACATCGTCGATGGAAACCCAGCGCCGATCATAGCCGGAAAACGTCGCCAGGTCCTTCAGCATCAATGTCGACACCGGATGCACGAATGACGGCAGGTACAGGAAGGTCAGCACCACCGGCACCAACGCCAGCACGACGGCGACGGCGATGCCGCGCCGGACCCAGCGTTGAAGACCGATGCGGCTGCCGCGTCTCGGTCTTGCCATGTCCAACCCTTCGGTTTCGTGATCGACGATCGGTTCCGCCAAGCCATCCAGTCCGCGCTACTCCCTGCCCCCGGCATAATGGCGCTTGGCTTCTTGCGCAACGTCTGAGTGTCGGCTACCGCTCCCGACCATGACGAAAGACGACCAAATGGCGTTCGAAGCCGCACTTATTGCCCGGGCAGTTCCACTCGAGGCGCTGCTGAGACGGTTGCTCGACGGACGCACGCTTTCAGGCGAGGTCGCGCGGCCGGAACGCCTGATGGCGGCAATGCGACATGGCGTGCTGAACGGCGGCAAACGACTGCGTCCCTTCCTGGTCATGGAAAGTGCTGCATTGTTTTCAGCCGATGGCGAGGCGGCGCTGCGCGTGGCGGCGGCGCTCGAATGCGTGCACTGCTATTCGCTCATCCATGACGATCTGCCGGCCATGGACGACGACGATTTGCGCCGCGGGCAGCCGACCGTGCACAGGGCTTTCGATGAGGCGACCGCCATTCTTGCCGGCGACGCCCTGCTGACGCTTGCCTTCGACATCCTTGCCGACGAGGCGACAATGCTGCCGGCCGAGCGCAGGGCAGCGCTGGTGCTGGCACTGGCCCGTGCCGCCGGGGCGGGAAGCATGGTCGGCGGCCAGATGCTCGATCTCGAGGCCGAACAAAGCCGGCCGGACGAGGCCGGCATCATCCGGCTTCAGGCGATGAAAACCGGTGCGCTGATCCGCTTTGCCTGCGAAGCGGGAGCCATCCTTGCCGGCGCGCCGTCGGGCGACCGCGAAAGGCTGGCCGAATTTGGTTCGGCGATCGGGCTTGCCTTTCAACTTGCCGACGATCTGCTCGACCTGACCGCCGACGCGCATCAGATGGGCAAGGCCACGGGCAAGGATGCCGCGGCCGGCAAGGCGACGCTGGTCGCGCTGCACGGACCGGGCTGGGCGCGGGACCAGCTCCAGGGCCTCGTCGACCAGGCTCATGCGCTGCTCGAGCCTTTTGGCGCACAAGCCGCGCTTCTGAAACAAGCGGCGCAGTTCGTAGCGGCCCGCAACAATTAAAAGCGCCCCCATGGCGCCGTACAGTCACGGTGAATTGCCGACTGTTCGGCCAGATGCCTTGGAGCAGCCGATCGGGACTCCGGCGATGTCGGACCATATGGCTCGCCACGCCAGTTGCCGGGCCATTCTTCAACCCTCGGCGGCAGGGTTCCGCGGCTAGCGTCGACAGCGGTCAGCCTTTGCCAGTTGTCTTTTCCGCCACGGGCTGCGGAACCGGTTCCAGCTCGGCCGCCGCCTCGACCGCCTGCGCTTCGGCCGGCTTGCGCCGGTTGCGGATGAAGGCGGCGAGGCGGTCGCGGATTTCGCCAGCGCTGAGGAACACCGGAACGCGCGCAACCGGCGCGGTCGGCTCGAAGGACAGGCCAAGGCCGGTGATCCTGCCCTTGTCGTCGACGTCGCGCACGATCAGCTCGATCGGACCGAGCAGCACGCGGTCGGCGTATTCGGCGTGGCCGCCGAGCCGCGTAGTGACCAGGTCGCCGATGCTGAGCTTGCGTTCCGCTTCGGTCAGGCCCGGCGCATAGGCGGTCTCCAGTTCCTCGGCGGAGCGTGACGGATCGACAGCGAAGGCGCCGAAGAAATCCGCATCCTCGGGATCGACCACGGCGCGGCTGGCGAACAGCTTGTCGAGCAGGCGCGGATAGCGGTCCGGCACGAAGATGTAGACGTGGTCGCCGGCCGCCAGCCGGCCCATATCCTGGAAGCGCATCGAGCGTCCGTCGCGCAACACAAGCGATGGCCGCGCCCAGCGCGGAATGCGTTCGCCGCGCGCCACCGGGCTGCCGGGTGCCACGCGGTAGGCGAGAAGCTCATGATGGGCGGAGCCCGGCAGTTCCAATTCGACCTTGTCGAGCGGTCCCAGGCGGGCCGGCACGATAAGGCCGAGGCGGCGCGCCAGCGGCCCGACGGTCCATCCTTGGATGATCAGCGAGACCAGCACGATGATGAAGGCGGTGTTGAAGATGAGGCGGCCGTTCTCCAGGCCGCCGAGCAGCGGCGTGATGGCAAGCAGTATCGACACGGCGCCACGCAGGCCAACCCATGAGACAAAGGCGACTTCCGGGCGTGGCAGGCGGAACGGCACCAGACAGAGCCAGACCGCGATTGGCCGTGCCACAAATATCAGGAACAGGCCGAGCAGCACTGCCGGCATCAGGATCGCCGGAAATTGCGAAGGCGTCGCGAACAGGCCGAGGATCAGGAACATGATGATCTGCGCCAGCCACGACATGCCGTCCTGGAAGCGCTTGAGGATGGTGACGGCCCGGATATCGGAATTGCCGGCAATCAGGCCTGCGAGATAGACCGCCAGGAAGCCGGAGCCGCCGACGGCGCCGGCGGCAGCAAACACCATCAGCGACAGCGTCAGCACGAAGATCGGCAACAGGCCGTGATCGAGATTGAGGCGATCGACAAGACGCACAATGGCCATGCCGCCGAGAATGCCGATGACCGCACCGAGGCCCATGTTGACCAGGAAACCGACGGCAAGATCGGTAACCAACACCTTTGCCTCGGGGTGGACGTTGGCGGCGATGACCTCGACCAGCGTGATGGTCAGGAAGATGGCGATCGGGTCATTGGTACCGGATTCCACCTCGAGCGTGGACCGCACGCGCTCGCGCAAATTGATCTCGCCGGCGCGCAGCAGGAAGAACACCGCCGCGGCGTCGGTCGAGGCGACGGCGGCACCGAGCAGGAAGGATTCCAACCAGGTCAGGTCGAGCAGATAATAGGCCGCGGCGCCGAACAGGCCGGTGGTCAAAAGGACGCCGAATGTCGCCAGCGACAGCGCCGGCCCGGCCGCCTGCCGCAAGGCGTTGAGCGGCGTACCGAAGCCGGAATCGAAAAGGATGACCGCCAGCGCCAATGAGCCGGCAAAATAAGCAACTCGGGCGTTGTCGAAGTGGATGCCGAGACCGTCGGTTCCGGTAGCGAGGCCGATGCAGAGAAACAGCAGCAGGAGAGGGGCGCCGAAACGGAAGGCGATCAAGCTCGAAAACGCGGCGGCAACGACAAGTGCTGCTCCAACAAGCGTCACCAGATAGATACCATGCTCCATTCGTTGGTCGCCCCTAGTCGATATGCTCCGGCATCGCGGGAGAGTGGGGCGAAGACATGGCCGCTGCAAGGCAGCAGCGTGGCTTTTTGCCCCACGCTGCCGATCGTCGAAAGTTTTGGCATCCCCGAGCAGCAGAGCGTGCGTTGGCGGTTCGTGCTGCAACGAAAAACGCCCGGACTGAGCCGGGCGTCTTCCAGGTCGAGAAGATGGTTCTGCGATCAGGCGATGGTCTTGCCGAAGGCGACGGCGGTATCGCCCATGCGGTTCGAGAAGCCCCACTCATTGTCGTACCACGACAGCACCGAAACGAAGTTGCCGTCCATGACCTTGGTCTGGTCGAGCGCCACGATCGAAGAATGCGGATCGTGGTTGAAGTCGATCGAAACATTGGGGTGACGGGTAACGGCGAGGATGCCCTTCAGCTTGCCGTTTGAAGCGGCGATCACCGCGTCATTGATCTCCTGGACGGTGGTCGGCCGCTTGGCGATAAACTTGAAATCGACGAGCGAAACGTTCGGCGTCGGCACGCGGATGGAGATGCCGTCGAGCTTGCCCTTGAGCTCGGGCAGTACCAAGCCGATGGCCTTGGCGGCACCGGTCGAGGTCGGAATCTGCGACAGCGCGGCAGCACGGGCGCGGTAGAGGTCCTTGTGCATGGTGTCCAGCGTCGGCTGGTCGCCGGTGTAGGAATGGATCGTCGTCATCATGCCCTTTTCGATGCCGACCGCCTCATTCAGCACGGCCGCCAGTGGCGCCAGGCAGTTGGTGGTGCAGGAGGCGTTCGAGATGACGATGTGGTCCTTGGTCAGCTTGTCGTGGTTGATGCCATAGACGACGGTGAGGTCGGCGCCCTCTGCCGGAGCGGAGACGAGAACGCGCTTGGCGCCGGCGGTCAGATGGGCAACGGCCTTGTCGCGGGCGGTGAAGATGCCGGTGCATTCGAGCGCGATGTCGATGCCGAGCTCCTTCCAGGGCAGTTGCGTCGGATCCTTGATCGCGGTGACCCTGAATTTTTCCTTGCCGACGATGATCTGGTCGCCGTCAACCGTCACCTCATGCGGAAAGCGGCCATGCACGCTGTCGAAGCGCAGCAGATGCGCGTTGGTCTCGACCGGGCCGAGATCGTTGACCGCGACGACATCGATATCCTTGCGGCCGGATTCATGGATGGCGCGCAGAATGTTGCGGCCGATGCGGCCGAATCCGTTGATGGCAACTCTGACGGTCATTGTTCTCTCCCTGGGAGTTGGAGGCCGAAGATCAAGTCCGCAGCTTCATAACGGCGGACGGGCAAAGAATCCAGCCGCCGAGGCTTGGATTTAAATCGATTAATGCTCCACCGCCCGGCAAAACCGCTATGCCAGCCTTTGCCGGTCGGGGCTCACCTTCATTTGCCGTGCAGACGGGCTTCCGCCGCCTTCACCGTTGCTTCGGCGGTGATGCCGAAATGCGGGTAGAGCTGTTCGATAGTGCCGGAGGCGCCGAAGCCGGTCATGCCGATGAAGATGCCGTCGGTGCCGATGAAGTGATCCCAGCCCTGGCGGATGCCGGCTTCGATGGCAATCTTGAGCGGCGCATTGCCGATCGTTCTGCTGCGATAGTCGGCGCTCTGCTTATCGAACAATTCGAAGCACGGCACCGAGACGACGCGGGTCGCGTGGCCGTGCTTTTCCAACGCCTCGCGGGCGGCCAGCGCGATCTCGACCTCGGAGCCCGAAGCGAAGATCGTCACCGCGGCTTCACCGCTGGCGGCGGCAAGTTCATAGGCGCCGCGGCTGCTGAGGTTTTCCGCAACGAAGTCGTTGCGTACCGTCGGCAGGTTTTGCCGGGTCAGCGCCAATGTCGAAGGCGTCTTTTCCGACTCAATGGCCAACTGCCAGCATTCCGCGGTTTCGACCGCGTCGGCCGGGCGGAAGACATTGTGGTTCGGGATGGCGCGAAGTGCTGCCAGATGTTCGACCGGCTGATGGGTCGGACCGTCTTCGCCAAGGCCGATCGAATCATGGGTCATGACGAAGATCGAGCGGATGCCCATCAATGAGGCAAGCCGCATAGCCGGACGGGCATAATCGGAAAAGCACATGAAAGTGCCGCCATAGGCGATAATGCCGCCATGCAGCGTCAGCCCGTTGAGCGCGGCCGCCATGCCGTGCTCACGAATGCCGTAGTGGACATAGCGCTGGCCATAATCCTCGGCGGTGATGTTTTTGGTCTGGCTGGTCTTGGTGTTGTTGGAGCCGGTCAAATCGGCCGAGCCGCCGATGGTTTCGGGCACTGCGCCGTTGATGACCTCCAGCGCCATTTCCGATGACTTACGGGTGGCGACCTTCGGCTTGTCGGCGGCGAGCTTCTTTTTGTAGTCGCCAATGACGGCGTCGAAGTTGGCCGGCAGCGTGCCACTGATGCGGCGTTCGAACTCTGCCCGCAATTTGGCGTCGGCCTTGGCAAGCCGGCTTTCCCAGTCGGTGCGCGCCTTGACGCCGGTCCGCCCGGCGGTACGCCATGCGTCGAGGATATCGGCCGGAACCTCGAAGGGCGGATAATCCCAGCCGAAGAATTTTCTGGCGCCAGCGATTTCCTCGGCGCCGAGCGGCGAGCCATGCGCCTTGTTGGTGCCGGCCTTGGTCGGCGCGCCGAAGCCGATCGTCGTCTTGCAGGCGATCATCGTCGGCTTGTCGGAGTGGCGGGCCGCTTCGATGGCATAGGCGATCGCTTCCGGGTCCTGGCCGTCGATATGGCTGGCATTCCAGCCGGACGCCTGGAAGCGGGCGACCTGATCGGTGTTATCGGCGAGCGACACCGGGCCATCGATCGAGATGTTGTTGTTGTCCCAGAAGACGATCAGCTTGTTCAGCTTCAGATGCCCGGCAAGCGCGATGGCTTCCTGGGATACGCCTTCCATCAGGCAGCCGTCGCCGGCCAGCACATAGGTGTAGTGGTCGACGAGATCTTTGCCGAAAGCGGCATTCATGATGCGCTCGCCGAGCGCGAAGCCGACCGAATTGGCAAGGCCCTGGCCGAGTGGGCCGGTCGTCATCTCGATGCCGGCGGCATGGCCGTATTCCGGGTGGCCCGCCGTCCTCGACCCCAATTGGCGGAACTGCTTGATCTGGTCGATGGTGATGTCTTCGTAGCCGGTCAGATAGAGCAGCGAGTAAAGCAGCATCGAGCCGTGGCCGGCCGACAGGATAAAGCGGTCGCGGTCCGGCCAATGCGGGTTTTTCGGATCGTATTTGAGGAAGCGGGTGAACAGCACCGTGGCGATGTCGGCGCAGCCCATGGGCAGTCCGGGGTGGCCGGAATTTGCCTTCTCGACGGCGTCCATGGCGAGAAAACGGATCGCATTGGCCATCCGGTCATGTTGTTCGCGCGAGGTCATGCTTCCTCCAAAATGGGGGTTTGGGCCTTGGGAAAGCCCTTGAAAAGGGTGCGCGACACATAGCAGGCGCGGCCTTTTAGTCAACAAATCGGTGTGCTTTTGCCGGTCTTGTGATGGCCATGCGCGACCTACATTAGCGTTAGCAGGGGACAGTCGCGACAGCTTTATTGACGTGCGGTTCACACGACGCGTAATGTTTCAGGGATAACGCGTTCTGAACGTGGATGATTCGGTGATGGGCAGGGCGCAGGACGAAAGCCATGACCGGGGAAACGACCCTCAAGGAAGTCATTGCCAGGCTGGGTAAGGCCATCGAAGGGCTGGAAAACGCCGTCGCGGCCAAGCTCGAGCACGAGCGGGACTATTCGGAAGCCGAGGCCGAAGTGCAGCGGATGAACGCCGACCGCTCGCGGCTGGCGCAGGAGCTCGACAATTCCGAAGCTCGCGCCGAACGGCTGGAAGATGCCAACAAGGAAGTGTCGCGAAGGCTGGTGACAGCCATGGAGACCATCCGCGCGGTACTGGACAGGTAGGCTAATGGCACAAGTCACGGTTTCCATCGACGGCAAGCAATATCGGATGGCCTGCGACGAGGGCCAGGAAGAGCATCTGATCGATCTTGCCGAGCGCTTCGACCGCTATGTCTCGCATCTGAAGGATTCTTTTGGCGAAATCGGCGACCAGCGGCTGACCGTGATGGCCGGCATCATGGTCATGGACGAGCTTTCGGAACTGCAAAAGCGGGTCAAGGGCATGGAAAGCGAAGTGCTGACGCTGCGCAAGACGCGCGACGACGCGCTGACCAAGGCCGACAAGAACGATTCCGCGCTGACCGGGGCGCTCGGCGCGCTGGCCCAGCGCATGGAAGACCTGGCGACGACGCTGGCAGTGAGCAAGGCGTAGCGCGTCGCGTCGCCTCATCGACCCGACGCCACTTAACGGCGGAATGGGCAGCATCTGAGCCGAACAATCGGCGGAAATGCCTGCGCGCTTAACCAACCTCCGGTGCTTTTTCGCCAGCGCGGAAATCACTGCTGTATTTCCCGCCTAAGTGACAAAAATTTTTTTGAGGCCGGCCACTATCCTAGCGTCAACAGCCACTTGAAGGATGACGCCGCAGTGTTAGAAATGCAAGCAACGCCGGTGGGGCGTTCAATGCCAGCGGCAAGCCAAACAGGTAGGGACACGCCATGAGCCTTCGCATCAACGACATCGCACCGGACTTCACCGCGGAGACCACGCAAGGACCGATCAGCTTCCATGAATGGATCGGCGACGGCTGGGCGGTATTGTTCAGTCATCCGAAGAACTTTACGCCGGTTTGCACGACCGAACTCGGCACGATGGCCGGGCTCGAAGGCGAGTTCAGGAAGCGCAACGTCAAGATCATCGGCATCTCGGTCGATCCCGTCGAAAGCCACGAAAAGTGGCAGAACGATATCAAGACCGCGACCGGCCATTCGCTGAACTACCCGCTGATCGGCGACAAGGATCTCAAGGTGGCCAAGCTTTATGAGATGCTGCCGGCGGGTGCCGGCGAGAGCTCGGAAGGCCGCACGCCAGCGGACAATGCCACGGTGCGTTCGGTCTACGTCATCGGGCCCGACAAGAAGATCAAGCTGGTTCTCACCTATCCGATGACGACGGGCCGCAACTTCGACGAAATCCTGCGTGCCATCGATTCCATGCAGCTGACCGCCAAGCACCAGGTGGCGACGCCGGCGAACTGGAAGCAGGGCGAGGACGTCATCATCACCGCTGCCGTCTCGAATGAGGATGCCATCAAGCGCTTCGGTGCCTACGAGACGATCCTGCCATATCTCAGGAAGACCAAGCAGCCTTCCGCCTGAGCAGGCAGGGGCGGCACGGAGAAATTTTCGGTTTTCCTGATCCTATGAGCATGGGGTGCTTGACGGCGCCTGGTTGACGGACAACCATGCCTTTCATTTGCCGTGGCAGAGAAAATCCTTCCTGCCGTGGTGAGGGGCGAAGGAGGCTGGGATTGGACGCATTATCGGCCAGGTCGCAGGTCACCGGCTTCTATGACGAGCCGAGCGGGTCCGTCCAGTATGTGGTCGCCGACATGGCGACCCGCAAATGCGCCATCATCGATCCGGTGCTCGACTTCGACGAAAGGTCCGGTGCAACGGCAACGAAGAACGCCGACGCCCTGCTCGACTTCGTCAGGGAAAGCGGGCTGGAGGTCGAGTGGATCCTCGACACGCATCCGCATGCCGATCATTTCTCCGCCGCCCATTATTTGAGGGGGAGAACCGGAGCGCCGACGGCAATCGGCGAAAAGGTCATCGACGTCCAGAAATTGTGGAAGGTGATCTACAACTGGTCGGAATTCTCCGCCGACGGTTCGCAATGGGATAGGCTATTCGCCGACGGCGCAACTTTTTCGGTCGGCGGCCTTCCGGCGAGAGTGCTGTTCTCGCCGGGCCACACACTGGCCTCGATCACTTACGTCATTGGCGACGCCGCCTTCATCCACGACACGTTGTTCATGCCGGATAGCGGCACCGCCAGGACAGACTTTCCGGGCGGCAGTGCCGAGCGGCTCTGGCGTTCGATCGAGGACATCCTGGCGCTGCCGGACGAGACACGTCTGTTCGTCGGTCACGACTACCAGCCGGGCGGTCGCGAAGCGCGCTGGGAAAGCACGGTCGGGGAGCAGAAAGCCAGCAACATCCATGTTGCCGGCGGCAAGACGGAAGCCGACTTCGTCGCGCTCCGCCAAGCCCGCGACAGGACGTTGCCGATGCCGCGGCTGATCCTGCACGCGCTGCAGGTGAACATGAACGGCGGACGCCTGCCGGAGCCGGAATCCAACGGGCGGCGCTATCTGAAGTTTCCGCTCGATTGCCTGTGAGGAGATGGGTCGCTGGCACTACAGTGCCATCCAAACTTGGCGCCGCCCTCATCGTTCTGCGACGGTCATCCAAGTTATTGATCCTTATTGATCCTGATTCGATTTTTGCGATGTTTGAATCCGATAGGCCATGCGGGAAGACGGTGGCGGCAGCCGGATGAGGAGCGGCGCAGAACGCCAGCTAGGTGTTTACTCAGCGTCAGGGTTTTGTTCGGCGGGCTAAATGTTCATACGTGATTTGCCAAGGGTCGCCCTCGGAAGATCTTTCCTCGCCGATCCAATGGAAGTTGTTGGCAGTGATCTCTGTGAAACGCCAACGAGTTTTCAGACCGCGCGAGTCATCGCCGAGCTGGACAATGTCCTTACCCTCGGCTCGGCCGATCTGGCGCGAGTGATCCCGGTTGAGCGGGTCGTTCCATATGATGTGCCAGCCATCGATCCCAGGGTCGAAGATGCGCAGGTCGTGCCGTAGATCGTGGACGGCGCAGGGCGCTTGGGCCTGATCCAAACGTCCTGAATCGCGCGGCCTTCGAGCACCCAGCCAAAATGGCATTCGCCATCCCATTTCTGGATTGTGCCGTCGTCGAGGTAGTGGACCGAGTCCATTTCCCAGCTTCCAATTAGCCATCCATACAGGGCCATGTCTTTCGCCCGATCGGCTGGCGGACCCTCGGATCCGAGAGCGGTCAGAAACGCAGAAGTCGTCATCGTCACACTGCCTTTCGTTTCCAATAGACGAACTCAACTGCCCGGCGCAGCCCCGCCGGCTAGTTATCGCGCCGCCTGCCGCGAGCGCCGGGTTGTGGAATGCCGCGGTCGGCGCCGGAACATTGCCGCCACAGCTTGCAACGTTACGGTTTTCAGGGCTTGGGGAAAATTGCGGTAATGCCGCTATCAGTGGGATCGTCTGCGGACGCCATGGCAACGCTACTGAGCAGCTATGCCAGCGGATCGGACATCCGCGCGCCGCGGAACCGGCAACCCTCCAGAAAAACGGCGGCGCCAGTTACCTGACGCCGCCGTTTTTTTGGTTCTCTTGGAGGCCTTATGCCGCCGGCTGCGCCTCAATCGTGCGCAAGGCCTGCGTCTGGCGCTTGGCCGCGGCCTTGACCGCGTCCTGCACCTTCTCGAAGGCACGCACCTCGATCTGCCGCACCCGCTCGCGGCTGATATCGAACTCGGCCGACAGCTCTTCCAGCGTCAACGGCTCATCGGCGAGGCGGCGCGCCTCGAAGATGCGACGTTCGCGGTCGTTGAGCACGGCAAGAGCGCCGGACAGCATGCCGCGCCGGTTTTCCAGCTCGTCCTGCTCGATCAGCATCTCTTCCTGGCTTTCGTGGTCGTCGACCAGCCAGTCCTGCCATTCGCCGGACTCGCCTTCACTGGCCCGGATGGGCGCATTGAGCGAGGCGTCGCCCGACAGACGGCGGTTCATCGACACGACTTCCGCTTCCGAGACGTTCAGCCGGGTGGCAATCTCGGTGATCTGGTCGGGCTTCAAATCGCCTTCATCGAGCGCCTGGATCTTGCCCTTCACCTTGCGCAGGTTGAAGAACAGACGCTTCTGGTTGGCGGTGGTGCCCATCTTGACCAGGCTCCACGAGCGCAGGATGTATTCCTGGATCGAGGCCTTGATCCACCACATCGCATAGGTGGCGAGACGGAAGCCGCGCTCCGGTTCGAATTTCTTGACGGCCTGCATCAGGCCGACATTGCCTTCCGAGATCACCTCGCCGATCGGCAGGCCGTAGCCGCGATAGCCCATGGCGATCTTGGCGACGAGCCGAAGGTGGCTAGTGACGAGCTTGTGCGCAGCCGTGGTGTCCTCATGCTCGGCGTAGCGCTTGGCGAGCATGTACTCTTCCTGCGGCTGAAGCATCGGAAAGCGGCGGATTTCTTCCAGGTAGCGGCTGAGACCGCCTTCGCCGGAAACGATAGTGGGTAATGACTGGGCCATGATAGCGCCCCCTCTCTATTGGAGTGATGCCCCCGAAACGCGGCGGGCATGTGGCACGAATGCCAAAGGCACATTCGCGCCAACCGACATATATAGGAACAAAACCAGAAAGACAGGCATTTGTTCAACACGAAACAGTGTGTCACGCTGAAGTGAACAACGCCGGTTAGGTTTTCAGGTGGTTGGTTCAGAGCTTGCGGAAGCCGTCGACGAGTTCCTCCATGTCCCACGGCATCGGTGCTTCGAACCTTATCGTTAGATGGGTATCGGGATGGCGAAATGCAAGGAGGCGGGCGTGCAAAGCTTGTCGCGGAAACGCCTTTACCTTGCTCCTTAGCGGCTCGGGCAACCGGTTGGCCTTGGTGCGGAAAGCCTGGCCGTATTCGGGGTCGCCAATCACCGGATGGCCGATATGGGCCATGTGGACGCGTATCTGGTGGGTGCGACCGGTCTCCAGCCGGCATTCGACCAGGCTCGCCGTGGCGAATTCCTGCTGCTGCTCGCCAAAGCGCTCGACGACGGTGAAATGCGTTATGGCATGGCGCGCATCGTCGCGGCCTTGCGGCACCACGGCACGGCGTACCCGGTCGGCGGCGCGGCCGAGCGGCGCGTCGACCGTCCCGGTCGGCCTTGCCGGTATGCCCCAGACCAACGCCAGATAGGCGCGCTCGAGATCGCCGGTCAGGCCGTGGTCGGCAAAGGCCTCCGACAACGCCTTGTGGGCGCGGTCGGTCTTGGCGACGACCATGACGCCGCTGGTCTCCTTGTCGAGGCGGTGGACGATGCCCGGGCGTCTCACGCCGCCGATGCCGGACAGGCTGTCGCCGCAATGATGGATCAGCGCGTTGACCAGCGTACCGGTCCAGTTGCCGGCGCCGGGATGTACGACCAGCCCGGCCGGCTTGTTGATGACGATCAGCGCGCTGTCCTCGTAGAGGACGTCCAGCGCAATATCTTCGCCTTGCGGCACCGCCGGTTCAGGCTCCGGCATGTCGACCGACACGCTGTCACCTTGTGCGATCTTGCGCTTCGTCTCTTCGACCTGCCTGCCGCCGATCCTGACCGCGCCCTGCTTTATCAGCATCTGCACCCGGCTGCGCGACATGTCGGGGCCGAGCCTGGCCGCCAGCCATTGGTCGAGCCGCTGGCCGGCGGCATCGGCGCCCGCCTCCAGTACGATCGGTCCGGCCCCTATTAATTGTCTGGCCTCTTCGTTATGAGCGCTCATCGAAAACAGTTCCGGAATCTGCTGCCATGGCCCGGCCGCTTGCCGACGAAGACGAGGAAAAGCCGCTCGACCCCGAGGTCGAAAAGGTGCGGAGGAAGCTCGTCCGCTTCGTCGCCATCAATCTCGGCCTGCTGTTCCTCGCCCTTATGGTGGTGATAGCAGCACTTGTCTACAAAGCGCGCAACGCGCCGCCTGCCGCCCCGCCGTTGACCAGTGACATCCAGGTGCCGGCAGGCGAGCCGGTCAACGGCGACATCGTGCTGCCGGTCGGCGCCAGGGTGATCAGCCAATCGCTCTCCGGCAATCACCTTTCGATCGACGCCGAGCTGCCCGACGGCAGCCGCGCCATCTTCGTCTATGACATCACCGAGCGCCGCATCATCGGCCGTTTTTCGATCAGGAACAAATGACCGGTTTTGCCGAACGCCGCAGCATTGCCACGGTCGCGCTTATCGTCGCAAACTATGACGAAGCGATCTCGTGGTATGTCGACCGGCTGGGTTTTGTCCTCACCGAAGATGTCGATCTCGGCGGCGGCAAACAATGGGTCACCATCACGCCGGGCAAAGGGCAGGGCGCGCGGCTGCTTCTCGCCGAAGCATCCGGCGATGCGCAAAGGCACGCCGTCGGCAACCAGACCGGCGGGCGGGTCTTTTTGTTCCTCGAAACCGACGATTTTGCCCGCGACCATGCGCTGATGCTCGAAAAGGGCGTGGAATTCCGTGAGGCGCCCCGGCACGAGACCTATGGCACTGTGGCGGTCTTCGCCGACCTTTATGGCAATCTCTGGGACCTGATCGAGCCAAAACGATAGGCTTGCAGCGGATTTTTCGTCTGTGCGAGCAGTGGCCCTGAGCCTAGTTGCTTTTTCCCAGCCGTCAGCCTATATCGCCGGTTCTTGAACGCGCCCATCGTCTAGCGGTCAGGACACCGCCCTCTCACGGCGGGAACAGGGGTTCGATTCCCCTTGGGCGTACCAAGTCTCTCCAAGCTCTCGGCAAACCATCAATCCGATCCATCGCCTTAGGTCGCGGCGGATTTGGCTCATTGCCGCTTCTGCCGCAGCGGAGCCGATTGCATTAGCATTGCATCATGGGTCTTGAGGCACCGCTTAGCGGCGCGCAGAACGTCGCGCTGACCAGGGCAGTCGATGCCACGCGGGGAGGAGCCAGATACAGTACCAAGATGTGCTGCGAACGGCACATCCACGGCGCGCTCAACCATTCGATCTATTCCGGCAAGCCGAAAAGCGTTTGCGCGCCTGCTATTCCTCCGAGCGGATGACTGCCCATGGCGATCATCGGCTCGGTAGTTTCTGCCTCGAACACTGTCGACGCGAGCACCGTCCGTCCCAACGGCTTGCACAGCCCTTCGATGCGGCTGACAAGATTTACAGCCTTGCCGATCGCGGTGAAGTCCAACCTGCCGGCAGTGCCGATATTCCCCCAGAGTATCTCGCCGACATGCAGGCCAATGCCATATCCGAGCTCAGGGCCGCCATTGCGGCGCCGAGTTTGGTTGAGATGATCTATCCCGGCGCGCGTGGCCTTCACGGCGCGGACCGCAGCGTCACATGCGGCATTTGCATCGCGCTCGCCAATCGGGAAAATCGCGAGGACGCCATCACCTATAAACTTGAGAACCTCACCACCAAATGCGTGCACCGCGCCGGCGACGCAATCGAACCAGGCATCAAGTACCAATACGATCTCGTCTGCATCATGAACCTCGGATAGATCGGTGAAACCTCGAAGGTCCGCGCACAGAAGCGCAGCCCGTATCGTCTCTCCCTTTACTCGACGAGAATGACCGTTGAGCACATGTGCTGCACTGCGCTTTCCCAAATATGCTTCGAGCAATGCGCGTTTCGCGGACCGTTCTGCGAGTGCGGTCATCGGAGCCGCAGCAAACCGGGAGATTTGCCGCAGCAGCTCTGACTGCGCCTCATCCGGAGTATGATCGAACGCCCACACCAAAGTCGGTGCGACACCGCCCGCTCGCTCGTCGAACACGATCGCCCGCGTCGTGCCAAGCCACTCCCGCAGCACGAGCCGGGGATCGGCATTCTGGCGGTCGGCGCCTATCCCCAAAGCCTCGACCACTTCACCCCCAGGCGCTCGCCAGAGCCAGATGCGGCGTGAGATAATCGGGTCGGGAGCATCCTGCGCCAGTGCGCCGGCGATGATCGGCAAGCCGTCTTCCATCAAATGCGTTGAGAGCTGCAATAGAAGTCGCCCACCGTCGCCAATATGCGCGGCGTCGTCCAGAAGGAATGAAAGCGAGTTTGCGAGAAGCATCGGTAGAAGATCACTGGGCACCGGCTTATGCTTACGCCTCGAACATCTTCTTGCAACTCCCCATATTCCCTTGCACGGCATTCGATGCGGATGTGACCTGGAGTGAGCGATGGCGGAATCGGTTTACACAGAGATTGAGGTCGCGGCGCCACAAGCGACCGTGTTCGCGCTTTTGACGGATCCGGACCAGATCGTGCGATGGATCGGGACCGAAGCGAATTTGGATGCATCGCCGGGCGGTCTGTTCCTCGTCAATGTCGGTGGTCGCCATATGGCGCGCGGTGAGTTCACCGAGGTGATCCCGGTCCACCGTCTTGCCTACAGTTTTGGCTGGGAAGACAACGAGACCGTGCCGCCCGGCTCCAGCCATGTCGAGATCGACCTGATCGCGAGGGATGCGGGGACACTGATCCGCTTCACGCACAGCGGACTGCCGAATGCAAAGGAGCGTGACAGCCACCGAAGGGGATGGGAGCACTACCTCTCAAGGCTGAAGATCACTGCCGATGGGGGACATGTCGATCCCGATGTGCCGATGAAGAATATGTGATTTTCATCTAGGGCCACGGATGCCCGTAATCCGAACCAGGCGCGGCATGCGTCAACGAGGCCCCTTTGACCTGCCGTCGCCAAACCGGCCGCTCGGGAAACCCAGCGACCTGCGGGCTGCCGCACCATTACAGCTGCCGGCCACGGATCGTTTCGGCGAGCTCGGCGAAGGCGTCCGCGCTCTTGGCGCCTGCGTGGAGTTCTTGAAACTCAGCGCTTCTGGCGCAACGCCTCGGATTGAACTAGCATCCGTTCATCAAAGCTCCGGCCGCACTCCTGCAGGATGCGGAATGCGGAGCGCAGGCGAGCGAGGCCGGGCGCGGTCACATGCCGGGCGCTGATCCAAGCGCGACTGGGCATCCGAACTTCCGTTCGGCGGCAAGACGGCGTGGCCGGGAGGAGTCAGATGCAGAAGCTGCAGTCACAAGGCGTTCATCACATCACGCTGGTCGGCGCCGGGCGTCAGACCTCGATCGATTTCTGGGAGGGCGTGCTCGGCATGCCTTTCATCTTCGAGCAACCCAACCTCGACAAAACCACCGAAAGCCATCTCTATTTCGATCCGGGCGATGGCCGGCTGATCACCGTCTTCACCGACGAGAGCCGCACGCCGGAGAAACGCCGCACGCCGACCGATACGGGCTGCGTCCATCACATCGCGTTTGCGGTGTCGCGCGTCACCTTCCTGCAGGCGGTCGCCCGGCTCGACGAGCGCGGCATCAAGCACAGCGGCGTCAAGGATCGCGGCTTCATGGACTCGATCTATTTCGAGGATCCGCTCGGCCTGCTGATCGAGCTCGCCTCCTACCGCTTCGAGCCGCCGGCGGGATTTACCCATGCCGACGTGCTGGTGGAGGCGCACAAGCTGCGTGTCGCGCGTGGCGACTACAACATCGCCGAGGTGCACCTTGCCGATGCGATCCAGGCGCTTGTCGAGCGTTCGCGCACGACCTTGTCGGAGGATCGCGCACCGAAAAATCCGTACTGACGGCACGCCGAACAAAGGGAGGATTTAATGGCAAAGACAGCAACCAAGAGTGCAAAGAAGCCCGCGGCCAAGGCAGCCAGGCCAGGAGCGAAGCCGGCGGCCGAAGCCGCCGCCGAGTCAGCGGCGAAAGTGGCAAAGCCGGCGACGAAGGTCTCCGCCAAAAAGGCCGCGAAGACCAAGGCGAAACCGGCGAAAAAGCCGGCGCTCACGCTCAGCATGCTGAAGCCCAGCGTCAACAATATGAGCGTTCGGGTGTTTGCACGCGCCGCCGGGCTCGACCATTCCGAAACCGACGTTTGGGGCCTCACGCGCTCGCCCGAATACATGGCGCGAAACCCGGCCCATCTTACGCCGATGATCGAGGACAAGGGCCTGCCGAGAGGTGTCTTGTGGGAAAGCTGCGCCATCATGCAGTATCTCGCCAACAAGCACGGGCTGGAGAAATTATATCCCAAGGCGCCGGCCAAGCGGGCAATGATCGACAGCGCCATGTTCTACCTGATCGGCACGCTCTACCCCTATGTGGCGCGCGCCACCTATCCTGCACTGAATTTCCCGCAATATCCCGGCGAGGTCGGCCACAGCGACGCTCATCCCGACAAGAAGTCGGAAGCCCAGAAGGCCGCTATAGAAGCGATAGCCGAGCCGCTGGAGGTGTTTCACTCCTTCTTCAGGAACGGCAAGCCGTTCATCGGCGGCAAGGACCCGTCGATCGCCGACATCCGTCTGGCGGCGACGCTCGAGTTCCTCGCCGTCATCGACTACGCGTTGCCCCAATGGACAAAAGACTATATGGCGGCGATCGAGAAGAAGCTCGGCAAGGCCTATGCCGAGCCGGCCGGCGACGTGCGCGGCTATATCGCCTATGTGAGGTCGCAGGCCAACGCCTGAGGCACATGCCAATAGCGGTCGTCAGCACGTCTGCAGGAGCCGGTAATGAACTGGTTTTTTTTAATCTCCCCTGTTTGCACGATGTGGGGAGCTTAAGGTTTCGTTAACCTAAACCCTTTCTACTGGATCCACCTCCAGCCCGCGACCACGGATGTACTGGCGCGGATGGAAAGCAAAGGTCGGCTGCGCGCCGGCCTTTTGCTTATTTCAGCCCCTGCCGAAGTTGCGCCAGACGGCGTTTCACGACGCCTGCATGGCTGATGAAACGCGTCGCCGCCATCTTGTCATCGCCGCTGTCGGCCCTACCATCGAAGTTCGTCCCGTCCTCGAGGGCGGTTCAAGGACAGAGGCCCTGCCATGAAAAGCATTGCTGGAATGATCGTGATCGCAGGCGCCATGCTGGTGGGCGCAACCGGTCAATCGAATGCAGCGACGCTCAACACCATGCCCGAGGTCGGGGCTGCCATCCAGGCGTGCTGGACCCCTCCGGCGAATGCCGGGAATTCCACCGTCACCCTGAGCTTCAGCTTCAGGCGCGATGGCACGCTGATCGGCCCGCCCAAGCCGACCGCCATCCGCGTCGCCGGCGAGGAGAAGGCGCGCCAAGCTTTTGTCGACGCGGCGGTCGCGGCCGCCATTGCCTGCCGTTGAGCTTTTCACCGGCGCTGGCCGAAGGCATCCCGGGCAAAGTGTTCACTCTGCAATTCAACTCGCCCAAACAAGAACAGGCTGCACCGCGAGTGAAGGCTTCGCCTTGATCTTTTCCAAAAACCGGATTCCACTTTTCGGGATCTAGTGGCGGCTTCGTCTGGCCTCGACATGTCGCGCTAGTTCCGGCATCTCGAAGACATAGTCGCTCCAGGCCGATTCCGGAATCTGGCCGGCGAGATAGCACTCCAGCAAAAGCCTCTGCTCGTGGTCGAGTGGCCTTGGTGCGCGTTCATGGCCCAGCCCAAGTGAATGGAACAGATTCCTGGTCAGCCCCGCGACAGTGAAGTGGATCGACATCTTCGGTCTCCTCCTTTGGCCGCTCAACGCCGAACCTGGGGCTAAGGTTTCAGCAACGGGCGGCCGGTAACGCCGGATTGATCGCGGTGCGGAACCAGCCGCGCGCTTCAAAATTTCGCCGTGGCGGGCGTCGTTGCTGCCGGTTCGTCTCAATCTTGAAATAAAAATGTAATATTGAATTCACGCGAGTGGATGTACTACACTAGAACTTAAAGTCTCCGATGGTGGCGTGGTCTACTTCAATTAGGTAAAACTGATTTAGCCAGCACTTATCCGTAGTCGACAAAGAAATCCTGTTCTCGGTGCAACAAGTTCCAATGACACGCTTCTGGCTCCTCACGATTCTGATGCTGGTGTCGGCAATAGCCATTGCGCTCGGCACATCCTTCTCCTACGCGGATAGCTGCGGTGCTATCAGGAGCCAATTGCTTTCGGCGGGGCGCAGCGGCGGGACCAGCCCCGAGCTTGCCCAACTGCGCCGGCAACTCGCCGCGCTTCAAAAGCTGGAGAGACAACGCCGATGCACGGCGAAAACGGCCGGCTTCTTCTTCAACCCCTGCGCCGACCTGGTCGCCAGCAAGGCGGAGGTGCAACGCCAGATCGCCAGACTGTCGAATTCGGGCAGGGACACGTCCGGATTGAAGGCCGGGTTTGTCGCGCTGGGCTGCGCCGCCCCCGCTGCCAAGAAACAGCCGGCGCAGCAGCGCACAGCACCCGAAGCCCAGTCCGCAGGCACAACAATGGGCGGCAATCGGATGCTGTTTTGCGTTCGCTTGTCGGACGGATATTTCTTCCCCGCGCCAAAATCGCAGTTCGCCAAGAACGACGATCTGAAGGAAACGGTCGATCAGTGCCGCTATATCTGCGACGATGCCGGCGTCGACCTCTACACGCTGAGCGACGCCACTCGCGAGACTGAAGAGATGGTCGCGCTCCAGTCGGGAAAACCCTATGTGGAGCTACCTGCCGCGTTCCGGTACCGCGACGACGCGAACTTCAAGGCCTGCGACGTCAAGCGCTATTATCGGCGCGTCGCCGAACTCAGGGCACGAACCGTGACACCGGCCAACATGACCAACGCCATCATTCCCTTGCCGACGGCAAAGCCGGATTTTGGCATCGTCGCGGAAATTCCTGAATCCGGGATCGAAACCGCCGGTGCCGTTCCTGCAGAGGCAAAAACGCCGCTTGCCGAGGTGCAAGGCGCTGCCCAGCATCAGCCGATCGAAAGGGCGATCGGCGCGCGGCCGGTGAGAGTGGTCGGGCCGGCCTTTTTCCCGGCGAACTGACCCAGGCGGGCGATGTTCCGAGGCGGCGAACTTTTGGCCGGATAGCCGCTTCGAGGCGTAGGGCCGCGCGTCGACCGACCTCGGCTGGTTATTCGCAGACCATGCGGGCCCGTTTGCCGGGCTCGCTGACGTTCCTGCAAGTTAGCGCCTTCGTCGGCTCCGGCGACAGCACGGGTGGGTTGTTGGTGGCCCTCCTCCGTGGCGCTGCAACGGAAGCTGCATTCCTGCGCATCGCCGGCCTTTTCGTCGTTTGCGGCGCTACTGGAAAGACGTCGGTCTCCAGTTGCGACTGTTCGGCTTGCGCCTGCGGCGAAGGCCGGTCCCAGAACCGGCGAACATCGAGCGGCTTGGGAATGATCACGGTGCCGTCATAGCTGCGCGCGCAACCGCTTCCCAGAGGCAGCGCCAGGCACAGGAAGACAGGCAGAATCCGTCGAGACATCAGCAATACCCCTGCAAGCTTATAACGCCGCTTCGGCCTAACCGACAACCGGCGGAATAGGGCGAAGGGAGTAGATACCGTGAAGTAGAAGTCGTCGCGCTTCCCGTCGAAGGCCTTGCTCGAAGATCGAGCGCCGAGTCGGGCGCGAATGGGGATCCAGCGCGAGTTAGAAACTTGCGATTCGTCAACGCTTCCAGCGTAAGGCCATGGTGCGATCGCACCATACCAAAGCCGCGCTCAGTGGCGACAATGGGATGTTCGAAGTTCCGCTCCTCCAGTTACGGGCGGGAGCAGCGACCGCCGGCAAGAAACAGGGTCAGATTTACCCCAACGGACCTGTTTCGGCGATGGCGCGGCCATGACACGTTCTGGCTGCATGCAACGCGCTCCCGTCCGGTTTTTTTCTTTTAAAGCCGGTGGCTGCGATCGCCGAGCCGACGATGCCGGCCGGAAATCACGCAAGCTGCTGATTCCAGCGGCAAACCGCGGCCCATGCCGACAAAGCCCGCGGCCGCTCCTTCTTAACCCGGCTGGACGACGTTACCGGAGCGACATGAAACTGTCATGCGACTGTAATAATCGGGGGCTATTGGCCTCAGCGGGCGCCGGAGGAATGGCGCCGAGAGACCATATTCCGAACAGGAGCAGGCCACATGAGACATTTCATCCGCTCGGCGGCCGTTGCGATTGCAATGGCGGCGACGACCACCCTCACCCTGTCCTCCGCGCTCGCCGCGGACATCTCCGGCGCCGGCGCCACCTTCCCCTACCCGATCTATGCGAAGTGGGCCGACACCTACAAGAAAGACACCGGCGTTGGCCTCAACTACCAGTCGATCGGTTCCGGCGGCGGTATCAAGCAGATCAAGGCCAAGACCGTTACCTTCGGCGCTTCGGATGCGCCGCTCAAGGGCGACGAGCTTGAAGCGTCCGGACTGGCTCAGTTCCCGATGGTGATGGGCGGCATCGTTCCGGTCGTCAATCTCGAAGGCATCAAGCCGGGCGAGTTGGTTCTCGACGGCCCGACGCTGGCCGACATCTTCCTCGGCAAGATCACGAGCTGGGATGACGAGGCGATCAAGAAGCTCAATCCCGACGTCAAGCTGCCTTCGCAAGCGATCGCGGTCGTTCACCGTTCCGATGGTTCGGGCACGACGTTCAACTTCACCTATTACCTCGGCGACGTCAGCGCGGACTGGAAAGAAAAGGTTGGCGTCGACAAGGCCGTGGAATGGCCGGTCGGCATCGGCGCCAAAGGCAATGAGGGCGTTGCCAACAACGTCTCCCAGACCGGCGGCGCGATCGGTTATGTCGAATACGCCTACGCCAAGCAGAACAAGCTCACCCACACCGACATGATCAACAAGGACGGCAAGAAGGTCGAGCCCACCGCAGCCGCGTTCTCGGCGGCAGCGGCCAATGCCGACTGGAGCTCGCAGCCGGGCTATGGGGTGATCCTCGCCAATGAGCCGGGCGCCGAGTCCTGGCCGATGACGGCGGCGACGTGGATCCTCCTGTATAAGAAGCCGGACGACGCCGCGACCACCGGCGAAGCGCTCAAATTCTTCGCCTGGGCGTATGACAAGGGCGACGAGATGGCCGGCGAGCTGGACTACGTTCCGATGCCCGACAAGGTGGTTGAGAGCGTCAAGGCCATGTGGGCCAAGGAAGTCGTCGGCGACGATGGCAAGCCGCTCTACTCGGCTATGTAATCTCCTCCAGGGAGGGCGTCGACGGCGCCCTCCCTGTTGCCTTTAATCGCGAGGACCCAATGACCATCGCTTCCGATGCCATGCCATCATCTGCAGCAGCCCGGGCCAGGGACGCTACGGTGCGGCGCTTCGCGCTCACAGATGCCATATTTCGCGGACTCACCCGCGCTTCCGCAATCCTTGTGCTGGTCATCCTCGGCGGTGTCGCGATCTCGCTGTTTGCCGGCTCATGGCAGGCGCTGTCGTCCTTCGGCTTTTCTTTCCTGACGACTGAGAGCTGGAATCCGGTCACGGAAAAATTTGGCGCACTGGCGCCGATCTACGGCACCCTGGTAACGGCGGCCATCGCCATCCTGATCGCGGTTCCGATCGGCATCGGCATTGCTATCTTTCTCACCGAGCTCTGCCCGCGCCCGCTCAGGCGCCCGATCGGCATAGCGGTTGAGCTATTGGCCGGCATTCCCTCGATCATCTATGGTATCTGGGGCCTGTTCGTGTTCGCGCCATTCCTGCAGACGACGATACAGCCCTTCATCATCAACATCTTCCACGGCGTGCCGGGACTATCCAGCCTTTTCGCCGGCCCTCCTTACGGCATCGGCCTTCTGACCTCGGCGCTGATCCTCGCCATAATGGTGTTGCCCTTCATCACCTCGATCACCAAGGATGTCTTCGATACGGTGCCGGCGGTGCTGAAGGAGTCGGCCTACGGCATCGGTTGCACGACCTGGGAGGTGACCCGGCGCGTGGTCATTCCCTATACCCGCATCGGCATCATGGGCGGCGTCATGCTTGGCCTCGGCCGGGCACTCGGCGAAACCATGGCGGTGACTTTCGTCATCGGCAACGCGCATCGCATCAGTGCCTCCCTGTTCGCACCGGGCACGACGATCTCGGCGACCATCGCCAATGAATTTACTGAGGCCGACGGCGACCTCTACACCTCCTCGCTGGTCGCGCTCGGCCTGATCCTGTTCGTCATCACCTTCCTGATCCTTGCCGCCGCCCGCTATATGCTGATGCGGATCGACGCCCGTACGGGAGCCTGACCGATGTCGACATCCTCATCGCTCCACAGCCGCCGCAAAGCCAGGAATTCGGTGATGATGGCGCTTTGCGTCGTCGCCGCCGGCATCGGGCTTGCCTGGCTGGCGCTCATCCTCGGTGCGTTGGTCTACAAGGGCACAGCCGGGCTTTCGTTCGCGGTCTTCACCGAGATGACGCCACCACCGGGCGAGGCCGGCGGCCTGCTCAATGCCATCGCGGGCAGCCTGCTGATGACGATCATCGCCGTTGTCGTCGGCACGCCGATCGGCGTGCTGGCGGGAACCTACATGGCCGAGTATGGACGCTTTTCGCGCATCACTACCGTCGTCCGCTTCATCAACGACATCCTGTTGTCGGCGCCGTCGATCATCATCGGCTTGTTCGTCTATGAATTGATGGTGCGGCCAATGGGACATTTCTCGGCCATTGCCGGCGCCGTGGCGCTTGCCATCCTGGTCATTCCGGTGGTCGTGCGCACCACTGAAGACATGCTCAACCTGGTGCCGAACGCGTTGCGTGAAGCCGGTGCCGCGATCGGCGCACCACGCTGGGTGGTGATCCGTTCGGTCGCCTACCGCGCCGCATTGTCCGGCATCGTCACCGGCATATTGCTGGCGATAGCACGCATTTCCGGCGAGACGGCGCCGCTGCTCTTCACCGCGCTCAACAACCAGTTCTGGAGCAGCAATATCAACGCGCCGATGGCCAGCCTGCCGGTGACCATCTTCCAGTTCGCTCTCAGCCCTTACGAGGAATGGCAGCAACTGGCGTGGACCGGCGCACTCATAATCACCCTGACGGTTCTGGGCTTGAGCATCCTCGCCCGCAGCCTTACCGGACGCAGAGAGGACAGATGACACAGATGTTGTCCCCAGACATGACGATGACCGAAACGGTCACCGAGAAGACGAAGATCGAGGTCAAGAACCTCAACTTCTACTACGGCCAGAGCAAGGCGCTGAAGGACATCAGCCTGTCGCTGCCCGAGCGCAGCGTCACGGCCTTCATCGGCCCTTCGGGTTGCGGGAAATCGACGCTGCTGCGCGTCTTCAACCGCATCTACGAGCTCTACCCGAAACAGACCGCCGAGGGGCAGGTGCTGCTTGACGGCAAGAACATTCTCGACCGGTCGCAGGATCTCAACCTCCTCAGGACAAAGATCGGCATGGTATTCCAGAAGCCGACGCCGTTCCCGATGTCGATCTATGAGAACATCGCCTTCGGCGTCAGGCTCTACGAGAATCTCGGCAAGTCCGAGATGGACGGCCGCGTCGAGCAAGCGTTGAAGCGGGCCGCGCTGTGGAGCGAGGTCAAGGACAAGCTAAACGCCAGCGGCTTGAGCCTGTCCGGCGGCCAGCAGCAGCGGCTCTGCATTGCCCGCACCGTGGCAGTGAAGCCGGAAGTCATTCTGCTCGACGAACCGGCTTCGGCCCTCGACCCGCTGTCGACGGCCAAGATCGAGGAACTGATCGACGAGCTGCAAGCCGACTACACGATCGTCATCGTCACCCACAACATGCAGCAAGCGGCGCGCGTGTCGCGCCAGACCGCCTTCATGTATCTGGGTGAACTGGTCGAGTTCGACCGGACCGAGAAGATATTCACGTCGCCCCGCGAGAAGCGCACGCAGGACTACATCACCGGCCGCTTCGGCTGAGCCGTTCCGATCATGCATATGAGGACAGGACCATGGGCGAACACACAGTCGCTTCTTTCGACGAGGATCTCGAGCAGATCAGCAAGCTGATCCGCGACATGGCCGACCTCGCCGGTTCGATGGTCGGCGGGGCGACCAAGGCCCTGTTGAATTCCGACAACGTGCTGGCGCAACGCGTCGTCTCCGACGACGCCATCATGGATGCGCGTCAACGCGAACTGGACGATCGCGCCATCACCCTGATCGCCAAGCGCCAGCCAATGGCTCACGATCTGCGCCATGTCGTCGGAGCGATCCGCATGGCCGGCGACCTCGAACGCATCGGCGACCTTGCCAAGAACATCGCCAAGCGTGTGAGCGCGGTCGGCCTCAGCGTCACGCCGCGCGACCTATCGCATTCCATCGATGCGATGGCGCAGCTAGTGCTCATCCAGGTGCAGGGCGTCATCGAGGAATATGCTGCAGGCGATGCGGCCGCGTTGGCCAAGCTGCGCGCCGCCGACGAGCGCATCGACGTCAAATACACGTCGGTGTTCCGCGAGCTGTTGACCTACATGATGGAAGATCCGCGCAACATCACCGCTTGCACGCATCTGCTGTTCTGCGCCAAGAATCTCGAGCGGATCGGCGACCATGTCACCAACATCGCCGAAAATGCGTATTATGTGCTGACCGGCGAGCAATTGCCGGTCAATCGTCCGAAGCAGGACGAAACGACAATGCCTGCACCGGTGACATGATGGGGGTGCCCAGCCGATGATCGCACCACGCATAATGGTGGTGGAGGACGAGGAGCCGTTGGGCGTGCTGCTCCGCTACAATCTCGAATCCGAAGGCTACCAGGTCGAGGTGGTGACACGCGGCGACGAAGCCGAGATCCGTTTGCAGGAAAATGTGCCCGACCTTCTGGTGCTCGACTGGATGATACCGGCGGTTTCCGGCATCGAGCTCTGCCGCAGGTTGCGCGTGCGCCCCGAAACCGAGCGGCTGCCGATCATCATGCTGACCGCGCGCGGCGAGGAGAGCGACCGGGTGCGCGGTCTTTCGACCGGCGCCGACGACTATCTGGTCAAACCGTTTTCGACACCGGAATTCATGGCCAGGGTCAAGGCGCTGCTGCGGCGCGCCAAGCCGGAAGTGCTGTCCAGCGTGCTGAAGGTCGGCGACATCGTGCTCGATCGCGAATCGCACCGGGTTTATCGCAAGAAGAGCGAGATCCGGCTCGGGCCGACCGAATTCCGGCTGCTCGAGTTCATGATGCGGCATCCGGGCCGCGTCTTCTCGCGTAGCCAGTTGCTCGATAATGTCTGGGGCGAGACGATCTATATCGACGAACGCACCGTCGACGTGCATGTCGGGCGGCTGCGCAAAGCCGTCAATAACGGCCGCATGCCGGATGTCATCCGCACCATCCGCGGCGCCGGCTATGCGATCAGGGAAGATTGACCCGCCTGGTCAGGCGACGTTCCTTCTGACGCCGGGCCTCATTTGCGCGCCCGGCGCGAAAATCTCCTGGTCGACGAAGCTTAACGCCCGCATCGCGCAGCCTTCGCGGATCAGCGGCAATTCGTTTGGCTCGGTGTCGAAGGAGATCGAGCCCGAATGCTGGCCACCGGCGGTCTGGGCGATGGCCTTGCGCAAGGCCGGCTCGATCAGATCGAAGGCAGCGGCACTGGCGCCGACCATCGCGACCGGTGCTGGATCGATCAGCGCGAACAGCGAGCCGAGACCGAAACCCAGCGCTTCGCCGGCCTTGCGGTAGGCCTCGCGTTCCGGCCCATCCTTCTCGCGCGCGCGGGCCGCCAGAGCGCGCATGTCGGCGTCGCTGACGTCGGCGATAGGTTCGCTGTCTTCGCTCATCTGCCTGGCGTTGCGCCAGATGGCATAGTTGCCGGCATAGGCTTCGACGCAGCCGCGCCGCCCGCAACGGCAGAGCGCTCCGCCCGGACGATGGATCATGTGGCCAAATTCGCCGCCCGAGGAATGCGTCCCGGTGAACAGTTCGCCCTTCAGCACAAGCCCCATACCGATGCCATGCGAAAGCAGGATGGCGATGAAGTCGTCGCGATAGCGATCCGGATCGCGCCAGCGCAAAGCCACCGCCATCATATTGCAGTCGTTCTCCACCGTGGCCGGGATACCGAATTCGTCCTCCAGCATGTCGGCAAAGGCGATGTCGGTCTGCGGCGTGATCGGCGACCACAGCATGGCGCGTGCAGGGGAGTCGGTAATGCCCTGAATCGCCAGGGCGATGCGGGCGACACTGCGGACGTCAAGGTCTGGGTCCTCAAGCCGGCGCCGGACGATGGCCCTGCATTCGCGGATCAGTTCGTCGCGCGGCATGGTCAGCGTGTCCAGCCGGCGCTGTTCCTCGGCGACCACCTGTCCCGCATAGTCGATAATGGCGGCCGACAGGAAATTCAGCGACAACACCACGGTCAGCACCGCCGCCGCTTCCGGGTTGAGGGCGAGGCCGACCTGCGGACGACCGCGTTTCAACGAAACGGGCTCACTTGCCTTGCTCTCGGCGAGGATGCCTTCCCGTATCAGGTCGGAGGAGATCGCCGATATGGTTGAATGACTGAGGCCGGTGGTGGCTGCGATCTCCGTACGCGATGGCTGGCCGGCCCGGCGCACCGCCGAGATCACCATCGCCCGGTTGCGCCGGCGCAAATCGTCGTGGCGGATTCCGACCGACATCGTTTTGCTTTCCTCCCGGTTGCCGCGGCCGCTCATGAACCGGAAGCCGTCGGTAATGTCCGACAAATAGTGTCAGATGCGGCAAATAGTGTCAGATGCAGGTGGCGCTGTCATCGTTTATTCCGACGCTCGAAAAAACTCGCAGAGTCATCAAAATCCATCACAATCGATGTTGACAGCAGCCGGAGATCGGGCCAGTATTTTTTCGAGGCTCGAAAAAATTAGAGCTTCCAAGCTGGTCGTTGAGCAATTAGTCACGCCGTACGCGGCGCAGGGAGGATATGATGAAGAGATTCACGACCGCCATTCTGGCGGGTGTCGCCATGACGCTGGCGCTGGCGTCGGTGGCGCAGGCGAAAGACAAGGTCATCGGCGTTTCCTGGTCGAACTTCCAGGAAGAGCGCTGGAAGACCGACGAGGCCGCAATGAAGGCGGCCATCGAGGCCGCCGGCGACAAGTATATTTCCGCCGACGCACAGTCCAACCCCGGCAAGCAGCTCACCGACGTCGAGAGCCTGATCTCGCAGGGTGCCAATGCGCTGATCATCCTCGCACAGGATGCCTCGGCCATCGGGCCGGCCGTGCAGAAGGCACTGGACGAAGGCATCCCGGTCGTCGGCTATGACCGGCTGATCGAGAACAAGGACGTGTTCTATCTGACCTTCGACAACAAGGAAGTCGGCCGCATGCAGGCCCGCGAAGTCTTCAAGGTGAAGCCGGAAGGCAATTACGTCTTCATCAAGGGTTCGGGTTCCGATCCGAATGCCGATTTCCTGTTTGCCGGTTCGATGGAGGTGCTGAAGGAGGCCATCGACAGCGGCAAGATCAAGAATGTCGGCGAGGCCTATACGGACGGCTGGCTGCCGGCCAACGCTCAGAAGAACATGGAACAGTTCCTGACCGCCAACGACAACAAGGTCGATGCCGTGGTCGCGGCCAATGACGGCACCGCCGGTGGCGTCGTCGCCGCGCTGACGGCGCAAGGGCTGGCCGGATCGGTTCCGGTCTCGGGCCAGGACGGCGACCACGCCGCACTGAACCGCATCGCGCTTGGCACACAGACCGTGTCGGTGTGGAAGGACGCGCGCGAGCTCGGTAAGAACGCCGCCGAGATCGCCTCGCAGCTTGCCGACGGCAAGCAGATGACCGACATTGCCGGCGTGAAGGATTTCACCACGCCCGGCGGCAACACGGTCAAGTCGCTGTTCCTGACTCCGGTGGCAATCACCAAGGATAACCTCAACGTCGTCATCGACGCCGGTTGGATCAAGAAAGAAGAGGTCTGCGCCGGCGTGGCGGCTGGCACTGTTGCGGTCTGCAACTGAGCCGACGTTTCCGAGAAGTCCGAACGCCGCGGCCGCTCGCCGCGGCGTTTTTTCAAAAAGAATTGTTTTTCCGCTTCCGGCGGATAACTTCTAGGCTGCTTCCGGCATCCGCGGCAGACGGCAACCCGGCGGGAGAAACATGATGACCGACACGACTTCCAACACGCCGGTCGACAGCACGGCAGACCGGGCGCGGGAATCCGAGCTCGGCATCGTTGCCCGGTTTCTCAAGGCAACCGAGATCGACACCCGCATGCTCGGCATGGTCGGCGCGCTGTTGGTCATCTGGATCGGCCTGCATGTCGTTTCCAGCGTACGGCTCGGCGTCAATCCGTTCGACTTCGACAGCCGGACCTTCCTGACGCCACGCAATCTCTGGAACCTCTCGGTGCAGACTTCCGCCGTGGCCATAATGGCCGCCGGAATGGTGCTGGTTATCGTCATGCGCAATATCGACCTGTCGGTCGGTTCCGCCGAAGGCCTGATTGGCGTGGTCATGGGCTTTGCGCAGGTGCATTTCCTGGTGCGAATGATCGGTCTGCAACTCGGCAACCCCTGGATCTGGATCCTGGCGCTGGCCATTGGCCTGGCGCTCGGCCTTCTTATCGGAGCGTTCCAGGGATACATCATCGCTTATCTCGAGGTGCCGGCCTTCATCGTGACGCTGGGCGGCCTTCTGGTCTGGCGGGGTGCCGCATGGTGGGTCGCCAGCGGTCAGACGATTGCGCCGCTTGATGCCACGTTCCAGCTGATGGGCGGTGGGCCGGCGGGTTCGATCGGCGCGCGATGGAGCTGGATCGTCGGAATTATCGCGTGCCTGGCGGTTGTGTTCATGCTGCTCAACGGGCGGGTGCAGCGCAAGCGGTTCCGCTTTCCGTTGCGCCCGATCTGGGCCGAGACGTTCCTCGGTGTCCTCACCTGCGCTGTGATCATGGGGGCCATATGGCTCGCCAATTCCTATCCTTGGCCGGTCGGCATCGTGAACAGATACGCGGCGGCCAACAATATAACGGTTCCCGAAGGCGGGCTGTTCATCGCCCATGGCATCGCCATACCCGTGCTGATGGCTGTGGCGGTCGGGCTGATCATGACCTTCATCACCAAGCGTACCCGTTTTGGCCGCTATGTCTTCGCTATCGGCGGCAATCCGGAAGCCGCCAACCTTGCCGGTATCAACACGCGGTGGGTGACCATGAAGGTGTTCATGATCATGGGCGTGCTGGCGACGATCGCCGCGGCGATCTCGTCAGCCAGGCAGAACTCGTCGACCAATGCGCTGGGCACGCTAGACGAACTGCTGGTCATCGCCGCCGCGGTCATCGGCGGCACGTCACTTGCAGGCGGCTCCGGCACGGTGCTCGGCGCCATGCTCGGCGCCCTTTTGATGCAGTCGCTGCAATCCGGCATGGTGCTGCTCGGCATCGATTCACCGCTGCAGAGCATCGTCGTCGGTGCCGTGCTGGTGCTCGCGGTCTGGCTCGATACCGTCTATCGCAAACGCGTTTAGGGAGGAGGAACGATCATGGCCGACAAGACCGCTCCCACGGGCACGCCGCTGATCGACATGCGCAACATCTCGATCGCCTTCGGCGGCATTCGCGCTGTCGACGATGCCTCGGTCGATCTTTTCCCGGGCGAGGTGATGGCTTTGCTCGGCCACAACGGTGCCGGCAAATCGACGTTGATAAAAATCCTGTCCGGCGCCTACAGGCGCGATGCGGGCCAGATTTTCGTCAACGGCGAGGAGGCTTCGATCTCCAACCCTCGCGACGCCAAGAAGTACGGCATCGAGACGATCTATCAGACGCTGGCGCTGGCCGACAATGTCGATGCGGCCGCCAACCTTTTTCTCGGCCGCGAGCTGATGACCGGCTGGGGTACGCTCGACGACGTCGCCATGGAGGCCGAGGCGCGCAAGGTGATGGGCAGGCTCAATCCGCGTTTCCAACGCTTCAAGGAGCCGGTGGTAAAGCTTTCGGGCGGGCAGCGGCAGTCGGTGGCGATCGCCCGCGCCATCCTGTTCAATGCTCGCATTCTGATCATGGACGAGCCGACGGCGGCACTCGGGCCGCAAGAGACGGCGCAGGTCGGCGAACTGGTCAAGCAGCTCAAGGCCGACGGCATCGGCATCTTCCTGATCAGCCATGATATTCACGACGTGTTCGAGCTTGCCGACCGTGTCTGCGTCATGAAGAACGGTCGGGTTGTCGGCACGGCGCGCACAACCGACGTCACCCAGGACGAAGTGCTCGGCATGATCATCCTCGGCAAGTGCCCACCCGGCGCCATTCCGGGGCCGGGCGCGCTGAAGATCGCCGCATGAACGAGAATTAGCCGGCTAATCACAAGCCGCCAAAATATGCCAGCCGTCACCATGCTTTGGCCTGGGCATTGTGTTGGCGTCGGGACTTGCCCATAAAAGATGCCGAACCGTCCACGGGACGTATCAGCAATTGAAGAAGCTGTTTCCGACCGTCGCTTTTATCGCCGTCGCGCTGATCAGCCTGACGATGGCGGGCTTTGCCTATTTTGCCACCCAGGAGGCGGCCCGCATAAAATTCGAGGCGACGGCGGACGACGCGCTTAACCGGATCGAAAGCCGCATCGACCTGGACCTGTCGCTGCTGCGCTCAACGCGAGCGCTGTTCGACGCTCGCAATGGCGGTATCTCGCAAGGCGAGTTCAAGGCTTTCTTCAACGCGCTCGACATCGACAATAATTTCGCCGGCCTGCGCGGCATCGGTTTCCTCCGCCTGGCGAAAACTGGCAACGAGGCGGCGGTCGAGCGCGACATCCTGCACGATCACGGCGCAAGCCATCCGATCTACCCCGACACGAACTTACCGTGGCGTACGCCCATCGTGCTGTTCGAACCGCTGGATCCGTCCAACCAATCCAGCATCGGCTACGACATGTTCACCGGGCCGGCGCGGCGCGAGGCGATCGAAAAGGCGATGGCCGACGATCAGCAGCACGCCAGCGGGCTCGTGCAGCTCGGCAAGGATACGGGTGCCGCGCAGACCTTTACCGGGTTCCTCGTCTTCGTCCGGCTCAATGTCGAAACCGCGCCGGACGCCGTGAACGCGACGAGATCCTCGACTGCCGGCTTCCTTTATGCGGCCTTCCGCGCCCGTGACCTGTTCCAGGCTGCGCTCAGTCGGGCACCATTGCTGCCGGTCAACACCGAGATCTATGACGGCACAGTTGACAGCGACAACCTGCTGTTCCAATCGGAAACGCCGCCTGTTTCGAGCCTCGGCGACAGGCTGCTGGTCACCCGCAAGATCACCGTCGCCGGCCGGCCGTGGGTCGTCCTGTTCAGGCCGACAAGTGCTTTCTCGCAACCTTCCTCGCGCGCCATCCCGGTGATGCTCGGATTGTTCGGACTGCTGCTTGCGGGCGCCATCGCGCTGGTGGCCCGCTATCAGGAGCGGGCCTATGAGGCGATCTCGCTGCTTCACGAAACGACCGAAAAGAGCCTGCTGGAAAAAGACCTGATGCTGCAGGAGATGAAGCATCGCATCAAGAACTCGATCACGCGGGTGCTGGCAATCGCGCGCCAGACAGCATCGCACACTACCGACGTCCAGGAATTCTCGGCTTCTTTCTCGGCCCGGCTGCAGGCGATGGCGGCTTCCCAGGACATGCTGACGCGCTCACGCTGGCAGAAAGCCGATCTCGGCGACCTGCTGCGCATCGAGCTAGGCCAGGTGTTCGGCAGTGAGCTTCCTGAAGGGCTGCTGTCGGGACCGCAGGTTCTTCTCGATGAAAAGACGACGCAGGCACTCGGCCTCGTCTTTCACGAACTGGCGACTAACGCGCTGAAGCATGGCGAAGCCGGCAATTCAGTCGGTGCGCTGAAGGTCGACTGGTCGCTCGAAGGAGGTAGCGGCGCCCGGACACTGGCCCTCAACTGGCGCGAGGCCGGTCAGAAGAAGCTCGCGACACCGGCAAAGAGCGGTTTTGGCACCAGACTGATCGATCTCAACATCACACGCGAATTGCGTGGCACAATCAGGCGCGATTTTCGCGAAGATGGCTTGAACGTGGAAATCAGGGTTCCGCTGCCGGCCTGAAACGCCTCTCGCGGGCCGCGTCGCAACAGCGCTTCAAAGGGCAAACGCGAAGACAGGTGGCCTGCCTCCGCGTTTGCTATTCGCCTGGAGCTCGAAACTAGTTGCAGCGAGCTGTGTAAATCCGGCCGTGACGATCTCTGTATTGGCAGTAGCCATTTTGCAGACGGCGAACCAGCAGACCGCCAATCGCACCAGCGCCAGCGCCGATCAAAGCGCCCTTGCCGCCGCCGACAGCGCCACCAATGAGCGCGCCGCCCACAGTGCCGATACCCACGTTCTCTTCCGTGGTGGTGCAGCCGCTGACCGCAACCACGGCAACCATGGCAATAATCATCTTCCGCATGAAGTCATCCTCACTTTTGTCCTCACTTTAATAAGCTCCAGCCGCCATTTAGCATGAAAGTTCGGCCTTTGCCCGCACGATTTCATTGTTGATTAAGATAGTCTTTTTCGGGGCGTGCGCCGTTCGATGCTACCACGAACCCGGAAATCTCCAAGGACGCATCGAGCGTGCCGTCGGGACGCACGTTCCAGACGATCCTGTCACAGTCGTCCTCGAGCGCCGGATCGACGGCAAGGCATCTGGCGACGAGATGCTGGGCCTGGCCTTGCAGGTCGGTGACCGCGAACGGGCGCGGCCGAGTACTCGGGCAGTGGTTTCAAAGCGATCAAGCAGAGGCGAACTCGATCAGATCAACTGGGACGCTGCGGTCAGGACGATCGCGGCCATAAGCGCGACGGCGGCGAAGCGGAGGGGCGAAGCACGAGGCGCGGGCGCTGCGGACGCTTCGGGATCCTGAAAACCGCCCATCGAGACACGAGCGGCCTGTTCCAGTCTGTTCAAGTCGGCAGCCGTCAAGGCCCATTCCTTTCATTTTGTGCCAAACTCAATCGATGGATTGACACGTCGGACAGGATCGGACTTTATGGTGAACAGTCGGTTAAAGTTGGCGATGCGCAGAAGCCTTCTCGCGGCGGCCGCCGTTCGTTCAATCCGTCTCGAAATTGCCGTGAGGAACAAGAAGGCGGTATTCGAGGCGGTTCCCGGTGATCTCAAGTGTCGCCGTTCCATTCAACGATGTGGGTACGACGCGTTCAAGCGCGACGCTGCCAAAACGCTTCTCGCTACGCTGATTGTCATTGGCTCCGATCACTTCGGCCCATGTCAGCGACAGCGCAGGCTCGCCAGCGGAAGCTGCCGTCAGATCGGCCGTCACCTCGACGAAACCGTCGCTGCGCGACAGCGCGCCATAGCTGACCGAATTGAGGGCGAGCTCATGCATGGCCAAGCCGATGTGCAAGGCGGCATTGGGGTTGAGATATGGATTTGCGCCGCGGAAACGCAGGCTGTGTAAGGGGTCCGCGCCGTACCTGCCGACCTGACCGGAAACCAGCTCGCGCAGCGCTGCGCCCCGCCAGTTGGATGACGTGACCAGGTCCTGCGAGGAGGCCAGCGACTGCAATCGGCCCCGGAAACGCGTCAGGAAATCGTCAATGCTGCCGGAGTAACGGCCCGTCTGGGTGGCGATGCTCTGGATGATGGCCAAAAGGTTCTTGGAGCGATGACTGACTTCACGCAGCAGCGCCTTCAGCGTCTGCTCCCGGCGTTTCTGCTCGGTTGTTTCGACCATCGTGGTCACGATGCCCTGCACCGCGCCGGTGTCGCTGCGGTCGGCGTCGATCCACACCTGAAACCAGCGGGCGCCATCATCGGCCGGCACGCTGAGTTCGAGATGTTGAGGATTGCCGGAGACGATGACGTCGTGCTTGGCAGCGCCGATACGCTCTGCCTGCGCCGGCGGCAAGATGCCGTTGTTGTCGGAGGCATCGGAAGTCCATGGTGCGCGCATGTTGCGCGCCCACACGGTTTTCATCTCGCGATCTTGGTATAGAACGGAAACCCCGGCATTGTGCAAAGCGTGAAGAAGGGCTCGGCCAAGCTGCATTCCGCTTTCGGCGGGATGCGGAGCGATGATCTCATCACTCTGGCCGCGGTCTTTCATTTTTCCGACTCTGGAACGCATCGGTCAATTTTGCTCAACCCACGTCGGGCTGAACGGCTCAGGGAAAAATGGGTTCCAAAAGGAGGAGCTGCGGATCAAGCCCTAAAAAGCGGTCCGCCGAGCGGCATCCCGTTGGAGGACACTGCCCGGCGGTGGCTGGAAACCGTTTGAGGGGTGCGGCTTCCAGTGTTCGCTTGAATGGCCGCTTCGCATTCACGCCCGTCTGATCAGGCCGGCAATTAGCGATATGATCAGGAAGGCGAGAAAGATGAAGAACAATATCTGCGCTATGCCGGCCGAGGTGCCAGCGATGCCGCCGAAACCAAGCGCACCGGCGATAATCGCCACGACTAGAAATACGAGCGCCCAGTAAAGCATGATCCATCTCCTTCCAATGCTGCGGTGAAAACGTGATTCGCCTCCGTTTGTTCCACCATTTCCCGAAAAAGACGATGCTGAAAATCGTTGCGGCCCGAATTGCTGCGATGTGTGCGAAAAGGTCCTCGTCAGGTTCGGCAGCAGTTGGCTGTCGTGTGTTAAGCCGGCGTCACGCCCCATCTGGTCCAAGAGGAGTGGCTATCCCACACCCTGGCGGCGGCAACTCGGCCGCCCGATGTTCATGCCGCGGCTTTCGCGTGCCGGTCAAAGAACAGGGCCTGGCTGATAAGAGCCTTGACCATATCCGGGTTGAACGGCTTGGTGACGAGGAAAGCCGGTTCCGGCCGCTCGCCGGTGAGCAGGCGCTCGGGAAAGGCGGTGATGAAGATCACTGGCACCGAGGTGGACGACAGGATCTCATTGACGGCCGCGATGCCCGAACTGCCGTCGGCAAGCTGAATATCGGCAAGCACCATCTTTGGCCGCGTCTTGCCGAACATCGCCACCGCCTCGGCGTGGGTGCGCGCCGTTCCGACGACGCGGTGGCCGAGGCTTTCGACCATTTCCTCGATATCCATGGCGATCAGCGGCTCATCCTCGATGATCAGCACATCGGTTGCCACCTGGCGGGAGATCTCGTTGCTCGCCTGCGCGAGAAGTTCGGAGAATTCCTGTTCGTCGACGTCGAGAATCTCCGCCGCCTCGTCTTCGCTGAAGCCTTCGACCGCGACCAGCAGAAAGGCTTGGCGGGGACGAGGCGCAATTGCATTCAGATTGGCCGCGGCACGCTGTTCCCATGCCGACTGGGCATGCTCCTGCGGAACGCGAATGGCCACTGAGGTGAAGAGCTTGGCAAAGACCTTGTAGAGCGCGATGCGGTCGTTCGATGCGTTCGGAAAGATGTCGACATCGGCAATGATGGCCTCGAGCATTGCGGCGACCAGCGCGTCGCCGCTCTCCTGCGATCCGGATACAGCGCGCGAGAAGCGGCGCAGGAACGGCAGGTGCGGAGCGATGGTTGCTGATAGGCTCATATTGGACGTCTCCCTCATATGACGTGATGCATGTTACAGCTAAAAACGGTTCGCAGGGCCCAGGGTGAAAACGCAGGTTCTGCGAAAAAGTTCCGATCATGCGGAACTAAGTATATGGGCTGGCGTTTAAGGGCGGGTTGGGCAACCAGACGAGGCTGCCGCTTGCCTTGCGTTATGTGTTGAAGGGCGGCTTAAGGCTGGGACAAAAGGGCGAATGAAGAACATGACGAAAGCTACCATGGGTGGCGTTGGCAACGGGCGCCGGGCTGCTTCCCGCGACCCGCTTGGGCCGAACTCGGAAATCGGCCGCAAACTCAAACAATACTACGACGAGCTGGTCTCCGACAATGTGCCGGATCGCTTCGCCCAACTGCTCAGCCAGTTGGAAAAGGCCGAACCTGTACAAAAGAAGGACTGAGGCATGGCGGCCGTCTCCCAGGGCTTCAAGACCGACTTGCTCGGCTCGATCCCGAGCCTGCGGGCTTTTGCCGTGTCGCTGACGCAAAACGCCGACAAGGCCGACGACCTGGTGCAGGAAACATTGGTCAAGGCCTGGGACAAGCATGAAAGCTTCCAGCCCGGCACCAATCTGAAGGCATGGCTGTTCACGATCTTGCGCAACGAATTCTATTCGCAGATGCGCAAGCGCGGCCGCGAGGTGCAGGACAGCGATGGCGTCATGACGGCCAGGCTTGCCGTTCACCCGGCCCAGCACGGCCAGCTTGACCTCGAGGACTTTCGCGGCGCGCTCGAATTGCTGCCAGAAGACCAGCGCGAAGCCATTATCCTCATCGGCGCGTCCGGCTTCTCCTACGAGGAAGCGGCCGAGATCTGCGGCTGCGCCGTCGGAACGATCAAGAGCCGCGTCAGCCGCGCCCGCACACGGCTGCAGGAAATCCTGAAGATCTCCGGTGAAGACGAGTATGGCCCGGACGCAATTTCGGCTCAGGTAACCGGGTCGACGGCTGCGTGAAGCGCGGCGTGTTCGAACCGCTCCGCGCCTCAGCGGAGAGTCGTTCGCCTGCAGGCCGCCGCCACTGCCTCGACGAGATCGTCTCCCGAATAGGGCTTGGTGACCAGTCTGACGCCGGGAAAGGATTTCTTGATCTCGTTCGTATCCGAATAGCCGGAGGCGAAGACGAACGGGATGCCCGCTTCACGCAGCCGCGAAGCAAATTGGAGCGTCGAAACGCCGCTCAGCATGAGGTCGACTATGGCGACATCGAACTGCGCGGCAACGTCTTGCTGTTCGATCTCAGTCAGATCACGGGCGATGACCACATTGAGCGCGCCGTAGTCGCGGCAAAGCTGCTCGATATCCATGGCAATCAGGAACTCATCTTCCAGGATAAGAATCCGCAAACCGTCAAGTGATGCGCGCACGCAGCAATATCTCCTTAAATGCGTATCGTGAAACGAGGGAAGTCATGATCGTTATTTGGCATGCTGTCATTTAAAAAAGACGTGCCGGCGCGGATGCGTCGGCCTCGGCCCATGCAAGGCATTTGCAACGCGCGCTGCCGGAGATAGGGTTAGAAGAGGTTCGCGCCGGAACCTTGGGGTCTGTCGGGCGTTTCGACCGAGCAAAATCATGGAGAGTGAAGCAATGGCGACTGCCGCAGGTAAGGCCGGGAACGAAGCCCGCACGAATTCCGATATTGAGGCCGACATCGCACAATTGAAGGCCGACATCGATCAACTTACCAAGCTGTTGGCCAAAACTGGCGAACATGGCTACGGGGCGGCGCGGCGAGTCGCCGCCGAAAGCGTCGAGCAGTTGCGAACCCAGGGCGAGGCAGCCTTCGATAGCTTGCGCACCAACGCCAGGGACATCGAGGCGCAGATGATAGCGCATATGCGCGAAAAACCGGTGACTTCGCTGGCGATCGCCGCAGGCGTCGGATTCCTCTTCGCGCTTCTCGCGCGCCGCTAGTTCTGCACGCATGGGAATGCTTGCATCGCTGATCTCGGGCCTTGCCTCGGGCGAAACCATTGCGGCGGTGCAGCGCGTGCGCGTCGCTGCGATTGTCTATTCGGTCGCAGCGCTCGCGGCGCTGTGCGGCCTCGGCTTCCTCGTCGGGGCGGCCTATATCTGGGTGGCGGCACGCTATGGGCCGATGGCAGCTTGCCTGAGCTTCGGGATCGGATTTCTGGCAATCGCCGGTCTCATCCTGCTCGTCTACCGCATGTCGGCCGGCTCGCGCGCCAGGCGCCGGGCGAAGCGACGCAACGCCGACATTAAGGCTATCGGCATCACTGCGGCACTCGCCGTGCTGCCGGCGCTGCTCAAGGGCAAAGGTGGCCTGGCGAAGGGCGGGTTGGGCGCCATTCTCGGCCCGGCGATAGCACTCGCTGCCTACGCCATCTACCGCGAGAACGTGAAGCGCGGCTCGGATGATCCGGATACCGGCAAACGCGAATAGTTCGGAGGGGATAGTTCGGGGCAAACGATTCTGGCGCCGGTCGCAAAATGCCGGCGTCACAAATCTTCGAGCGGAATCGATATTTCGGCGACAACGCCATCCGGCCGGAATTCATGGGTCACCTCGCTGGAAATGACCTTGGCCAGGCTGCGGCGGATCAGGATCGAGCCGAAGCCATGGCGTTCGGGCGGCGCAACCCGCGGTCCGCCGCTTTCGCGCCAGGCCAGCAACAGACGCCGTGCACCCTTCCTCCCTTGTACCTTCCAATCGAGATCGACCTTTCCGGAAGAAACCGAGAGCGACCCGTATTGCAGTGCGTTGCTTGCCAGTTCATGCAGGATCAGCCCGAGCCCGACTGCCTGGTCGGGTGAGAGCAAGACATCGGCGCCGGAGATCGCCATCCGCGATTGTCCGGCGGCTTGGAACGGCTTTACCTCGATCTGCACCAGCTCGCGGATGCCGATGCCCCGCCACTCGCGGTCCGACAGCAGGCTGTGCGCAACGCCCAGTGCCTGCAGCCTGGCACTGAAGGCGCCGAGGAATTCGCTTGGCTGGCGGGCATGGCGAACGGTCTGCGTGGCCAGCGCCTGTACAGTTGCCAACGTGTTCTTGACGCGATGATTGAGCTCGCGCAGCAACAGCCGTTGGCGTTCGTCGCCTAGCTTGCGTTCAGTGATGTCGTAATTGACGCCGAAGATCAGCGTCGGCTTGCCCTCGCCGTCGCGCTCTATGACGCGGCCGCGCGTTGCGATCCATCGTGGCGGATCGAGGCCTCTGACACGGTATTCGCCAAAATAGTCATCGCTGCCGGTCAGCGCGTCGCGAAAGCGTGTTTCGGTCTGGTGAACGTCGCGCGGGTCGATGGCGGTCAGGATGTCGCGCGCCCTCAGTCTGTTCGACTTCGGCAGGTTGAACAATTCGGGCAGCAGGACGTCGCAGTCGATCATGTCGCTGCGGATATCCCATGCCCAGCTGGCAAGCGAAGCCGCATCGAGCGCGATAGCGCGCCGCTTTTCCTCTCGAACCAATGCGGCCTTGGCGATCGCCGCGCTGCGGGTTGCATCCTTCAGCGTGAACAGGCTGGCGGCGAGCCCAGCGAGCGCCGACAACTGGTCGAGCTGGACAGAGGAGGGATGTGCGTGCGGCTTCCGGTCGAGCACGCACAGCGTGCCGATCAGCGCGCCGTCGATCATGATCGGCACGCCTGCGTAAAAGCGGATATGATGCTCGCCGGTGACCAGCGGATTGGCTTTGAACCGCGGATCGGCCGCCGCGTCGGCCACCACCATCGGCACGTTGCCGGCTGCGATGGCATAGGCACAGAACGATGTCTCGGTTGCGGTTTCGGTCTGGTCGAGGCCGATACAGGACTTGAACCACTGCCGCTCGGCGTCGACCAGCGTGATCAGTGCGACAGGCGTTTGCATCGCCGAAGCGGCAAGACCACCGATACGATCGAAGTCAGGGTCGGCAGCCCTGTCCAGCGCGTCGAGGCCGTGCAGCACGGCAAGACGGTCCGCGGCGCCCACCACACGGCGAATATCGGCCGGCAGGCCCGGCGTGTTCTGGCTATTGTCGTCCACTATGCCCCCAGTGGCCGGCTCTGATTGATCAGGCCAACCGGCCCGTTTGCCGCCTTGCAGAGCCGGAACTTTCGCTGCGGGGGACCGTTACCAGCCAACGCCCCGCCAGTTACGCCTGCCGGCGCCAAATATGGAGCCAGACAATGCCAAAAACCATTCCTGAAAACAAAGCCCGTCAAGGACGGCAGGGTCGGCATGTCCTTCGTATCCTGATCGCCGCGCTGTTGCTGGCTTTTATCGCCTGGGGCGTCGCCGAAATCTACGGCTGGATGATCGAGACGCCGAAGACCGAACAGAGCAACACGCCCAGCGGCTAGGTTCTCCCCATCGCTCGTGCCAGATCGCATCACGCAACCCCACATCAGGCATCCCACGTCAGGCAACCTTTGCCTCGGCGGCGCGCGCCGGGACGAGAACATTCAACGCGCGCGGATGGATTTCGACGGTCGTCTCGCGATCGAGCTTTACCAGTTCACCGTCCATGACGGCCTGAACTTTCCTGTTCGTCGAATGGATTTTCAAAACGGCGCGGTTTGCCTGATGGATTTCGACATGCTCGTTGCCGCGCCATTTCCCACGGGCGACGTCAAAGAGGAACCTGATCAATTCGCCGCGCCGCCGTGCCACGGTGACATAGATGCCCAGCACGCCGCCTGCCGGATCATCGGCATAGGGCAGGTGGCCCTCGCCAAACAGATTGTTGGTGATGCCGATACCGGTGATCCGGGTTTTGATCTCGGCCTCGCCGATCGTCAGCGTTACGTTCATCGCCGGCGGGTTGTTGATCGTTGCCCAAGCGGCTCGCACCGAGGCACGCATCTTCCCCAGCCGCGAGCCGAATTCCATCTTCTGGCGCAGTTGCACCATCCTGGCATGCATGCCGATCGAGAATTGATGCACGAAAGGCCGGCCGTTGGCTGTTGCAATGTCAATCGCCATCACCTCGCCGTCGGCAAACGATTTCAGCGCCGCATCGAGGGTCTGCGGAATGCCGAGGCCGCGCGCAAAAAGGTTCATTGTGCCAGCCGGCAGAATTGCCAGTGCCTTCTCCCCATTCATCAAACGGGCTGCCGCGGCCGAAATGGTGCCGTCGCCGCCGCCGGCCAGCACGGCGTCGATGCCGCGCCTGGAAGCTACGCCGTCCAGTGTGGCGACGATGTCCTTGCCGGCAACGATTTCGATATCGATCGAGTGGCCGGCAGTCTCAAGCGTGCCGCGCATCCGACTGGCGAAGGCCTCAAGATCGATGGTGCGCAGGGTGCCGCCGTCCTTGTTCAGCACCGCTGCAAACCGCATGGCCGTTCCATTTTTTCCAGCACCCATCCGGCCGGGACGGGGTCCCAGCCGGGAGTGGAACGGCGCGGCCGAGAAAATGTTCCTTTCGACCAGCGCGGTGAATCCAAGAACCATTGGCATCGTACCGAGTGCACCACGGCTTTTTTCGGAACAACAGTGTGGTCACAACGTTGTGAACATGCAGAAGACGCTGCGCCCGCAGTGACGCCAGGCGGGCAGGGCGTGCACGAAATCACCGACGAGGAGACACTAAGATGATCCGCACCCTTTTAACCACGACAGCAGTCGCAACATTGATTGCGACGGGTGCCTTTGCGCAGTCGGCGACGACCCCGGCGCCGGCGCAACCACCCGCAGTAGAGAACCCCGCTCCAGCCGCTCCGGTGCAACGGGCGGAGGGCAGCCTTGCTACCAACATCATCGGCGAATCCGTCTATAACGGCACCGGCGCCGATGCCCAGAATATCGGCAACGTCAGCGACATCGTCTTCGACGAGCGCGGCGAGGTAAAATCCGTCGTCATCGGCGTCGGCGGATTCCTGGGCATCGGAACCAAGAATGTCGCCTTCGACTACGGCAAGATGCAATGGGCAGAAAAGAACGGCGACCGCTGGCTGATAGCTCAGACGACGAAGGATGAGTTGACGGCTCAGCCGGATTTCGACCGGAAGCCTTACGATCCGCCTCCGCCGCCAGCTTCGGCCGATAATGCGGCACCCGCCGCCCCTTCGGCTTCGACCAGCGCGCAGAATACAACGCCAGCGCCTGCCGCGCCGGCTGAGCCAGTGAAGCGCGCCGAAGGCAATCTCGCCACCAATATCATCGGCGAGACCGTCTATAACGGCACCGGCGACGACGCCCAAAACATCGGCGACGTAAACGACATCGTCATCAACAAGGAAGCCAAAGCGCAATCGCTGATCATCGGCGTCGGCGGCTTCCTCGGCATCGGCGAAAAGAACGTCGCCTATGATTTCGACAAGGCGCAGTGGGCCGAGAGGAACGGCGATCGCTGGCTGGTCGCGCAAACCACCAAGGAAGAGCTGCAGGCGCAGCCGGACTTCAACCGCAAGGCCTATGATCCGGCGCCGGCATCCACTGCTTCGAACGATGCCAATGCGCCTGCCACCGTCACGCCTACCGTGATGGCCAGCAACACCGCGTCGACCAACAACACTGCGACGACCAATAACGCCGACCAGGCCGGCAAGACGGCTCAAAACGCCCCAGCGCCCGCAACGGCCGACCAGACCAAGACCGGGTCGATCGACAAGTCGACGTTGACTGAAATGCCGATCGGCCAGATCCGGGCCGAGGATCTGGTTGGAACGACCGTTTACGGCGCCAACGATGTCAACGTCGGCGAGATCGGCGATATCGTGCTGGGCGCCGATAAAAAGGTCGATGCAGTCATTATCGATGTCGGCGGGTTCCTCGGTGTCGGCGAGAAGGAGGTGGCGGTCGGCATGGACAACCTGAAATTCATGACCGACAAGAACGGCAAGCGCTATCTCTACACGAACTTCACCAAGGAGCAGCTCGAAGCGCAGGCCCCCTATGACAAGGCCAGCTATGCGCAAAACCGCGACAAACAGCGCATGATCATGCGCTAGCAGCACACAGGTCGACAGAGAAGCCTGCGCCGGCAACGGCGCGGGCTTTGTTTATATCGAGGGAAAGCCGGCGACATGGCCGGCAACGCCATTGTCCGTCAATTCGGCGAGCGCCAGAGATTGGTCGAGATGCTCGGCCCGCCAGGCAAGCAGCCTTTCGGCAAGTTCCAACCGCACCGGCAGATAGGCTGGGTCGTCAGCGACGTTGGTCAGCTCGCCGGCATCTTTTTCCAGGTCGAAGAGCAAGGGCGGCAGGCCGCCCCCGAAATTCACATATTTGAACTTTTGGGTGCGGATGACGGCGAGATTGCACTGACGCGGACCGATACCGAAATAGCGTTCTGCATCACCATCGGCGATCGAGCGGAAATCGAACTCCCAATGCGCCGCATCGCGCCAATCGTCCGGCTCCGTTGCGTCCAGGAAAGGCGCCAGCGAGCGGCCGTCGAGATGCGGCAGTACTTCGCCGCCGGTGAGCTCGAGCCCAGTGAGCTCGAGCAAGGTCGGTGCCAAATCGACCGCCTCGGTGAAGCGGTCGACACTGCTGCCGGCAGCCTTGCGGCGGCGCGGATCGCGAATGATCAGCGGAATATGGAAGCTGCCGTCGAAGAAGCCGCCCTTGCCCAGCATGAAATGATCGCCCATCATCTCGGCGTGGTCTGAGGTCAGCACGATGACGGTGTCGTCCCATGCATCGGCCGCCTTGACCGCTTGCCAGACACGGCCAAGCTGCGCGTCGACCTCCGAGATCATGCCGTGATAGAGCGCCCGGATGCGGCGAAAACTATCGTCGCTCCAGTCGCGCACCTTACCCTCCGAGCCGGGGCGGAATTTCGACCGTTCCTGCCGGTCTAATTCATAGGCGAGATAGGGGTGGCTTGCTGCTTCGGCCTGCCAGCTTTCGGCGCGGTCAAAAGCTGGGCCGACGGCCGGATCGTACATGGTGTTGTAAGGCGCCGGCACGATGAAGGGCGGATGGGGGCTGATGAAGGAAAGGTGCGCGAACCACGGCGCATCGTGCTCCTGCTCGCCGAGCCAGCGGATGAATTCGCCAGCCAGGAAGGCCGACGGCGTCTCGTCCTTCGAATAGGCTGGCGGGGCGTTACTGATCTCGCCGTCGTTTTCCAGGATTTCGCCCGCCGGGCGGTGGATGTCGGGGGAGGCGGCGCCGGCATCGACGCCGCGCGCCTTGAGCCATGACAGCCAGGGCCTCTGGTGCTCGGGCAGAAGCTGGCGCACGGTAAAGCCCGGCAGCACGCCTTCATAACTCTTCAGCTGCGGGTCGCCAGGCGCCAGCGTGCGCGGGTCGCGCGCCGTGTCGGTATAACCGAACAGCGTCGGGTCATAGCCGAGGGCGCGCGCCCAGAGCGCTATGTTGCCGTGGCGGGCGTCGAGCGGTGTGCCGTTGCGGCAGACACGATTGTTCATCTGGTAAAGGCCGGTGTAGAGACAGGCGCGCGCCGGCGAGCAAGGTGCGGCGCCGCCATAGTGCTTCCGGAACAAAACGCCCTCGGCAGCCAGCGCGTCGGCATTCGGCGTCCTTACCACCTTGTGCCCAGCAGCTGACAGACAGCCGCCGCGCCATTGGTCGCAGGTGATCAGGAGAATGTTGGGGCGTTTTCCACTCAACCGCTGTATCCTCATGCTGGCTACATGCGTCGCTCATGGAGCGCAATTTCGGCGCGTATGCAAGCCGGTCCAGTTTGCCGAATGGTGAACAAAACCTGCTTCGTCGTTCACTTTAACAGCACAGTCTATTCTGTGTTTGCCGCCTTTGCGGCCAGGAGGTGGATGCTCATATTCGCGTGGACAGCGGCAAGGGCCGCACCGACACAAGGAAAGGAGCAACAGACATGCTCGACCAGGTCAAGGGCCTGCATCACGTCACCTCTATGGCCAGCGATGCGCGCCAGAACAATGAATTCTTCACCGGGACGCTCGGCCTGCGGCGGGTCAAAAAAACCGTCAATTTCGACGCACCTGACGTCTACCACCTCTATTACGGCGACGAGGTCGGCACGCCCGGCTCGGTGATGACCTACTTTCCGTTCCCGAACATCGGCAAAGGCCGCCATGGAGTCGGCGAAGTCGGCACCACCGCTTATTCGGTGCCCGAGGGCACGCTCGGCTATTGGGAGAAACGGTTTGCCGAGCAAGGTGTCACCGGGCTGTCACGCGAGGAGACGTTCGGCGAGAAGCGTCTTGCGTTTGCCGGTCCCGACGGCGACGGGTTTGCGCTGGTCGAGGACAGAGCGGACAGCCGTGCGCCATGGGCCAAGGGTGGCATCCCCACCGACGAGGCGATCCGCGGCTTCCACTCGGTGTCGCTCAGGCTGAAAGATGGCGGCGCCACCGAAGAGCTGCTGAAATTCATGGGTTATGAGGAGGTCGACAAATCCGGCAACGTCAGGCGGCTGGCGGTGAAGAACGGCAACGGCGCCGATGTGGTCGATATCGAATCGCTGCCAGGGGCCGGCTTCGCCAATCTCGGCGCCGGCTCTGTCCACCATGTCGCTTTCGCCGTCGAGAACCGGGCCAAGCAGCTCGAAGTGCGCAAGGCGCTGCTCGATACAGGTTATCAGGTGACGCCAGTGATCGACCGCGATTATTTCTGGGCGATCTACTTCCGCACACCGGGCGGCGTGCTGTTCGAAGTCGCCACCAACGAGCCGGGCTTCGACCGCGACGAGGATACCGCCCATCTCGGCGAGGCGCTGAAACTGCCGTCGCAACACCAGCATTTGCGGCCCTATCTCGAGCAGCATCTGCAGAAACTGGAAGACTGAGGGCAAGGTTATGAGCAAGGATTCGTATATTCACAAGGTGCTGCCCGGTTCGCCGGGCGGACCGTTGCTCTTCGTCTTCCATGGCACTGGCGGCGACGAGGATCAGCTTCTGTCGCTTGGGCGCGATCTTGCGCCGCAAGCGACGATCGTTGCCCCGCGCGGCGATGTCTCGGAACAAGGCGCCGCACGCTTTTTTCGTCGTACCGGCGAGGGCGTTTACGACATGGGCGACCTAACGCGAGCGACGGACAAGATGGCCGGCTTCGTCAAGGCGCATGTCGAGGCGGCAAAGCCATCTTCGGTGCTAGGCCTCGGTTATTCCAACGGCGCCAACATCCTGGCCTCGGTGCTGTTTGCCGAGCCGTCGCTGTTCGACGCAACGGTGCTGATGCATCCGCTGATCCCGTTCGAGCCGGAGGTCAAGGGCAGCCTTGGCGGCAGCCGTATCCTGGTCACCGCCGGCAGGCGAGACCCGATCTGTCCGCCTAATTTGACGGCGCGGCTCGAAGCCTATTTGCGCGCCGATGGCGCCGATGTCACAGTCGAGTGGCATGACGGCGGCCATGAGGTGCGGCCGGGCGAGATCGAGGCGGCGCGGCGGTTGTTCGCCGTGGCGTCGGATGAAAGGACCGCAAGCCATGTCTGACCTATTGCCGGAGATTGAACTGGAGGACCGCGGCTCGAAGGGCCGCTACTTGCTGCGTGGGCCGGGCGGCGCCGAGGCGGAGATGACCTTCACCAAGATCGGCGAGCACCAGATCATCATCGACCATACAGAAGTGCCGGATGCGTTTCGCGGCCAGGGCGCGGGACTTCGCCTGGTCACCCGTGCCGTCGAGGATGCGCGTGCGGCGGGCAAGACGATCATCCCGCTTTGCCCGTTCGCCAATGCTCAGTTCCGCCGCCATCCGGAATGGGCGGACGTGCTGAAGCGGTAAGAGACAGCCCCTCGGTGAATGACAGGAGAAAGGGTGCGCGGCTTTACCGCGTGCCCCTTCGACCATTGGCGGCGTACAAACACAAGGCAAACATGCGGGATTTGCGCAGAGCGCCCGTCTTGCCTAAGTATTGGCAACAACCGGCTCGCCTTCTGCGGCCCGACCACTTCAACCGAATGGCCCCCCATGACCGAATCCGATCTCGTTCCCGTCTTCGACGGCCACAACGACACGCTGCTCAGGCTCTACCAGTCGAAGGATGCGGACGTCGAAAAGCTGTTCGTCGAGGGGACGCCGGGTGGCCATATCGACCTGCCGCGCGCGAAGAAAGGCGGATTTGCCGGCGGCATGTTCGCGATCTTCCCGCCGCCTGCCGAGAAATCCAAACGCGGTGCGGTGCCGCTGGCGCCGAGCGACAGCGAGCCCTTGCCGCCCGAGGTTCCGCGCGCCGATGCGCTCAACTCCACCGTAGCGATGGCCTCGATCCTGTTCAGGCTGGAGCGGGCTTCGGCGCTTACCGTCTGCCGCAGCGCCGGCGATGTGAGGAAGGCGATGGCGCAAGGCTCGATTGCGGCGGTGTTTCATATCGAAGGGGTCGAAGCGATCGACCCTGAGCTCACCCTGCTCGACGTTCTCCACGCAGCCGGCCTGCGCTCGCTCGGCATCGTCTGGAGCCGTCCCAATGCCTTCGGCCACGGCGTGCCGTTCCGCTTCCCCTCGTCGCCCGATACAGGGCCGGGGCTGACCGATGCCGGCAAGGCGCTGGTGAAAGCGTGCAACCAGCTGAAGATCATGATCGATCTTTCGCATCTCAACGAAAAAGGTTTCCGCGACGTCGTCGAGATCAGTGACGCACCGCTGGTCGCGACCCATTCAAACGTGCACGCGATCTGCGGCCATTCGCGCAACCTCACCGAATGGCAGCTCGGCGCGATCCGCGACTCCGGCGGCATGGTCGGGCTGAACTTCGCCACCGGGTTCCTGCGTGAGGACGGCAGGATGAACGCCGACACCAGCCTCGACATCATGGTGCGCCATGTCGATTCACTACTGCAGGCGCTGGGCGAAGACGGCGTCGGCCTGGGCTCGGATTTCGACGGCGCCATGATCCCGGCCGTGATAGGCGACGTTGCCGGCCTGCCAAGATTGCTCGACGCTTTCGCGGCGCGCGGCTTCGGGCGCGCGCTGATCGAGAAGATCGCCTATCGCAACTGGCTCGGCATCTTGGAGAAGACCATCGGCTAAGCGGGTGATGCCGGCTTGTCCGGAACACAGTTTGGAGGCGGACTATTCGAAACCCATGCGTTTAAGCCAGTCCTGGCCAATGCCGCGGTCGCGGATGATCGGCAGCGGATCGGTCGAATCCAGCCTCGCACAAATGCGGTAGACCTCCAGCGTTTCAGCGCTCATCTCGCCGCGCTTGTAGAAGAACATGGCCGCGGCATAGCGCGTGCGGCCCGACCATTTTTCGCCGAGCGGCGTATTGACCAGCTGCCACTGTTCGGCGGCTTCGGCGTCGATTTCGTGACTGTCGATGTCGTCGGCCATATTCAGAAATCCGCAGGCGGATTGGCAGTGCGGCGGCCGAGCTTGATGACCAGCCGCGGCACCAGTTTGGCACGCTTCAGCAGCTTTTGATATTGCAGCTCGCGCCTGGCGTAGATCTCGACCCAAGATCCGCTGCAGGCGGACTCGGCGGTGCTGATCTGGTCCGCGTGCCGGGATCGTTGCCTTTCGCCGACGGCGCCTTCGACGTCGTTTTCTATAAGGGTGCAGTCTCGACGAGAACATTCGAATATGGGCAGCCATGCAGAAGGTGCTTGACAGTGGCAAACACCGTCCCACTGATCTTCGCGGCCGAAGTCGGCTAGCCGGCGATGCTGGAGACCATCACCCGATGAAGACAACAGAGGCGCGCGAAGCCCTCCTCGAACCGGCGCGAAAAAGCGATCCCGATAAGCGCGGCCGCAAAGCGTCGAAGGAGACAAGGCAGGTTCAACTGATCGAAGCGACTATCGATTCATTGGCCAAGCGCGGCTATTCGGAAACGACTATGGCCGACGTCGCCGACGGCGCCGGCCTGTCGCGCGGCATCGTCAATTTCCATTTCGAGAGCAAGGAGAAGCTGCTCGTCGCCACTTTGCAGTACATGCATGACGAGTATTCGGCGCATTGGCGCAGCGCCTTGCAAAAGGCCGGCGATGATCCCGCCCGCCAGCTGCAGGCATTGGTGGCGGCCGATTTCGACCGCTCGATCTGCAACAAGCGGAAGCTGGCTGCCTGGTGTGCCTTCTGGGGCGAGGCCAAATCGCGACCGAAATATCAGGCGCTGAGCAGCGCACGCGATGCCGTCTACCAGAACATCTTCATCGATCTTAGCGCGGCGCTCAAGCAGAGCGGCTTCTATGCCTATGAGCCACAAGTCATGGCGCTGGCGCTCAGCGCCATGCTGGATGGTCTGTGGCTGCATTTGATGATGGGCACCGAGGACGCCACACGCGAGACGGCGCTGCAGGCCGCGAATGAGTTCCTGTCTGCGGCATTCCCCAAGCACTATCCGAACTTCGCAGCCCGCGGTGCCAGGCCGGCGTGAACCATCAAAAAGAGGGTGGACCAGCAATGAAGACAATGATCCGGCCCCTGACATTCGAGAAGATCAAGGCCGGCTAATGAAGTTCAAGATCGAACGAGCCGATGTGGCGATCGTCGGCGCCGGCTTCACCGGCCTGTCGGCCGCGCGTGAATTGGACCACGCCGGCATCGATGTCGTGCTGCTCGAAGCCCGCGACCGTGTCGGCGGCCGCGTCGAAGCTGTGCAGAACGGGCTCGGCGAGCGGATCGACAGCGGCGGCCAGTTCTTGTGCGAAGACATGCCGGAATTAATGGCGCTGGTACGAGCGCGCGGCAAGACATTGGTCGAGACCCATGTCGCAGGCGAATTCGTCACGCAGCCGCGAATGGGGGAGGCGCAAGCCGGGCGCACTTACGGCACCGCGATGCGAATGCGCGAGCGGATGAACGCGATCGCACCGAACGACCCGACCATTGCCGGCTTGACGGTCGCGGCATGGCTCAATCGCCAGGCCGATCCCGACGATGCGAAGGCCGCCTTTCGGTCGATGATCGAGGGCCTGTGGTGCCTGGCAATGGAAAGGCTGCCGCTGTGGTACTTGATCGACAATGATCGCCGCATCACCAACGAGGTGTCGGAGCTGCAGTATTTCGTGGGCGAAACCATGCATTCGCTGGCGGATGATCTTGCGCGGGATCTCGGCGATCGACTGCGGCTGAGTACAGCTGTCGAGGCCATTGAGCACGGCCCGGGAGGGGTTCGCGTCGTTTCGCCTGCCGGCGCGATCGAGGCACGAGCGGTACTGGTCGCCGTACCGCCGATGATGGCCTCGAGAGTGGATTTCGTGCCGCCGCTGCCGGCTGTGCTGAAGAGGGCCCTCAGCGTCTGGCAAAGCGGCGCGGTGATCAAGATGCTGGTGCGCTACCCCAAGGCTTTCTGGCGCGACAGGGGCTTGAGCGGCATGGTGATGTGGCGCGACCCGCACGGGCTTTTTGCCTGCGATGCCAGCAGGGACGAGGATCATGCAGCACTTGTCGTCTTCATCGGCGGGCCGCTGGCGCAGCGCTGGCGGGATATGGACGACGCGGCGTTACGCGCAAAGGTGACGTCAAAGCTGGAAGAGGCGCTCGGTATCGAGGCGGCCGGCATTATCGATCTCAGTTATCGCGACTGGACCGGGGATCGCTGGAGCGGCGGCGGTTACAGCGATCTGATCGTCGATGCGACGGCAACGGATGCCGAACGCATTATCCGTGCGGGCGCTCCGCTGGTCCATTTTGCCTCGTCGGAGCTGTCGCCGTCATTTCCGGGCTATGTCGAGGGCGCCATCGTCGCCGGCCGCATTGCTGCCCGAAAAATTATTCAGTCGGCCATCGACAGCAGAGCCTCGGGGCCATAAGCGAGGCAGATCAAGCTGCGGAGCGGGATCGACACGCATTGCCGCGAGCTCGGCCTGCTGGTCAGGCCGCTGATCAATATGTGCGTCATGTCCCGGCGCTGATCATCACGCGCGAGCAGATCGACGACATGGTGTCGATCCTGCGCCAAGGTATTTCGCGCACGATGGACGATCTGCGCCGGGAAGGGGTGTGGCGGGGATAAGCGTTTATGACTGGCGATCTCGCCGGTCGTTTGGGCCATATCGGGTTTCCAGGAGGCGAACTGCCGTCCTGAACTATGCGTGCTGTGCCCGCGTTCTGGCGGCCTTCTGCGCCGCCGCCTTCCTTCCGCTGGCGCCTTTCGTCTCGGCGGCCTTCTTCGCGGCGGCCGAGCGCTCCTCAGCCGTCCGGCGCGAGGCCGCACGCTTGGCCTGCTGCGAGAGCGCCTCGTGCGACGCCGTGCTCTTCGGCTCGTGCTCGAGCACCTTGGAGACGGCCTTCGAGACCCGCGGGCGGCGTTTCGGCGTGCGTTCGCCCTGGCCGGCCTCATAGGCGTATTCGGCGCTCTTGCGCGTGCTCTCCTTCACCTTGCCCTTTTTGGGCGGGGGCAGGTCTACGCCTGCGCGCCTGGCCTCGGAAAGCCCGATGGCGATAGCCTGCTGGGTCGACCGCGCGCCGTGCTCGCCGCGGCGGATTTTATCGATCTCCTCGTGCACGAACTCGCCGGCCTGGGTGCTCGGCGATTTGCCCTCGCGCTTGTCCTTTCGGGCCTTCTCGATGGTTTTCTTGTCCGGCATTGTCTTTCTCCCACATACGGGTTGCGACAGCCTTTCGGGTTGCCGCTTCGCGCGGTCTTATGAGGATCATAACGCGTTGAGGACGCAAATGATCCCGGGACTGGTGATCCAAGCCCCGGCTGTCAGGACGTCGACGCCGATCTGTCCGAAACCAGATGGCGCAAGAACCATTGGGTAGCGAGATCCGCGACTTCGTCCAGGGCGCCGGGCTCCTCGAACAGATGTGTCGCGCCAGGGACGATGGCGAGCTCCTTCTCGCCGCGGAGCGCCACCAAAGCCGAGCGGTTGAGTGCGATCACTTGCGTGTCCGCGCCTCCGACGACGAGCAAGGTCGGCGCCCGGACGCGCGGCAGGGCGAGCGCTGCGAGATCGGGCCGGCCACCACGCGAAACCACCGCCGCGGCCTGGTCGGGCCGCTCGGCCGCCGCCACCAGGGCGGCACCGGCGCCCGTGCTCGCGCCGAAATAGCCAAGACGCAACCCCGACGTGTCCGGGGAGGCGGCGAGCCAATCCGTGACGCCGACCAGCCGATCGGCGAGCAGTCCGATATTGAAGCGCAACTCGGCCGTGACCTGGTCGATCCGCTCCTCTTCGGCCGTCAACAGGTCGACGAGGAAGGTGGCGAGGTTCGCCTCGTTCAGCCTTGCGGCCACGTAGCGGTTGCGCGGGCTGTGGCGGCTGCTTCCGCTGCCATGGGCGAAGAGCACGAGGCCGCGAGCATCCGGGGGCAACGAAAGATTGCCCTCAAGCGTGACAGGCCCCGCGGGAACATGAACGACGTGCTCGCTATGCCGGTCCATATCCACCTCCGCTATGGCGATCTGGTGCCGCGCGCCGGACCCGCGCCCGCGTGCCCAGCCAACTCCTCTTCGGAAGCGGCAGTCTTGTCGGAAGCTGCAGGCTTGGGCACGGACCTGGCGAGGAGCGCGCGGACCTCTTCATCGCTCGTCTGCGAGAAATCCACGTACCAGCGCCCGACACCGAGCAACGGCTCTGGTGTCGTCGCGCAAACGACCTCGTCGGCGTCCGCCCGCATCGCGTCGCAAGTGTCGGGGGTACCGACGGGAACGGCCGCGACAATACGGGCGGCGTGGTTTTTTCGCAGCGCCTTGATTCCGGCCCGCATGGTCGATCCGGTCGCAAGCCCGTCATCCACGAGGATAATGGTCCGTCCATTCAACTGCGGTGGAGGTCGCCCGGCCCTATAGAGGTGCTCGCGGCGCAGAAGCTCTTTTTCCTCCTTTGCAGCGACCGCGTCGACGACATGTGGCGGGATCGCGAGACCGCTGACGATTTCGTCGTTTAGGACACGTACGCCGGAGGGCGCGATCGCCCCCATGGCCAGTTCCTCGTGGCCGGGGACGCCGAGCTTGCGCACGACGAAGACGTCGAGTGGTGCCTTGAGTGCCTGCGCGACCTCGTAGCCGACCGGCACGCCGCCTCGGGGCAGCGCCAATACGATCACGTCGTCGCGGCCGGCAAAGCGAACGAGCTCCCCGGCGAGCCGCCGCCCGGCCTCGCGGCGATCTGAAAAGAGGACAGCCATGACCTTCAATCCGCGTGCATCTGTTTTCCCGGTGGATGTTCTTTCACCAACCTGCGGCCACATCCCGTGGGATGGCTGCGGCACCGGTATCATTTTGGAACTCGCTCGCTGCCGGGACGTTCCAAGAATAGTTTCGATCGCGAGGTGCCGGGAGGCGCGTTCGCGCGCGGATCGAGAAGATCGTGATCCGTACATGCCTCGTCAGGATAGCTGGCGATCTCGCGATGCGCAGCAGCAGGCGCGGTTGGCGGCTTGTTGCCTCAGCAGTCAGAGAGAGGAATATCCCATGCAAGTTCAGGAGATCATGAGCCGTCGGACCGAACTGGTCGGCCCGAACACGACAATTAGGGATGCCGCCCGGAAAATGCGGGCCGACAATCTCGGCGCCCTTCCGGTCGGCGAGAATGACAGGCTGGTCGGCATGGTGACAGACCGCGACATCGTGATGCGCGGCGTCGCCGAGGAGCGCTCAGCCGGCAACACGACCGTCCGCGAGGTCATGTCCGAGCATGTCTATTGGTGCTTCGACGACGCCGATATCACCGATGCGGCGAAGATCATGGCCAAGCATCAGGTGCGTCGTCTTCCGGTGATCAACCACGACAAGCGCCTCGTCGGCGTCATCGCCCTGGCCGACCTCGGGCGGACCGATGAGGAAGCCGCCAAAATCGCTCTCGAAGGCGTTTCCGAGGCGACGGACAATCCCCGGCGCTAGGGCGCTTGCCCGCAGGTTGTACCGCGCTCGCCGTTTAGCTGAGCACCGCCTGCTCAGGCAGCCTTCAGCTTGGCAACTATCGCGCTTTCACTTCAATGCGGCGTGTCTTGTCCTTTGCTGCGGGGTTCTTCGGAAGCTCGACAGCCAAAACGCCGTTCTTGAAAGTGGCCTGCACCTTGTCGGCATCGACCTCCGCATCCAGGGAGATGGTCCGCTGAAACCGGCCATAACTGCGTTCGCTATAGGTGCGGCCGCCAACGCCTTCCTTGTGCTCCGAACGCTTCTCGCCCGTGATGGAGAGGGTGTTGTCGCGCAGCTTGAGCTCAACGTCCTTCTGCTCGAGCCCCGGCAATTCGGCGGTGACCTTATAGGCTTGGTCTGTTTCATATACGTCGACGCTCGGCCAAAGATCGCCGGCCGTAGTCGCTTCGGCCATTGGCGCAAAGAAGTCGTCGAACAGGCGATCGATCTGCCGGTGGAATGACGTAAGCGGATCTCGTCCGGATGGATAAAGACTTCGCGATGGCGTCCAGGACGCCAAGTCACGGTTTGCCATGGTTCTTCTCCTGTTTTTCCTGTTTGCATCGCTCGCCGCCATGTGATCGGCGACAGCAAATAAAACTCGTCCGCCCATGAGGATGTTCCGCACGCCGGCCGGGAAAGGCGGTCCGAAAAACCGCGGAATGCGCATCGGGGAACAACCGGCAGGTAGGACTGTTTGGTCACATCCGCCGTAATCGGATTTGAACGGAAGGAGGATTCGATGAACGCCACTGGACTCGACGTATTCGACAAAACACTGCAGACCACGAACATCTGGCTCGACGAGATCATGGACGAGATTGGACCGGATCGGCAGGTCGCCTGGCACGTTCTCGGAGCGGTGCTACACGCCCTGCGCGACCGTATGCAGCCGGATCTTGCAGCCCACCTCGGCTCGCAGCTGCCGATTCTGGTGCGTGGCGCCTTCAATGACCAATATCAACCTTCCAAGGCTCCCGAGAAGATGCGGTCGCTCGACGAATTTCTGGCCAAGATCAAGGCGGAGCTTGAATTCACCCGTCCGGTCGATTCCAAGGATGCATTCAGGGCCGTGTCCAAGGTGCTTGCCCATCATGTCGGAGAAGGACAGATGCACAAGGTCTGGGAATCCCTGCCAGGAGAGATCAGACGCGTCGCCGAAGCTCAGCAAGCGGCGTGAACGGCGCCGGCGCGGGTTTCTTGGTCGCAATCTTCTTGGGGAAACAGCAATGCCACTCACCCTTATCAGCCCGGCGTTCCCGGCAGGCGGAAAAATTCCCGAAAGGTATACGCGTGACGGCCAGAACGTCTCGCCGCCACTGAAGTGGTCCGGTGTTCCGGATGGTGCCAAGAGCCTTGTTCTTGTCGTGCTGGATCCCGATGCGCCAAGCGGGACTTTCGGACATTGGGCGGTATTCAACATCTCGCCCGATGCCGGCGAACTCGCCGAGGCAGCAGACGGCAAGCCCGGTCCGTCGGCACTCAGGCAAGGCACCAACGATTTCGGCAATGCCTATTACGATGGCCCGCAGCCGCCCGTAGGGCATGGCGTCCATCATTACCATTTCCGGCTGGCCGCGCTTGATGTGCCGAGCCTCAGCGTACCGGGACAGGCGGGCGTGCATCAGGTCTGGAAGCAAGCCCAGAAACACGCATTGGAGGAGACGGAGTTGGTCGGAACCTACGAACGGCCGGCGTGACGCGGAGGGCGTCGGTCGCCGCCTTCACAGCGTAATCTGGGCAAGCGGTTTTCGGGCAGGGCCGTGGATGACCGAACCATCGGCCGCGAAGATCGAGCCGTGGCAGGGACAATCCCAGGTGTGGTCCGCAGTGTTCCAGGTTACGGTGCAGCCCTTGTGGGTGCAAGTCGCCGAAACCGCCTGTAGTGCGCCTTCGGTGTCTCTCCACGCCGCAATCTTTTCCTCTCCCCTGACGATCACGCCCCCCATACCAGGCGCAATGTCGTGGGTGCTCGAGACGATCGATTGACTGCGGCCGTTCTTGTGGAAGTCCTCAGGATAGGGCCGGGCCGGATCGTAGAGTTTTTGCCATGGGCTCGGGCGGCCGCAGATCAGGTCGGCGATCATCGCGCCCACGGCCGTCCCGTTGGTGATGCCCCAGGCGTTGAAGCCAGTGGCAATGTGGAAGCCGGCTGCCTTGGCGGGATCGGGCTCGCCGGCATATGGAATCCTGTCTGCCGTATCATAATCCTCATTGCACCAGCGCCACGCGACGTCGCCGACCGAAAGGTTCTTTCTTGCCCATTTTTCCAGTTCGACAAACCGTTTGGCCACGTCGCCGTCCCAGCCGGTGTTGAACTTGGGGCCGAGCGTGACCAGCAGCGGCCCTTCGGCATCGTGGCCCGTGCGGATGGAATGCGTCGGATCGTCGATGCCGATGAACATGCCGTCGACAGTAAAGGGCTCGTCGATCCGAAAGGCCATGGCGGTGTGGCAGCGCGGCTGCGTCCGGTTCGCCATGCCGATGGGGCTCTTCACCGTCATGTTGGTGGCGACGACGACATGCCCGGCATCAACGGCGCCGCCATCGGTGACGATGCGCCAGCGGCTTGCCTCGTCGATCGACGTGGCGCGGCTGTTTTCGAAGATCCGACCGCCATGGGCCGTCACCGCTTCCGCCAGGCCAACCAGATACATCGCCGGATTGAACTGCGCCTGGTCAGAAAACCGTAGCGCGGCGGCCGTTTCGAAAGGCAGCGGCGCGTGGTCGAGGATCTCGGCCTCCAGCCCGACCTGGCGCGCGGCCTCCGCCTCGGCCGCGACCTCCGCGCGCCGGCTTTCATTGCAGGTGTAGGTATAGGCGTCCTTGCCCTCGAGATCGCAGGCGATGGCGTACTCGCGAACCCAATCGCGGATCTGTCGGGCGCCGGCGGAATTCGCATCGGCGTAGACCTGGGCCAACTCCCGGCCGACAGTGTCGATGAGATGACGATAGATCAGTGCATGCTGCGTGGTGATCTTGGCCGTCGAGCGGCCGGTCACCTGTCCGCCCGTGCGCAGGCCTTCAACGACGACCACCGACCGGCCTGCCTCGCAAAGGCGAAGCGCCGTCGTCAGCCCGACAATTCCAGCACCCACGACAACGGCGTCCGCACGGATCGAACCTTCGAGCTGGGGGTAGTTCGTGGATCTGGCTGCCGCTACCCAACAGCTTCCCGGTTTTCCCAAGAGAATGGCCATTTCAACCGCGCTCCTTGCGTCTCGATGCACTTCCATCGACAACCGCGCCAGCAGGGGAACGTTCCCGAGCTTGGTTGCTTCTTTCAGTCATTGTCCCGCCACCCCGGGTCAGAAAAGCACCGGGAAGGCGCGAGGTGCAGGCCATCACCCAGGTGATCGCCTCGCGGTCGTATTCGTCGCCGGAGCGCCAGTCCTCGAAGAAGGCATTCAGCCTATCGACACGCCCCGGCCAGATGCCGGCGGCTTGCAGGCCGAGCGATACGCCGTAATTGGTGAAGGCGAACTTGGTATCGCGCAGCCATGGCGCGCGGCTGAAATAACCGGGCGGGTCGACCCACATCGTTTCCAGGGTTCGTAGCGAACGCCCCGTCTGGGCCTCGGCCCACGGCTCGTCGGGAAAGAAATGGGCGAGCCACAGCATCATGCCGAGGCCGAGGTCCTGGTCGACGTCGAGTGTGCGCCAATCGCGCTCCATCAGGTCACGCATCTGCGCGATCTCGGGCGCCAGTTCCTCTTCGTCGAGCATGCGATATGAGACGTAGCCGTCATAGGCATCCATGCTGCCGAGGCCGTAGCCGGGGTAAGGACCGCTCAAATCCTCCTGCATCTTCCAGATCACGCCGCGGCCGGGGACCACAAATGCCGGGTGAATGTCCCGCGCCAGCGTAATGCCGCGCTTGCGATATTCCGGCTTCAGATCGCCGAGACGCGCCAGGGCGAACAGCCACATCGCCAGATAGTGGAAATACTGGCCGTCGCGATCCGGCGCTTCGCCGATCCTCAATCCGCGCCGCCGGCCGAGCACACGCTCGACATCCACCACCAGCCGCTCGGCCTCGTCCAGCCAGCGCTCTTCGCCAAGTTCCGCATAAAGCGAGACGTAGAGCACGACCCCGAATGCATCGGTCCACAGATATCGCAAGCCGTTGGGCCAGATGCCTTCGGCGCGCATCCAGTCGAGTTTTTGCAGGACATAATCGACGTCACGCAGCATTGCGCCAAGCCCCGAATCCACGGCAGACTTTGCCGATGTTCGGCTCCATGCGATTGCGAGCATGCGGCATATCTGCCTCGGGTTGATCTGGCCAGATATCGCCAAACGATCTGATCGGCGGCGGGGTTCCTTGGTCGCTTCCACCGCCGCGACCGGGAACCCTCGACCTGATCATGAGTTTCGGGTCCAGGCGCTCACAACGGGATGCGGGAGGTTACCAGTCATTTTCGGAGCCTTTCAATCGAGGAGGCAAAGTTGCGACACCGCCAAATCAGAGTTGACGGAATTACTGTCTTCTTTCGCGAGGAAGGCCCGGCCGACGCTCCCGTGCTTCTGCTGCCGCACGGCTATCCCTGTTCCTCCTATCAGTTTCGAAGGCTGATGCCCGGACTGGCTGATCGCTGGCACACGTTCGCCCCGGACTTTCCTGGCTTCGGCTATAGCGCTACGCCCGACATGGCTGCATTCGGCTACGATTTCGAGACCTATGCCGGGTTTTTGGCGGCTTTCGCGGACACGCTCGGCCTGTCCCACTATGCGCTCTGGCTGCACGATTACGGCTCGCAGATCGGATTGCGCCACGCCATCGCCTATCCGGAGCGCGTTGCCGCGCTTATCATCCAGAACGGCGACATCTACGAAGACGTGCTTGGCCCGAAATACGCAGCCATCAAGGCGTATTGGAACGACAAGACGCCCGACAAGCATAGCCCGCTGGAAGAAGCGGTGAGCGAGGAGGGCTTCCGCCACGAGTTCATCGGTGAGGTTGGCGAGGTCGTGGCCGAGCGCGTGCCACCGGATCTGTGGAAACTCCATTGGCCTCTGATGGACACGCCGCCCCGTCGGCGGCTCGCGGTCGGCCTGATGGAGAAGCTGGAGGCGAACCTCAACTGGTTCCCGAAATACCAGGCTTATCTGCGCGAACGGCAACCACCGACACTGATCGTCTGGGGTCCTGAGGATGGCTACATGCCGGCCGCATCGGCCCGCGCCTACAAGCGCGACTTGCCGCAAGCAGAGCTCCATCTCCTCGATGGCGCCGGCCACTGGCTACTGGAAACCCATTTCGATGAGGCGCTTGCGTTGGTGCGCGACTTCCTCGCACGCGTTCACAGCCGAGCGCCGACGCAACCGTCAGGTAACCTGTTGAAAACGTGGTGATCCCGACAGGGATCGAACCTGTGACCTACAGATTAGGAATTTGGGTGCCGGGGCCGGCGTCCGGAAGCCCTCCAGGGAACGAACGCGCGGGTGGTGATCGCGAATTCGACCCTATGGAGATTTGACGAGAACTGCCAATACTCCTCAATGAGGCCCTCGCCGACATGGTCAGACACGGTCCAGGAACTCGAGCACCCGCCGCGTGAGCAGTGCGGTGGCAGCCGCGTCGTACGACGGGAGCGAGCTGTCGGCGAAGTAGTGCTGGTCGCCGGGATAGAGGAACAGCTCCGCGTCCTCGACCTTCTCCACGATCTCGCGAGCGGCGTCGATGTCGCCCTCGCCGATGAAGATCGGGTCGTTATCCATACCGTGGATCTGGATCGGGACGCCGTCCGGCCAGGGTCCGAACGCCCACTCGCCGCTAATCGGCAGACAGGAGTGGAAGAGCAGGGCTCCGCAGGCACCGGGTCGTGTCTGTGTGAGCTTCTGCGCCGGCAGTACGCCGAACGAGAATCCGGCGTAAACGAGCTCGGGCGTCAGTTCGCCGGCGACGCGGACGCCGCGCTCCCGCATGTCGTCGAACCCGATCTCACCGATGTAGGCGAGACCCTCGTCAATACTCTGGAATGTGCGTCCGTCGAACAGGTCCGGCGTATGCACGGTGTGCCCGGCTGCCCGCAGGTCGTCAGCGAACGCGCGCACGCCGGGAGTCAACCCTTGTGCGTGGTGGAACAGCAGGACCTCGGCCATGGGAGCCTCCAGGTGGGACGTGGATTGCGGCGACAATTGCGAATCGCTTCGCAGAACTGCAAGCGATTTCGGTGTGCATCGAAGAACTTCCAAATGATGACAAGCCTCGGCGCATCGTCTTTTCCCGGTGTGACGACGCGACGGCCGATCTACACCAACAGATAGGCGGCGACGAAAATGCTTCCGGCGTTACCCGCGTCCGCCAGACGGACGCACCGCGACGGTAGTGTCTGGTTCGAATTTCCGCCAAGGTCGACTCCGGCCGATGCGCGAAAGGCAGCTTGAAGGAGCGCCATGAAAGTCGCTTTAAGTGCCACGGGCGACCGCGACGCCGACTTTTTCAACATATCGGTGGAAACCGGAAGTTCGACGCGAACCCAACAGAGAGCTCGCCGGCTGTTCACAGCTGCTCTACGCGCTCGGTCCTCGACAAGCCGGCCAGAGAACTATCCTTCCTGAAGCGAGGCGGGATCAAGGGGGCGCGTCGCCTGGCCGGACGTGACGCGCAGGAGCGGGCATCTTTGCAACCGCGACGATCACTCCGGCACGCCGGCAATACCCAACGCTTCGACGTAGTGCTCGGCGAACACCTTGTCCCGCCACGGGTTGATCTGCTTCTGCAGGCCGAGCGTGTAGGTCGGGAACGCCTCCATCAGCCGCCGCGCCGCCGCCTGCGCTTCGTCCAGCCGGTTGAGTTTGACCAGCGCCATGATCACCACCCGGTGCGAGGAGCCGTAATTCGGCATCTCGCGCAGCGCTCGTTCTCCCCAAGCCAGCGCTTCCTCGTAGCGTTCGAGCATCAGGTAGCTCATCCCGATGCCGGAGAGCGCGATGCCCTTCTCGGGGTCGACCGGACTCAGCCGCATCGCCCTGTGGAAGTGCTCGATCGCAACGAGGGGGTGGCCGGAATGGGCGTTCACCCAGCCGCTGCCCGTATGGCCCTGCGCGGAATTGGGGTTGAGGAGCAGGGACCGTTCGATCGTGTCCAGCGCCGTCTCGTAATCCTTGGCGCTGTAGGCGATCACCTGCGCGGCGAAACGCAAGCTTGTCGGGTCGTCTCGCGCGTCCGCCAGCACCTCGCGGGCCATGCGCACAGCGACGCGGATATCGTCGGGCTCGTGCCAGCACTGACTCACCGACAGGCTGCGGATATAGGCACCGAGTGCCTTCGCCAGGGTGAAGTCTGGGTCGATGCTGAGCGCCTCGTTGGTGAGCCGGCGCACGTCGGCGAAGCCTTCGCGCGTCATGCTGTAGAAGCGCGGCAGCGCACGAAGGTAGAGGTCGTAGGCACCGATGTAGTCGGTCGGCTTCATGCGCGCCTGCTTGATCTCCTGCAGCCGGATGCTCGGTTCGACAGCGCCGACGACGCTCTCGGTCACCTTGTCCTGCAGGTCGAAGATGTCGCTCACGTCGCCCTCGAAGCGGTCGGCCCAGACATGGTGTCCGCTGATCGCGTCCACCAACTGCCCACTGATGCGCACCCGCGATCCTGCTCTGCGGATGCTGCCCTCGAGCACGTAGCGGACGCCCAGCTCGCGCCCGACCTGGCGCAGGTCCACCGCCCGGCCCTTGTAGGTGAACGACGAGTTGCGGGCGATCACGAAGAAGGAGTTCACCCGGCTCAATCCCGTGATGATGTCCTCCACCAGCCCGTCGGCGAAGTATTCCTGGTCGGGATCGCCGCTCATGTTGGTAAAAGGCAGAACCGCGATCGAGGGTTTCGCGGGCAGCGGAGGCGATGCAGCCACCGAGGCGCCGGCGTCGGTCTCGACGCGGTAGGCGCGCACAGGCCGCTCGATGTTCTTGAGGCGCAGATTGCCGAGCGGCGTGAAGCTGCAGTCGAGCTTGCCCTGAAGGTGGTCGTAGGCGGTGCCTGAGACGACCACGGTGCCGGGGTCGGCGATGCCGTCGAGGCGGGCTGCGATATTGACCCCGTCGCCGTAGAGGTCGCCGTCCTCCTCGCAGACCACGTCGCCGAGATTGACGCCGATGCGAAAGCGAATCCGCTCTTCCTCGGGCATCTCCGCCTCGTGTTCTGCCAGGGCCTGCTGGATCGCCATCGCCGAGGCCACCGCGTTGACGACGCTCGCGAACTCACACAGCATGCCGTCGCCGGTGAGCTTGACGATCCGACCCCGGTGCTCAGAGACCAGCGGTTCGAGCAGGTCCTTGCGGTAGATCTTCAGCCGCTCGAGCGTGCCGCGCTCGTCGCGCTCCGTCAGGCGCGAATAGCCGACCACGTCGCAAACCATGATCGCTGCGAGGTGGCGCTGCGTGGTCATTGCACCGCTCGACCAAGCGCCTGCGCGCGGGCCGCCCCGCGTCCATGTCCTGGCACCTTCCAGACGCCCCATGTGCATGGTATCCGTCTCTCCCAGTCGCCGCCGGTCGCCGATACAGAACGGAAAACGCAGCTCGACCTTGCCTTCACGAGATTTCGCTATCCCGCTTGCGAGGCGTGGAGCGATCCAGTCGCCGCGCAAACAGCCAACCGGCGATACGCCCACGCAGCCTCTGGGGACGCTGACACGGCACTCCTCCCAGAAGGCCGGAGATATTTACTGCCCTTGGTAACCGGTTGACGCCACCGTGGCGGTGTTTTTGTCACCGCGATGTAACAGCGAGATGCCTACGAACGCGCATCGGGCATCACACCAGACGTTCGCGCTTAGAGGTGCTGAGGTCGTTGGCTAGCGCGGACCGTCTGCCAACGAGCTTAGTGCCCGGCGGATAGAATCGCGCGAAAATGGCTTCTCGACAACTGGTCGACCGGCCCGTTCAAGGAAGCGCGCCGCAGCGCCGCCGAGCGTGTCGCCGGTAACGAAAACGAATCGCTCCGCCATGCCCGGGGTTGCCTGACAGGCCCAGTCGAACAAGGCGGGGCCGTCGATGTTCGGCATCCGCAGATCGCAAAAGATCACATCAAAAACAGCACTCATCAGCGCTGCCTTGGCACCGGCACCGTCCTCGACGATCCTGACGGCAAAACCTTCAGCCTCTAGTAGTTCTGCCACCGTTTCTCCAACCTCCCGCTCGTCATCGACCACAAGGGCGGTACAACCGATGTCCGCGACCGAGTGAGCCGCAACACCTTCGACTGAATCTGACGAAGTGCAGGCCTCCACCGGCAACAGCAACCGGAAATGCGCGCCGTCCGCACGGTCAAGCAGGGTCAGCCGTCCATTGTGCGACTGCACCACGCCGAGCGAGAAAGCGAGCCCGATCCCGGTGCCCGCACCCTGAGCCTTGGTGGTAAAAAACGGATCGAAAATGCGGTTCCGGATCTCGGCGGGCACACCGGGGCCATTGTCGGCGATCACGATCTGGAGGTCATTGCCTTCAAGCGACGTTTCGATCTCGATCCGCCGCGGTGCCGGTATCTCCTGCAGGGCGTGTTGCGCGTTGACGATCAGGTTGTAGAACACCTGATGCATCTGGTCAGGGTCGACTTCCAAAGGCGGCAGGCTCTCGGCGAGCCGGCATTGCACCTCGATGCCTGCCGTGCGCAAACCGTAGCCGGCGATGTCAAGAACTGCGCGGATCAGATCGTTGACGTCGGTACTGCGGCGCTCCGGCTGGCGTTGTCGCGCCATTGCCAGGAAAGTCTTCACGATGCGCGCGCAGCGCTCGGCGGCGAGTCTGATCTTGCCGGCCCGCTGTGCGTGGGCGGTTCCGGCTAGAAATTCTTCCAGCAACTGGGCCTGCGCGACGACGACCGCCAAGGGGTTATTGAGTTCGTGCGAAACGCCGGCAAGCAGCGAACCAAGTGCATTGAGCCGCTCGCTCTGCGCCAATGCCTCGCGCGACCGCGCCAGTTCGGCTTCAGCCGCCTTGGTTGCGGTGAGATCAAGAATGCTGCCGACGATCACCGGTCGGTCGTCCATCTCGATGTGGCGCCAACTCAGCGACACGGGAAACACGGAGCCGTCCAGACGCCGAAGTTGAGCCTCCACGCCGTCGGCGCGCGGCTGCTGACGTGACAGGGCCTTGAGGCGCCGATAGTCTTCCCGTGTGGCGAACCAGCGGTGCTGGCGGAAGCGGTCCTCGTCACGGGGGCCGATACCCATGATCTCGCGGAAGGCGGGATTTGCGGTAATCAGGTGCCTCGTTCGCGAGTCTATGAACACGACCGGAACCGGATGATGGTGAGTGAGGTCTCGGAAGCGCCGCTCGCTTTGCTGCAGGCGCTCGGCCGCGCGCTTCTGCTCGGTGATATCGATATCGAAGCCGCCGATGCGCGCCTGTTGCTGATCGGCCCACAGCACGGGAAAGCGAACGACAAGGCTCCAGGCATAATCGACCGCGTTGCTTAGAAATTCCTCGATTGCAATCGCCTGTCCCGATTCCAGCACGCGGCGATCGTTTTCCGCGATCATCGCGGCCTCCTGCGGCCCGAAAATGTCGGCCGCGCTTAGTCCGATCGCGCTCTCGGCTGGCCGGCCGAAGACCTTTCCCATTTCCGGATTGGCGACCAGATAGCGTCCGTCGGTATCCTTCAGGTACATGCCTACGGGAGCATGCTTCATGAATGCCGCCAAGCGGGCTTCGCTGGCACGCAGAGCTGCGTCGGCAGCGTGGCGCTGCGACAGGTCGCGCAAGCTCGCCGTGAAGAAACGACGTTTGCCGCTCCGGGCTTCGGTGATCGTGAGTTCCACCGGAAACTCGGTGCCGTTCGCTCGCATGGCAGTCTGCTCTGTGCGACGCCCGAGCAACCGCGGGGCGCCACCCGCAAGATAGGCGGCAAGCCCGTTTGCGTGCGCCTTGCGCAGATGCGGCGGGACGATGAGCTCCGAGATCTGTCTGCCGACCGCTTCAGCGCGCGAATAGCCGAAGGTCGCCTCGGCCGCCGCGTTGAATTCCACAACCAATCCGGCTTCGTCCGTGACGATCACGCAGTCGAGCGATGAGCGAACCACCGAAGCGAGGATCGCCTGTTGGAATGCGTTTCCGTCGTCGTCTTCTTGCAAGGGCGGGCTCCGTGACGACCGGTCGGAACGCTGGCCGTCGGGCTGGCAAGGATGACGATTATCGTGAGTTCCGGCAAGATGCCTGAATCCGACCGCAGTACGGTGCGGGGTGGGGAAACGCTTGCACCAGCAGGACAAGGAGCGCCATTTGCTGACCCTCATGGCGCTTTTCGAAACCTGCCGTTCGCGCTATGACCTGATGCGACCCTTCTTTGCTCCGAGTGCCTGACCACGATGCCGCGATCTCGTGGTACACCGGAAAGCTGGATTTCAGAGTCGTGAATACCGTACCTTCTAGCGACGATATGACCTTCGTCTTTCTTTCGCCGGCAGTGGATGACGGCTTCCGCCTTGAACTTCTGGCAGGCCCCGGCGCTGCCGAGCGCCCCGTATACGCGGATCTTGGTGCCAGCCTCGGCCTGTCGGGGTGGCATCACCTTGCCTTCGCCTAGACGACGTCGACAAGGCCGTTGCCGAGTTGAAGCGCCGTAGCGTGAAAAATCGTGCATGAGCCATTCGATGTTCCGGCGATCAGCAGCCGCATCGCGTTCTTCTCCGATCTTTGGGGCAACATCTTCGAACTGATGCAGCCAGTCACCGCCTGATTATCGGCCAAGGAGTTAGCGTCAAAGGCGTCCTTGTCCTGCGCCATGTCTTACGCAGTGGGTAGGCGCCCACACAGCCCAACTCAGACACACGGACTAACTTCAGACGCGTATGGCCAAGGAACCGGTGGCGAGGTTAGCTTTGTCCGCAGAGCGGCTGTTCCGCGCGAGGGCGTCGTTCGTGATCCAGTTAAGGTTCTTTCTTCCGCAGGTCTTTGACTACGTCGAGAAAAGCTCGCAGTGCGGGCGGTACGGCTCGATGTCCGGGGTAGTAGACCGCAACTTCTTCCGGTGCTGGCGTCCACGCGGTCAGGACCTTGCGTAGCCGGCCATCGGACACCGCCGCTTCGGCGGCCCAATCCGCCACATAGGCGATGCCCAGACCCTCTATTGCGGCTTCGACCATCAGTTCCTCGTCATCAAGGACGATGGGGCCGTTTGCCCCGATCACCAGTTCCTGGCCTGCGCGTTCGAACTCCCATCGATAGAGCTTGCCGCTGGGCATACGGTGGCCGATGCAATGGTGGCGTTGCAATTCCTCGGGCGTTCCCGGCTCCCCGAAGCGATCGAGATAGGCGGGCGACGCGATACAGATGAGCGTCAACGCGCGTGCAAACGGCACGGCGATCATGTCTTTGGGAATTGATGTGATGAGGCGTACGCCGGCATCGAACCCGCTGGACACGATATCGATGAGCCGCCCCTCGACAACGATGTCCACGGTCACGTCCGGATGGCGCTCCGCCACCTGCGGAAGGACCCAGCGAACGAGAAGCCCGGCCACCAATCGCGGTGCGTTGATGCGGACCGTGCCCGCGACATTGCCCCGGAACCCCGCGACGCTGTCGAGCGCCTCGTCCAACGAGGCGAGCGCCGGCTGAAGACGGTCGAGCAACCGGAACCCGGCTTCTGTCGGCGAGACGCTGCGTGTGGTGCGGTTCAGAAGTCGCACGCCCATGCGTTCCTCGAGCGCACGCATCGCATGGCTCAATGTGGAAGGTGCCGTGCCGATCTCGTCCGCTGCGCGGCGGAAGCTGCGGTGTGTGGCAACGGCGACGAAGGCGGTGAGATCGTTGAGCGACGGGCGGGGCATTGATGGGGATTTTGCATTATCCCATGCCGATTTCAACGGCTAATGCGCGCAATGCGATTGCCCTATCTCCTGCCTGGATCAATTGGAGAAATGAGAAATGGAAAAGACCTGGCTCATAACGGGTGTGTCTTCCGGTCTAGGCCGGCTGCTGGCGGAGAAGGCCCTGATCAGGGGAGACCGCGTCGTCGGTGCCAGCCGCAGCGAGGACGCACTTCCCGACCTGCGTGCAAGTTACCCCGAACGGCTCCGCATCGTCGCAATGGACCTCAGGGACCAGAGCTCGGTCCGCGCCGCGGTCGACCGCGCCTTCGCGGCATCCACTCGGATCGACATCGTCGTCAGCAATGCTGGCTATGGCCTCCTCGGCGCGGCTGAAGAGGCTGGCGTTGTGCAGGTCCGGGACATCATCGACACCAATCTCATCGGCTCGATCGCACTCATCCGGGCGGCGGTGCCGCATCTGCGCAGCCAGGGTGGCGGCCGGATTCTACAGGTATCGAGCGAGGGAGGCCAGATCGCCTATCCGGCTTTCAGCCTCTATCACGCAACCAAGTGGGGTATCGAGGGATTCGTCGAGTCCGTGGCGCAGGAGGCGGCTCCCTTCGGCATCGAATTCAGCCTTGTTGAACCTGGGCCGGCGCGGACCGGGTTCGGCGGCAACCTCGCGCGGACCAGGCCGCTCGCGGCCTATGAGGGAACACCCGCCGGTCAGATCCGCGAGGCGCTGGGTGTCTCATGGGTGATCAAGGGCGACCCCGACCGCATGACGGACGCAATGATCCGGCTTGCCGATCAGGATGGTCCGCTCCCGAAACGGCTGGTGCTTGGTGCCGAGGCCTATGCCGGCATCCGCAAGGCACTCGGCGGGCGCATCGAGGAGCTCGACCGGCAGAAGGACATCGCGGTTGCGGCGGATTTCACCGACGAGGAGCTGGCGCGGCTGTGACCCAACCTGTCCCGCCGATCCAGAGCCGCAGGCCACCGGCATGCAGCTCCGCCCGTTGATGCCCCAGGCTCCGGCCCGGCGCCGTTATTAAGACAGAAAGGAACACGAAATGCCTGCACGTGACGCCATTTTCCCGGCCAAACGCCACGCGTTATACGATATTCATCGATATTCCGCGGCCATTCGCTCTGGCGATCTTCTCTTCGTGTCGGGTCAGGTCGGGAGCCGTCAGGACGGCTCGCCTGAGCCCGTATTCGAGGATCAGGTTCGGCGGGCCTTCGCCAATATGCGTGAGGTCTTGGCCGCCGCCGGGTGTAGCTTCGATGACGTTGTCGACGTCACCACCTTCCACACCAACCCGGACGAACAGATCGAAACGGTGCTGGCTGTCCGCGCGGAAGAGATCGGCGCACCTCCCTATCCGAACTGGACGGCAGTGGGCGTCAACTGGCTCGCGGGTTTCGATTTCGAGATCAAGGTCATCGCCCGCATCCCTTTGACGACAAGCGGTCAGCCAGCGGACAAGCGATGATCGTTCATCCTGCAATTTTCTGCATCGGCGATTTGGGCCGATTTCAGACCGTCCGGTCAAAGGGGCTGGTTCAAGGATAGCTGCCATTCAACTCCCAACCCGGAGCGGACGTTAACTCCAATCAGCCGCAAGGGAGTTTTGATGGGGCGATTGCTGTTATTGACCCGCCAAGCGTGATCGTCCCTTCGTGCGAACAGTAGACAATCCAATCAACTTCCTCAGAGGTCCAATAACCCTCGCCGCTCGTGCCATAGACGAGGTGCCGTACCAATTGGCAAAAAAGTACGGCACCAATTCACTAAGTTATTGAAAACTTTGGTGATCCCGACAGGAATCGAACCTGTGACCTACAGATTAGGAATCTGCCGCTCTATCCTACTGAGCTACGGGACCACGCGGCCCGACACATAACCGCTTCGGATCGTTTCGCCAAGAGGCAGTTAGGCCGCTCGCTTCGGCTCCACCGCGAACGGACTCAGGCCGAGCCAGGTCTGCATTTTGCGCGCGATATCCCGGTCGCCCGTCAGAACGACTTTCGCCCCGGCCTTCTCGACGGTGATCAGTCCCATCCAGATTTCGGTCATGGTGTGCAGGTCGGTCGAGACGTAGAGATCGACATCGAAGCCCGGATCGTACCAGCAGAGGTCGACCTCGCCGTGCTTCTCGACGATCAGCCACCATGACCGCTTGGAGGCGGGGAGCTCCTGATACAGAAATTGTATCACCGTGCGCCCGTCGGGCAGCGGCGACGCGTTGAGATTGCGCCGCATGTCCCACATCAGCAGCGACGGATCGAGGTTCTTCAAGGACAGCCGGGACTCGACCCATTTCTGGCCCCAAAAACCCATTGCCTCGACGACGGAACGCAGATCCCTGCCTGCCTCGGTCATCCGGTATTCGAAGATGCCTTTCTCGCCGCGCACCTCCTTGCGCTCGACGATCCCGGCCAGCTCGAGCTCCTTGAGGCGTTGCGACAGAAGGGTCGGCGACATTTTGGGGACGCCGCGGCGCAGATCGTTGAAACGGGTCGAGCCCGCCACCAATTCGCGAAGCAGAACCATGGTCCAGCGAGTGCACAGCACCTCCGCGGCCATCGATAACGGGCAGAACTGTTTGTATCCGGACTGGGTCACGATGTTGCCTTCCCTCAAACTCTGGCGGAACCATAGGCCTTTCCCGGCAACGCCGCGAGTACAGAAACTGTACCGGCCCAGTACAGATGGCGGACTGGCTGGCGCCGGCCCTGACATGCGACCCCTCTGCCGCTGCACGGGATACCCCTGTGCACGACCAGGAGACATGACCCATGACCGCTTACGTTATCGCAGACATCAAGGTGAGGGACCCAAAGTGGATGCCGGCCTATGCCGCGTCGGTCCACGACCTCGTCCACAAGCACGGCGGCAGATATCTGTCGCGCAGCGGCAATGTGAAGACGCTCGAAGGCAAGCCGCTCGACACCACCCTGATTGCCTTGATGGCGTTCCCGACCGAGGCCGCGGCGCGCGCCTTTACCGACGATCCTGCCTACGCACCCTTCGTTTCGGCCCGTCAGGGCGGTAGCGACAGCCGTTTCCAGCTGATCGACAATTCCGATCTGGCCGGAACCATCCCGTATTTGCCGAAGGGATGATCTCCCCCTGCATTCGTCGCATCGGGGCAGGGATCTCCCAGCAACAACAGCCACAGCGCCCACCTGCCGGACCTCCTTACTTCCGGCGGCCGGCCGGGCTGTGCTTTTCAAGAAGAATGGAATAACTATGACAATCAACTTTCGCAACAAGTTCCTCGCTGCCGTGGCGCTGCTGTCGGCCTGCACTGCGTTGGCGCAGGCGCATCAGGCAGCCCCCACCTCCGGTCCCAATCCGCTGGCCGACAAGGTGCGCGCCGCCAACAGCCGCTTCGAGAATGTGGCGGCGGCGACCGCCGAGGGCTATGCGCCCATTCCTTGCGCCAGCGGCATCACCGGCGGCGCCATGGGCATCCACTACGTCAATCCCGGCTACCTCAAGGACGACGCGGTCGATGTCGCCAAGCCTGAAGCCGTCATGTACGAGCCGATGGCCGACGGCACGCTAAAACTGATCGCGGTCGAATACATCACCTCGAAAGGCCCGGCCTCGCTCGATGGACATCTGTTCAATTTCAACAGCGCGCCCAACCGCTATGGCCTCGGACCTTTCTACGAGCTGCATGTCTGGGCCTGGAAGGGCAACCCGACCGGCGCGTTCGCCGATATGAACCCGAACGTGTCGTGCGAACCGACGACTGCTGCCAGCCAGTAAGCAGCCGAGCCAGGCGGCGCCATCGCCGCCTGGCCGCTCTGAATTGCGGGACAGCCAGCAACGGGCGCAAAGACGGCTCAGATAGCGGAACCTTCGGGATGCCAGCGCGCTTTAGTGTCCCGAAGGAGAGACCCGCATGAGCGCCACCAAAGAGTTCTTTGAAACCTGGCTGCAGGAGAATGTCGGCAATCTACCGGCCGAGAGCGAAGTGAGCGTCGCCGTCCTGGCGCAGCAATTCGAGCAGGATGCCGACGCTGCCGGCTATGGCCACGAGGTTCGCGAAGACGAACTCGGCAATATCCAGGAGGCGATCGAGGCAGCCCTGAAGAAGGCGAGGACAGGCGAAGAACCGCAACCCGCCGACGACAACGAGCTGGCGCCGGTCATGGAAGCGCTGGAGGTCGAGGATCCGAAGAGCGGGCCGTAAGCCAATGCCGAACGGCTATGCCGCCAGCGCCGTTTCCGCCAGCTTCACCCAATAGCTCATGCCGTGCGGGATGACCTCGTCGTTGAAGTCATAGGCCGGGTTGTGCAGGCCGGCGGTATCGCCATTGCCGATGAAGATGAAGGCGCCCGGCCGGGCTTCCAGCATGTAGGAGAAATCCTCGCCGCCCATCACCGGCTGGATGGCGCGGTGCACATAACTGTCGCCGGCGATGTCGGCCGCGATGTCGCTAGCAAAGACCGTCTCTTCGGGATGGTTGAAGGTGACGGGGTAGTTGGCATTGTAGTCGACCTCGATTGTCGCGCCGAAAGCAGCGCCCAGGCCTTGGCAAAGCGCGCGGATGCGTTCTTCGGCCTTCTTGGCAACCTCCTTCTTCAGCGTGCGTACCGTTCCGGCGATCTCGGCGCTCTCGGGAATGACGTTGTAGGCGTCGCCGGCATGGAATTTCGTCACCGAGACGACCACCGCCTCGACCGGATCGGTGCTGCGCGAGGCGATCGTCTGCAATGCGCCGACGAGCTGGCTGGCGATGACGATCGGATCGATGGTGCCGTGCGGCATCGCCGCGTGGCCGCCCCGGCCCTTGACGGTGATGGTGAATTCGGCGGTCGCCGCCATGATCGGGCCCGGCCTGATGGCGAACTGGCCGACCGGCAGGCCCGGCATGTTGTGCATGCCGAACACCTTGGAGATGCCGAAGCGCTCCATCATGCCGTCCTTGACCATCTCGTTGCCGCCGCCGCCGCCCTCTTCGGCCGGCTGGAAGATGACCGCGACCGAGCCGGCGAAATTGCGCGTTTCGGCGAGGTATTTGGCGGCACCCAAAAGCATCGCGGTGTGGCCGTCATGGCCGCAGGCGTGCATCTTGCCGGGGACCGTCGAGGCATAGGATTTGCCGGTGATCTCGTTGAGCGGCAGGGCATCCATGTCGGCGCGCAGGCCGATGGTCGAGCCTTCGCCGTGGCGACCGCGAATGATGCCGACGACGCCGGTCTTGCCCAAACCAGTCACGATGTCGTCGCAGCCGAAAGCCTTCAGCTTCTCGGTGACGAAAGCGGCGGTCTTGAAGACGTCGAAATTCAGCTCCGGCGTCTGGTGCAAATGGCGGCGCCAGCCGGCCACCTCGACCTGCATTTCGGCGGCTCGGTTCAGGATCGGCATGATGGTTCCATTTCGCTGTTGGAGCAGGCGGTGTTGGCCTGCTGCTTTGCAATTGTGCCTGCTGCCTTGCAACCATGCACGCTGCTTTGCATTGTGCTGCTGCTTCCACATTGTGATCGGCAGCACTTTGCCATGTTGACGTCACATAGAGTAAATAGCACCGCGACTGTGGTCCGGGAACAGAGGGCCGGACCATTATCCTGGCGATCGTGTAACGAAATCTTACGGAGCCAGGTGCGACTGCGGCAAGAGGCTATTTCGGTTTTCATGATGCGGTACAGGCATTTCCTCAAACTGTTGGTGGCGGGCGCGGTGATGCTTCCGGCGCTGGCCGGGCCTGCCTTGGCCAATCCGACCATCCTGTTCGACCTGAACAGCGGCAAGATCCTGCAGCACCAGGAGGCGTTCAGGCGCTGGTACCCGGCATCGCTGACCAAGCTGATGACCGCCTATGTGGCGTTTCGGGCGATTGCCGCGGGTGAGGTCCAGCTCGATTCGCCGATCAAGGTAACGAAACATTCGGCCGGCGAGCCGCCGAGCAAGATGGGCTTCAAGCCGGGCTCGGTGATGCGGCTCGACAACGCGCTGAAGATGATGCTGGTCAAATCGGCCAACGATATCGCCATGGCGGTCGGCGAGAATATCGGCGGTTCGCAAGCCGCCTTTGCCGAACGCATGAACGCCGAAGCGCAACGGCTCGGCATGAGCGGGTCGCACTTCGTCAATCCGAACGGGCTCTATTCGCCGGACCAATATACGACAGCACGCGATCTCGCTTTGCTGGTGATGGCGATCCGCAAGGACTTCCCGCAATATGCCCCCTGGTTCTCGATCGAAGGCCTTGCCGTCGGCAAGAAGGCAATCTCCAACTACAACCTCCTGATCGGCCGCTATCCGGGTGCCGACGGCATGAAAACGGGTTTCGTCTGCTCGTCCGGTTTCAACATGATCGGCTCGGCGACCCGCAACGGCCGCACCCTGGTCGCCGTGGTGCTCGGCGAACGGTCAGCCATTACCCGCGCCGAAACGGCGGCAAAACTGCTCGACCAGGGCTTTGCAACGCCGGCGCCGAGCTGGCTGACCGTCGCGGCGCTGCCCGCCTATGGCGACACGATGTCGGCCAACGATATGAATGGCGAAATCTGCAAGAAGAAGCCGGCCGAGGAGCAGTCGGAAGCAGCACCCGCCGTCGGCGACAAGGGCAAGGACGTGCCGAAGTCGCCCTATCAGGAAAAGCTCGACCATGTGCCGACGCTGATCGCTGTCGGCCTCGGCGGCGCCACGGGACCGACGCCGAAGGCGATGCTCGACGCCTCCGGGCAGGAATATGCCGACGTGCCGCTGCCGACATGGCGGCCGGACCGGGCGCCGCCGTCCGGCGCCGAGCCTGTTGTGGCCGGATCCGCCACCGCCGCGCAGGTCCAGCAGCCGGCCAAGGCGTTGAACTAGCCTGATGGCCGGCTTCCCGATCCCCGTTTCGGTGCTCACCGGCTTTCTTGGTGCGGGCAAGACGACGCTGCTCAACCGGCTGCTGCGGGATCCCGCGCTCGCCGACACCGCCGTCATCATCAACGAGTTCGGCGAGGTGGCGATCGACCATCTCTTGGTCGAGCAGGCCTCCGACGGCATCATCCAGCTCTCCGATGGCTGCCTCTGCTGTACGGTGCGCGGCGAGCTGGTCGACACGCTGGCCGACCTCGTCGACCGGCTGCAGACCGGCCGCATCGATCGGCTTGCCCGCGTCGTCGTCGAGACCACCGGGCTCGCCGATCCCGCCCCCGTGCTGCAGTCGATCATGGCGCATCCGGCCCTGGTCCAGGCCTTCCGGCTCGACGGCGTCATCACCCTGGTCGACGCCGTCAACGGCAATGCGACGCTCGATGCCCATGTCGAGGCGGTGAAGCAGGTGGCCGTCGCCGACCGCATCGTGCTCAGCAAGGCCGACCTGGCCACGGATGCGGGCGATGCCAAGGCGTTGCGGGCGCGGCTCAGGCAGCTCAACCCGGGCGCCGTGGTGCTCGACGCGAGCCAGGCAAGCGTGGCGACCCTGTTCGATTGCGGCCTCTACAATCCGGCCACCAAATCCGTCGATGTGCAGCGTTGGCTCGGCGAAGAAGCCGGCCACGACCATGACCATAGCCGGCATGACCACAGCGGGCATGATGACGAGGGGCATGACGGTGGCGATCACCATCACCATGGTCATGGTCATGGTCATGGTCATGGCCATAGGCACGATTCCCGCGTGCGTTCGCATTCGTTGGTTCATGACGGGCCGGTGCCGTTTTCGGCAATCGAGATGTTCCTCGATCTGCTGCGCTCGGCGCATGGCGAGCGCCTGTTGCGGATGAAGGGCGTCATTGAGCTTGCAGAAGACCCGTCGCGGCCGCTGGTTATCCATGGCGTGCAGAAGATCCTGCATCCGCCGGTGCAACTGCCGGCCTGGCCGGACAGCCAGCGCGGCACCAGGCTGGTGCTGATCACGCTCGACATGCCGGAAGACTATGTCCGCCGGCTGTTCGCCGCCTTCACCAACCAGCCGTCGATCGACACGCCGGACCGGGCGGCACTGGAGAGCAATCCGCTGGCCATCGCCGGATCGTGATCTCCCCCCTCCAGGGGGCCGGCAGGCCAGAGGGGGTTGCCGCGCGTGAAGCGCCAACTTTCTCTTTGGTCGTACATGGCGTCGCGCCAGCCGAGGCAACCCCCTCTGTCGCCTTCGGCGAGATCTCCCCCTCAAGGGGGGAGATCACGCGCTCAGCCGCGCTCGACCAGGAAGCGGCGGCCGCCTGCGATCGCCGTCGTTTCGATCAGCCGATGGCCGCTCTCGGCGCAGAAGGCGGGAATGTCGATGACGGCGAGCGGGTCGGTGGTTTCGAGCCACAGGCGGCTGCCCGGCTGCATTGCAGCCAGGCGCTTTTTTGCCTTGAGCACGGGCAACGGACAGTTCAAGCCTTTGAGGTCGTAGACGGCGGCGGGGCTGGTTGAGGGCCTGTCTTCTTGGCCCTCATCTTCCTGTTCAACCATGAACCTCAGCCGCCAAACATGCCGAGCAGCTTCTTCTTCAGCCGTGTCGCCGTGCTTTCGGCGTCCGCAGCCTGCGTTTCCGCGACCGGAACGGCCTCCGCGGATGGCGCGACGGTTGCGGTCGCGACAGGCGCTTCGGCCGCCGCCTTGGCAGCATCCTTTTCGGCCAATGCCTGCGCCTTGGCGGCTTCCTTCTCGGCCAGGGCTTGCGCCTTGGCTGCGGCTTTCGCTGCCTTCGCCGCTTCTATCGCGGCAAGCCGCTGTTCCTCGGCCTTCTGCTTGGCAGCCTTTTCGGCGTCGAGCGCCGCCATCTTGCGGCCCGCCGGCGAATCGACGCGGCCCATGCGCGCCGTTTCGGTCACCGTGCCGTCCGGGTTGAGCGAGGGCGGCTCGATCGGCACGCGTTCGCCGCGCGCACGCCGTTTCGACCAGTCGGAAACGATGCTGGCTTCCTTGATCCCGGCGATGGTCGGCTTGGGCGCCGGCACGCTGGCCTTTATGGCGCCGTTGAAGGCCGCCTCATAGGTGCTCTGATAGGCGTTGATGGCGCTTTTCAGCGAATCGGGCTGGGTGGTCGGCGGACAGGGGCCGGTCGGATTGAAGGTCGAGCCGTCGGCTGCAACCTGGTTGAAGACGTAGCGCTTCTCGCAGACGTCGACTTTCGGCGGCACCTTGGTGACCTCGAAATTGTCGTAGCCAACCTTCAGCATCTTCCAGAATTCGTAGTTCGGGTCGTTGCGATAGCGCGCCATATTGGCTGCAGTCATGCGGAACGGAAAAGCCTGGATCTGGAACTCGGTCTGGCCGCCCTGGAAGGCGTCTCGGCCGAAAGCGTAGATCTGCTCGATCTGCGCGTCGGTCATCGAATAGCAGCCAGACGACGAGCAGGCGCCATGGACCATCAGGTTGGAACCGGTGCGGCCATTGGCACGGTCATAGGCGTTGGGGTAGCCGATATTGAAGGACAGGTGGTAATTCGACCGCGGGTTCATCTGTGCCGGGCGGACCGTGTAAAAGCCTTCCGGCGCCTGGCGGTCGCCTTCGGTGAATTTCGGGCCGAGCTTGCCCGACCATTTGCAGATGTCGTAGCTCGCGACCAGGTCGTAGCGGCCGTTGGTCTTGGCCTTCCAGATTTCGAGCTTGCCTTCTTCCTTGAAGATGCGGGCCATCACCGAGGAGGTGCGGACCATGCCCTTGGCTTTCATTTCGGCCAGGATCTTGTCCGGCAGCGGCTTGTTGGCTTGCGGCGCAAAATCCTTCATCGAAGCGTCATTGCAGCCGGCGACGCCGATCGCGGCGATCAGAACTCCGGTGCGGGCAAGCTTGGCAAACATGGATATGGCTATCGTCTCATCTCTGCGCCGCGGATGCCGCAGCTGCTAAACCGACCACTGACGGACTCTAAGCCCGTTAACCTTGAAAATTCCTTACCGCAAGCATGCGGCGCGTCCCCTTACGGCAAGCCCACTGAGCCGAATGCAGCGGCATTTTTGTGGCGAAACTGGTTCGCGCCGCCACATTTCAGGCCGCGTGCCTGGGTTGGTTACAGATTGCGGCCCATCGCCAGGTATTTCTCGCGGCGATGCTCGCGGAAGTCGGTGTTGGCGCCGGAGAATTCCTTCATCGTCCTGGCGATGAGGTCGCCGGTGGCGGCGATCACCGTTTCGGGGGCGCGATGGGCACCGCCGAGCGGCTCCGCGATGATGGCGTCGATGATCTTCAGCTCCAGCAGGTCCTGCGCCGTGATCTTCATGTTGGTCGCGGCATCCTTGGACCGCGTGGTGTCGCGCCACAGGATCGAGGCGGCGCCCTCCGGCGAGATCACCGAATAGATGGCGTGTTCGAGCATGTAGACGCGGTTGGCGGTGGCGATCGCTATGGCGCCGCCCGAGCCGCCTTCGCCGATCACCACCGAGATCGACGGCACCTTCAGGCCAAGGCAGGCCGAAGTCGAGCGGGCGATGGCTTCCGCCTGGCCGCGCTCTTCGGCGTTGACGCCGGGATAGGCGCCGGCCGTATCGACCAGCGTCAGCAACGGGATTTGGAAGCGGTCGGCGAGTTCCATCAGCCGCACCGCCTTGCGGTAGCCCTCCGGCCGCACCGAGCCGAAATTATGCTTCAGCCGGCTTGCCGTGTCGGAACCCTTCTCCTGGCCGATGATCGCCACCGGCTCGCCACGGAAGCGGGCGAAGCCGCCGACGATCGCCTGGTCCTCGCCGAAGTTGCGGTCGCCGGCGAGCGGCGTGAAATCGGTAAGCAGGCCCTTGATGTAGTCGATGCAGTGCGGCCTGTCCGGATGGCGCGCCACCTGCACCTTCTGCCACGGCGTCAGCGCCTTGTAGGCGTCGCGCAGCGCATCGCGCGAGCGCTTCTCGAGACGGGCGATCTCATCGCCGACATCGACCGCCTCGCCGTTCTCGGCAAGCTTCTTCAGCTCGAGGATCTTGCCTTCGAGATCCTGTACAGGCTTTTCGAAATCGAGGTAATTGTACATTCTTGGGCGGACCGGCAAGTCGGAAGGCAATGACTGACGCAAGCCTGAAAATGCAGGCTGGGCGCGGTGGAACGTCGTTCTCACATAGCGACATGACGCCTAGTCGGCAAGCGGATGATGATCGTTGACCAGGCGCATCAGCCGCTCCTCCAGCACATGCGTGTAGATCTGCGTCGTTGAAATATCGGCGTGGCCAAGCAGCTGCTGCACGGCCCTGAGATCGGCGCCGTTCTGCAGCAGATGGCTGGCGAAAGCATGCCGCAGCACATGCGGCGATATCTTCGCCGCGGCAATGCCGGCCCGCGCGGCAAGCGCTTTCAGCTCGCGGGCAAAGACCTGTCTCGAGAGATAGCCGCTGTCGGCGGCGGCCGGAAACAGGAACGGGCTGTCGGCAAGAGCCGGCACCGCCGCCCGTGCGGCAAGCCAGGTCCGCATCGCCGTGCGCGCCTTGGCCGACAGCGGCACCATGCGCTCCTTGTTGCCCTTGCCGCGCACCATGAAGAAGCGGTCGTCGCGCTGCGCCACCGCCACAGGAAGGCCGACCAGCTCCGAAACGCGCAAGCCGGTGGCGTAGAGCACCTCGACCAGTGCGTGGAGGCGCAGCGCCGCGAGCGTGTCGCCGTCATGCATGGAGGGGTCCTTCGCCTCTTGCGCGGCGCGGTCGAGCAGCCGGCCGGTATCGGCTTCGCTCATCGTCTTCGGCAGCGGCCGGCCCTTCTTCGGGCTGTCCAGCGTGCCGGTCGGATCGTCGCCGCGCAGGCCCTCGGCATAGAGGAACTTGAAGAACTGCCGAATCGCCGACAATTTGCGCGCCTGCGAGGTGGCGGCGAAGCCGCGCGCGGCGATGTCGTCGAGATAGGCGCGGATGTCGGCGCTGGTGGCACCGGCAAGTCCGCCGGCGATCCCGGCGGAAGCGTCCTCGAGGTCGCGGCGATAGGACGAAAGCGTGTTTTCGGCGGCGCCGCGCTCGGCGCTCATCATTTCCAGGAAGGCTTCGATGCGGGCGGCGCTGTTCATTTTTTCGGATTGAGCTTTTCCGGAGGGATACGCACGCTCATTTCCGCCTTTCTCGGCTCGACGAACATGACCAAGGCGAACATCGCGCCATAGACAATGCCGGCCAGAATCGCGAGCGTCACGACAAAGCGAAACAGTGTTGGCATTAATTTTCGCCCGTCGTCTTATTCTGCATTTCCAACCCTGTGCCCTTATGAGACGCCAATCCGGGCAATTCAAGGGAGAAGCCATATCCGGTCTTGGGCGCGTTACGCTTGACGCAAACAGGCTTTTGATGTCGATACGCCGGCAAAGAGGCCCTAGAAGCATGAACGCGCTACCAGCAAATCCTTCGGGCGAGAGCCATGCCGCGCTGCTCGGCCGGCTGGGCGGCCGTTCCATCGTCTTTGTCGGGCTGATGGGCGCCGGCAAGACGGCCATCGGCCGCAAGGTGGCGGCGATGCTGGCGCTGCCCTTCATCGACAGCGATCAGGAGATCGAAACTGTTTCGCGCATGAGCGTCCCGGACCTGTTCGAGCGCTATGGCGAGGCTGAGTTCCGGGCACTGGAGCAGCGCGTCATCCTGCGTGTGCTGGAGCACGGGCCGCAGGTGCTGTCGACCGGCGGCGGCGCCTTCATGAACGCGCAGACGCGCGAGGCGATCGCCAGCCATGGCGTTTCGGTATGGCTGAAGGCCGAGATCGATCTGTTGATGGAGCGCGTTTCCAAGAAGCAGAACCGGCCGCTGCTGAAAAGCGCCGATCCGCGCGCCGTGCTGGAACGGCTGATGGCGGAACGCTACCCGGTTTACGCCGCGGCCGATGTCACCGTGCCGACCCGCGACGACCGCAAGGAGATCATTGCCGCCGAGGTGGTGGACGCGCTGCGCGGCCATCTCGGTGTTGCCGACATCGATGAGGTGCGGTCGTGAGCGCTGATGCAACGGTCTCTGTCGAAGTCGGGCTTGGCGAGCGTGCCTACGACATTTTGATCGGCCCCGGCCTACTGTCACGCGCCGGCGCCGAGATCTCGCGCCGCCTGCCGGGCACAAGGGCGGCGGTCGTCACCGACGAAAACGTCGCAGCCGCGCATCTCGCAACGCTTGCGGCCGGCCTGGCAAGCGGTGGCATCCAACATGCCGTCATCACGCTGCCGCCAGGCGAAAAGACCAAGAGCTTTGCGCATCTTGAAGAGGTGGTCGACGGCGTGCTGGCCGCCAAGCTGGAGCGCGGCGACGTCGTCATCGCGCTCGGCGGCGGCGTCATCGGCGACCTGGCCGGCTTTGCCGCCGGCATCGCGCGGCGCGGCATGAATTTCGTGCAGGTTCCGACCTCGCTGCTGGCGCAGGTCGATTCCTCCGTCGGCGGCAAGACCGGCATCAACAGCAAGCGCGGCAAGAACCTCGTCGGGGTGTTCCACCAGCCCAAGCTGGTGCTGGCCGATACCGAAGTGCTCGACACGCTGCCGATCCGCGAGTTTCGCGCCGGCTATGCCGAACTGGCCAAATACGGGCTGATCGACCGGCCGGAGTTCTTCGCCTGGCTGGAAGAAAACTGGCGCCAAGTGTTTGCCGGCGGGCCGGAGCGGGCTGCCGCCATCGCCGAGGCCTGTCGCGCCAAGGCCGACGTCGTTGCCCGCGACGAGTTCGAGACCGGCGACCGCGCCCTGCTCAATCTCGGCCACACCTTCGGCCATGCACTGGAGGCGGCGACCGGCTATGACGGCGCAAGGCTCGTGCATGGCGAAGGCGTCGCCATCGGCATGGCGCTGGCGCACCGCTTTTCCTCAAGGCTCAATTTGGCGAGCCCCGACGATGCGGCGCGCGTCGAGGCGCATCTTCGCGCCGTCGGCCTGCCCTGGCGCATGGCCGACATTCCGGGCGAATTGCCCGACGCCGAGCAGCTGTTCTCCTTCATCACCCAGGACAAGAAGGTGTCGCGCGGCGCGCTGACCTTCATCCTGACGCGCGGCGTCGGACAGGCCTTCATCGCCAGGGATGTGCCGGCCTCGGAAGTGCTGGCGTTCCTCAGGGAGAACCATCCGGGTCGGCAGGAAAGCCGCCCGGGATGAGTCAGGCCGGCTGGATCGCGGCAGCAGTGCTCGCCGGCCTCGGCCTGCTGGGCTTCGTCCTGCGCCGGCACCTGCTCGCCGCCTTCGGCTATGAGCTGCAGCGCATCGAGCCGCAGCGCTCGGCGCGCGAGGAACTGCGCGGCGCCGTCGACGATTTCCGCCGCGACGGCCAGGTGGTGCGCGAGGACCGCGCCCGCATCGGCGGCCTGTTCGACCTCGAGGAGCTCGAAGTGTCGGACGTCATGGTCCACCGCACGAATATGCGCTCGGTCAATGCCGATGACCCGCCCGAAGCGGTGGTTCGCGAGATCCTGCAGAGCCCGCACACCCGCATGCCGTTGTGGAAGGGTTCGCTCGACAACATTGTCGGCGTGCTGCACGCGAAGGATCTGCTGCGCGCCCTGAACGAGGTCGGCAACGATTTCTCCCGGATCGACGTGATGAAGATCGCGTCTAAACCGTGGTTCGTGCCCGACACCACGACGCTGCAGGAGCAGCTCAACGCCTTCCTGCGCCGCAAGGCGCATTTCGCCATCGTCGTCGACGAATATGGCGAGGTCGAAGGGCTGGTGACGCTGGAGGACATCATCGAGGAGATCGTCGGCGAGATCGCCGACGAGCACGACATCGACATCCAGGGCGTCAAGCAGGAGGCCGACGGCTCCGTCGTCGTCGACGGCACGGTGCCGATCCGCGACCTTAACCGGGCGCTGGACTGGAACCTGCCGGACGAGGAAGCCACCACCATTGCCGGCCTTGTCATCCACGAGGCGCAGTCGATCCCGGACGAAAAGCAGGCCTTTACGTTTCACGGCAAGCGCTTCGTCGTCATGAAGCGCGACAAGAACCGTATCGCGCGGCTGAGGATCAAGCCGGCGATGCTTGGCGAATGACAGTGCGCACCGTGTGGCAGCCTTGGGCAGTCAGGAGTCTATGACAATCGATCGGCGAAGCCTGCTTCTGGTGTCGATGGCGGCGCTGTTGCCGGGGCAGGCGGCGGCATTGCAGCTGCGTTCGCCGTTGCCCGAAACCTTCGACTATGGGCCGGCCAAGCTCGACATCTATTCCCGCGCGGGCGCAAGCGGCCTGCCGGTCGTCTTCTTCGTCCATGGCGGCGCCTGGCGGGTCGGCAGTCGCGGCAACGTCAATGCCAAGCCGCAATTCCTGCTCGACAATGGCTTCTGCTTCGTCTCGATCGACTACCGGATGCTGCCCGAGGCCGACGTCGCCACCCAGGCGGCGGATGTCGAACTGGCCTATCGCTACGTCCGCGCCAACATCGCCAGGCATGGCGGCGATCCGGACCGGATCGTCGCGATGGGCCATTCGGCCGGCTGCCATCTCGTCGCATTGACCGGCCTGCGCGGCGGCCTGCCCGGGGTCGCGGCGCTGATCCTCGACGACACCAGGGCTTACGACCTGGAGGCATTGGCCAGGAGCGGCGGCATGGCAGGGGTCTATGCCCGCGCCTTTCCCGATCCGGCGCAGTGGCGCGCGCTGTCGCCTGTCACCTATGTGGAAGGCCGCAAGCACCCGCCGACCTTCATCGCCCATTCACGGGCGAAAGCCCGCGCGGCGGACGCGCAGGCCTTCGCCGGGCGTCTGCGCGCCACCGGAACCAGGGTCACGCTGTTCGACGGCAGCGCCTATTCGCACATGTCGATCAATCGCGACTTCGGCACCGAAGGCGATGCATTGACAGCGGCGGTGATAGCTTTCCTGAGGGCGAGCCTCGGCTGATCTACCAGCGGGTCTTTTCGCCGGGCGCCGCCGGCTCGATCGCCAGGGCGTGGACGCCGGATTTCAACTCTTCGGCCAGCAGATCGTTGACTGCACGGTGACGCTCGACGCGGCTCATGCCGGCAAAGGCTGGCGCGACGATGCGGACGCGGAAATGCGTCTCGCCGGCGCCGTCGAAGGCAGCGTGATGGCCGGAATCCACGTGATGATGACCGGCATGGAGATGGCTTTCGTTGATGACGTCCAGCCGTTCCGGCGAAAACGCCTTTTTCAGCTTATCTTCCATCGTTGCCTGTATGGACATCGCCGCTTCCCTTCACCACATCTATGTCATCGCACAAATTCGCCATTCGCCGGTTTTATGCCGCGATTCAGCGGTTAGGGCGATCATCGCGAAAATGTCAATTCTTGTTTCGCATCCGCGAACGGCCCATAAATGGGTGAGATGAAGCCGTACCCAAAATATTTCGAAAAGATTCGTATCCGCCCGGAGAAGGACGCGGAGCTGAAGTCGCGTTCGCCGATCTGCCAGTGGGATGGCTGCAAGGAGGCCGGTACCCACCGCGCCCCGGTCGGACGCATGAAGGAAGGCGAGTATTTCCAGTTCTGCTTCGACCACGTGCGCGAGTACAACAAGGGCTTCAATTATTTCTCGGGCGTTCCCGACACCGAGATCGCGCGCTTCCAGAAGGAAGCCATGACCGGCCACCGGCCGACCTGGAAAATGGGCGTCAACGGCGCCTCGACACGCTCCTCGCCCGACTTCGCCCAGGCGCGTTCCGGCCGTGCCGGCTACTACAATCGCATGCGCGATCCCTTCGACCTGTTCAAAGGCCCGAAGGACCCGCGCGAAGCACGCGAGCGCAAGGCCAAGCCGCTTGAGGCCAAGGCACTGGAAACGCTTGGCCTTGATACAAAGGCAAGTGGCAAGGATATCAAGGCGCGCTATAAGGAACTTGTGAAACGCCACCATCCGGATGCGAATGGCGGCGACAGAGGTTCGGAAGACCGGTTCCGCGATGTGCTCCAGGCGTATCGCGTGCTCAAGCAGGCAGGTTTGTGCTGAGCGACCTTACGGTTCGTGTCGCTTTCCAACTTTCATAGGGTTGGAAAAGGCTCTAAGACCGCCCCCGAACAAAATCGATTACCAGCGAAACGCGGCGTTTCGCTTGTGGAGACGTGATAGAGATGAACAAGGTCGATCGCGACATCGCCAACTTGCCCGACACCACGGTGTCGGTGAAGGAGACATTCGGCTTCGACTCCAAGATGGTGGTGCCGGCCTATTCGGTGACGAGCGAGCATGTGCCCGACATCGATCCGGACTACCTGTTCGACAAGAACACGACGATGGCGATCCTCGCCGGCTTTGCCTATAACCGCCGCGTCATGGTGTCGGGCTATCACGGCACCGGCAAGTCGACGCATATCGAGCAGGTCGCCGCCCGCCTCAACTGGCCTTGCGTGCGTGTCAACCTCGACAGCCATGTCAGCCGTATCGACCTCGTCGGCAAGGACGCCATCGTCGTCAAGGACGGGCTGCAGATCACCGAATTCCGCGACGGCATCCTGCCCTGGGCCTATCAGCACAATGTCGCGCTGTGCTTCGACGAGTACGATGCCGGCCGCCCGGACGTGATGTTCGTCATCCAGCGCGTGCTGGAATCGTCGGGCCGGCTGACGCTGCTCGACCAGAGCCGGGTTATCCGCCCGCATCCGGCCTTCCGGCTGTTTTCGACCGCCAACACGGTTGGCCTCGGCGACACCACAGGCCTCTACCACGGCACCCAGCAGATCAACCAGGCGCAGATGGACCGCTGGTCGATCGTCACCACGCTGAACTATTTGCCGCACGACAACGAAGTGAACATCGTGCTGGCCAAGGCCAAGCACTATCGCGACGGCAAGGGCAAGGAGATCGTCAACAAGATGGTCCGTGTCGCCGACATGACGCGCTCGGCCTTCATCAACGGCGATTTGTCGACGGTTATGAGCCCGCGCACGGTTATCACCTGGGCCGAGAATGCCGAAATCTTCGGCAATATCGGCATGGCGTTTCGGCTGACCTTCCTCAACAAATGCGACGAGCTCGAACGCTCGCTGGTCGCCGAATTCTACCAGCGCGCCTTCGGCGAAGATTTGCCGGAATCGGCGGCGAATGTGGTGCTGGGCTAAGCAGAGTCTCGATGGCGGGTCCGGGCGACAACACGCGAAACAAATCCAAGACCGGCGCTGAGGCCGACAGCTTCAAGCGCGCGGTTACCGTCTGCATGCGCGCCATCGCCGGCGACAAGGATCTCGAGGTCGGTTTCGCCAAGGACCGGCCGGCGCTGGCCGGCAGCCGCGCCCGGCTGCCGGAACTGCCGAAGAAGGCATCAAAGGCGGACATCGCCATTACCCGCGGGCTCGGCGATTCCATGGCGCTGAAGCGCGCCTGCCATGATACGCGCATCCACACCAGGCTGGCGCCGGAAGGCAAACAGGCCCGCGCCATCTACGACGCGGTCGAGCAGGCCCGGGTCGAGGCGATCGGCAGCCGCGCCATGCAGGGCGTTGCCGACAATATCGGCTCGATGCTCGAGGACAAATACGCCAGGGCCAACCTCGCCGACGTCAAGGACAAGGCCGACGCGCCGATCGAGGAGGCGCTGGCGCTGATGGTGCGCGAAAAGCTGACCGGCCGCACTGTGCCGAAGAGCGGCGAACGGCTGGTCGATCTCTGGCGCCCTTGGGTCGAGGAAAAAGCCAGTGCCGATCTCGACGGGCTGTCGGCAAAGCTCGACGACCAGCAGGCGTTCGCCCGCGTCGTGCGCGAGATGCTCGCCTCCATGGAAATGGCGGAGGAGCTCGGCGACGACCAGGAGACGGAAGACTCCGAGGACAACGACGAAAACCAGCCGCAAGGCGAGGAGCAGAGCGAGGAGGGCGGCGAAGACGATTCCGGCTCCGAGCAGTCGCAGTCAGAGGATACCGAGGCATCGTCCGACGACGAGCAATCGGCCGAGACCGAAGCCTCCGACGCCTCCGCCGAGGATCTCTCCGACGACGACGATGCCGATGCAGAGACGCCCGGCGAGGCGCGCCGCAACGACAATCCCTTCACCAATCTGCCGAAAGAGATCGACTACAAGGTCTTCACCACCGCCTTCGACGAGACCGTAGGTGCGGAGGAACTGTGTGAGGAGGAGGAGCTCGACCGGCTGCGCGCCTTCCTCGACAAGCAGCTCGCCAACCTTTCGGGCGTGGTCGGGCGGCTGGCCAACCGGCTGCAGCGCCGGCTGATGGCGCAGCAGAACCGCTCCTGGGATTTCGACCTCGAAGAAGGCTATCTCGATCCGGCACGGCTGGTGCGCGTCGTCATCGACCCGATGCAGCCTCTGTCCTTCAAGCAGGAGCGTGATACAAAATTTCGCGACACCGTGGTGTCGCTGGTGCTCGATAATTCGGGTTCGATGCGCGGCCGGCCGATCACGGTCGCCGCGACCTGCGCCGACATTCTGGCGCGCACGCTGGAACGCTGCGGCGTCTCGGTCGAAATCCTCGGCTTCACCACCCGCGCCTGGAAGGGCGGACAGGCGCGCGAGAAATGGTTGAAGGAAGGCAAGCCGCCGAACCCCGGCCGTCTCAACGATCTGCGCCACATCATCTACAAATCCGCCGATCATCCGTGGCGGCGGGCGCGCCGCAATCTCGGGCTGATGATGCGCGAGGGCCTGCTCAAGGAAAACATCGACGGCGAGGCGCTGCTGTGGGCGCATAACCGGCTGATCGCGCGGCCGGAGCAGCGCAAGATCCTGATGATGATCTCGGACGGCGCGCCGGTCGACGATTCGACGCTGTCGGTCAATCCGGGTAATTATCTCGAGCGGCATCTGCGCGCCATCATCGAGCTCATCGAGACGCGCTCGCCGGTCGAGCTTTTGGCCATCGGCATCGGCCACGACGTCACCCGCTACTATCGCCGCGCTGTAACCATCGTCGATGCCGAAGAACTGGCCGGCGCCATGACCGAGCAGCTGGCCTCGCTGTTCGCCGAGGAAACCGTGCGCGACACGCGGCGCGGCGGCATACGGCGCGCCGGATGATTTTTTCCCGCGGCGGCTTTTGGCAGAAGCTTTTGGCCGCCATTGCGTTGTTAGGCATCGGTTTGGCGCCGGCTGTCGCTGCCGGCCCGGCCTCGGTCGAGCCGGCCGAGATCACGGCACGGCCGATCAGCGAATTCCACATCGGCCGGCCGGACAAACAGTTCGGGCCGCTTGAATTCGTCGGCGGGCTCGAAATGACCTCGTCGACGCGCGATTTCGGCGCGCTGTCGGCGCTTCGGTTCCTCAAGCCCGGCAGCGATTTCATCGGCGTCGCCGACACCGGCTTCTGGTTCTTCGGCACCCTCGTCCACGATGCCGACAAGCGGCCTTCCGGCATCCAGAATTTTCGCATGCAGCAGATGGTCGATGCGGCCGGCCAGCCGATCGACGAGAAATGGGCGGTCGATGCCGAAGGCCTCGCGGTCCAGGACGGCATTGCCACGGTCGGTTTCGAGCGCGATCACCGTATCGCAGAGTTCAAGATCGATCCGGATGACATGAGGGCGCCGTTCAGGCAATTGGACTTCCTGATCCCGGCCTGGGAACTTCGGCGCAATCGCGGCTTCGAGACCGTCACCCGCGCCCATCCTTACGGACAGCACGCGGGCGGGCTGGTCGTGGTGTCGGAAAAGAGCCTCGACAAGGCCGGTAACATCTTTGCCGCGATCATCGAAGGGCCGCACAAGGGCGTCTTCACCGTCAAGCGCAATGGCGATTTCGACATCACCGACGGCGCCTTCCTGCCGGATGGCGACCTGTTGCTTCTGGAGCGCAGTTTTTCGATGGCCGGCGGCGTCAAGATGCGGCTGCGGCGCATCTATGGCGAAAGCGTCGAGAAGGGCGCTGTCGCCGACGGGCCGGTGCTGCTCGAAGCCGACATGGGTTACCAGATCGACAATATGGAAGCGCTCGACGTCTGGACCCGCGACGATGGCGCGCTGATCGTGTCCATGATGTCCGACGACAATCACTCGATCCTGCAGCGCAATCTTTACCTGGAATTCATCCTGCACGAGGATTGACGCGCGATCGCGGGCTGCTGCAGGCGCTCGTCGCCGAGCTTCAGAAACCGCAGTAGTCGGTGTGCCGGGCGGAGCCCAAACAGCAATCCGCCCAAATTGCTTCCGCTAGGCTTTGCTCGCGAGCCAGATGACGTGACGGGCGCCGCGCTTGCCGTGAGCCCGCGCCTTGACCTCCTCGACCGTGAAGCTCGCCTGCTTGAGCCGCCGGGTGAAGCCTGCGTCAGGGCCCTGCGACCAGACCGCCAGCATACCGCCGGGCTTGAGAGCTGCTCTCGCGCTGTTCAGGCCGGCGCCGCCGTAGAGCGCGTCGTTGCCCTTGTAGACGATGCCCTGGGGGCCGTTGTCGACGTCGAGCAGGATCGCATCCCAGGCCGAGGCTTGCGATCGGATGAGCTGACCGACATCGGCCTCACGAATGCTGACGCGCGGGTCGTCAAGGCAGCCGCCGAACAGCTCGGCCATCGGGCCCCGAGCCCAAATCACGACTGCCGGCACCAGTTCGGCAACGGTGACCTGGGCCTCGTCGCCAAGCTCGGCCAGCGCCGCACGCAAGGTAAAGCCCATGCCGAGGCCGCCGATCAGGATGCTTGGGTTCCGGCGGCCGGCAATCCTTTGACAGGACAGTTTCGCAAGCGCCTCTTCGGAACCGCTGAGCCGGCTGTTCATCAGCTCGTTCGCACCAAGCATGATTGAGAATTCGCCGCCGCGCCGTTTCAGGCGAAGTTCCTGTCCGCCGTCAGGCGTTTTTGCCGAATCCAGTTGGAGCCAGGGGATCAAAGACTGCCCCTTTGTTCGACCATGATCTTGTCCGAAGACCGGTTCCCACTTTCCGCTAACGCGGACCTTCGGTTCCGGGTCATGGTCTAGGCCGCCAGTGCCGGCTGGCTCCAGCGGGCGGCAAGCAGCCGGTAGGGGATCAGCGCCACCACCGCTATGACCAGTTTGACGCTGAGATCGCCGAGCGCCCAGGATACCCAGCGCATCGTCTCGACCGGCAACACACCCATCAGCGGCGCGGTTTCCAGCGCAAAGCCGTCGTTCGGTCCGGCGAAGGCGAAAGCCGCCGCAAAGGCGACGGTGAAAAACACCACCGTGTCGAAGACAGAGCCGACCAGCGTGCCGACAACCGGCGCGCGCCACCAACTCTGCCGGCGCAACCGGTTGAACACGGTGACGTCGAGCAACTGCGCGGTGAGGAAGGCGGCGCCCGAGGCCGTGGCAATGCGCACCAGCCGGTCGGCGGCGGTCTCGAATTCGATCAGGCCGTGGCGAAATAGCAGCGGCGGGATGACGATCGAGCAGATCACCGCTGTCATGAAGCCGACAAAGACGATCCTGCGCGCCACCGCCGGCCCATAACGGCGATTGGCGAGATCGGTGACCAGGAATGAGAACGGATAGGTGAAGGCGCCCCAGGTCAGGATGTCGGCCAACGACAACCCGCCGATTGCACCCTGCATCGGGAACTGCACAAGGATGTTCGAGGCCACGACGACGAGCGCCATGGCCGCCACGAAGGGCAGGTACCGCGAGAGGAAGATCATTTTTTTATCCTGGGTAATGGAACCAGCGGAACGCGATCCGGAACCCCGGTCACGCCCTGGAAGGCGGCTGCCGCCGAAAAACTCAGGCGGCCGGCTGTTCGGCGAGCTTCTTGGCGATCTGCTTCTTCAACAGGCGGGCGCGCTGCGACAATTCCTTGGCATCGGCCTTGGCCAGGAAGGCATCGAGACCGCCGCGATGCTCGACCGAACGCAGCGCGTTGGCCGAAATGCGCAGGCGCACATTCTGGTTCAGCGCTTCCGAGATCAGCGTCACATTGACGAGATTGGGCAGGAAGCGACGCTTGGTCTTGTTGTTGGCGTGGCTCACATTGTTGCCGGACATGACTGCCTTGGCAGTGAGTTCGCAAGTGCGGGACATGATACTAACCTTCGGTTCTCGGTCCTGGCCAAACATTCGACCCGCGCCGGGTGGCGCGCGGTTTCGGTCAGGCGGCCTCATGGAAAAAGTTGGCGTTCCATAGTTGCATTTCGCCGAGGCGTCAAGCTTGGGGGTTGCTTCGGGCATGGGGAATCGCACTTTCGGAGTAGGTGTCGTCAGTGAAGCTGCTGATCGCCCTCTTCTGGAGGAGATGTTGCTGTCCCGCAGTTGTCTCAAGACCTGGGTTCCTCGCCCACCGCATGATGGTTGCGCTCTCCCCACTTTCGTGGGGCGAGGAGCCCAAGCCGGAGTGAAGCCGCAACCCTTTCCCTCATCCGGGCCGAGGCAGATCCGCAAATTCGTCGATGGCCGCATTTTGTTCTTGCTTTGTGCCGGCAGCTATGCTACTAATTTAAGTATGGTGCTGATTCGCACCGACGACCCGCCCGCCGAGGCGGGTTTTTTTCTGGCCCTGGACCCTCCCCAGCGTTCCCTGCCGACGCCGCCTTTCACATTAAGGCCGGAATTCAGCCTATAAGCGGTCGCACAGGGACATGCCAGACCGGAGCCGCCCGTCCGGTCGACAACCAAGGACCCGCCATGCCTCGTTCTTTCCTCCATGCCCTGGTCGTGCTGATGGCCGTCGCGCTGTCGACGACGGTTTCGGCCGCTGAGCCGCAATCCTTCACGGGCGAGTATTCGGTATCGTTCCTCGGCCTTTCCGTGGCCAAAGCGAAATTCTCCAGCCACTACGAGGGCGACACCTATTCGATCGAGGGCAGCGTCTCCGCTGCCGGCCTCGCCACTTTGTTCGACGATACGCGAGGTACGATCTCGTCGAAGGGCAAGATTTCGGGCAAGCGGTTGCAGCCGCAAGCGTTCCACGCCGACTACACGTCCGGCAAGAAGGCATCGATGATCGACATCCGGTTTGCCAACGGCGTCGTCACCTCGACCAAGGTCGTGCCTGAGCCGAAGAAGCGCAATCCCAACAACTGGATACCGCTGGCCGGCAGCGATCTCGTATCGGTCCTCGATCCGATGGCCGCGACCGTCATCCATGCCGACAGCCTCGACCAGGTCTGCGGGCGCACGGTGAAGCTCTATGACGGCGAAATGCGTGCCGATCTCAAACTGACCTACGAGTCCAAAGGGTCGATCTCGGTGGCCGGCTACGAGGGCGATACGGTCACTTGCAGGCTGGGCTTCGAGCCGGTGGCCGGTTACCGCAAGAACCGCAAGGCGCTGAATTACCTGAAGAAACGCAGCCGCATCATGGTGACGTTTGCACCAGTCGGCCAAAGCGGCGTATATGCGCCGATCCGCGCCACGGTCAGCACGCAAATCGGCCCGTTGACGATCAGCGCGGAGCGGTTCGAAGCAAACGAATAGGCGTGATGGTGCGCCGCCAACGATGGGCAGGGGGCGACGGCTATGGCGCGCGCAACACTGATCGGCTTCTCCGCGGTCGCCATGTGGGCGCTGCTGGCGCTGCTTACGGATGCTTCGGGCGCCGTGCCGCCGTTCCTGCTTTCAGCAATCACCTTCACGATCGGCACTTGCGTCGGGCTGGTTGCCCGGCTGTTGATGCCGGCAGCCGATGGCGCCGCGAAGATACCGCGCCAGGTCTGGGTGATCGGCATTGCCGGCCTGTTCGGCTACCACTTCTTCTACTTCACCGCGCTGCGCAATGCGCCGGCCGTCGAGGCCAGCCTGATCGCCTATCTGTGGCCGCTGCTGATCGTGCTGGGGTCGGCGCTGATGCCGGGCGAGCGGCTGGCCTGGAACCACGTCGCCGGCGCGCTGCTCGGCCTTGCCGGCACGGTCCTGATCGTCACCAAAGGCGGCGGGCTTGCCTTCGACGCGCGTTATGCCTTCGGCTACGCCATGGCCGGCGTCTGCGCGGTGCTGTGGTCGTCCTATTCGCTGTTGTCGCGGCGCTTCCCGTCGGTGCCGACCTCGATCGTGACCTGGTTCTGCGCCGCCACCGCGGCCCTTTCGCTGGTCTGCCACCTATTGCTTGAACAGACGGTGCTGCCCGCCGGCGCCGGCCAGTGGCTGGCCGTGCTCGGCCTCGGTCTGATGCCGGTGGGGGCGGCGTTCTATGCCTGGGACATCGGCGTCAAGCGCGGCAACATCCAGGTGCTGGGGGCGGCGAGCTATGCCGCGCCGCTGCTGTCCACCCTCGTGCTGATCGCCGCCGGCTTCGCCGAGCCGTCATGGCGCATCCTCGCCGCCTGCGTGTTGATCACCGGCGGCGCGGCACTGGCGGCGAAATCGCTGTTCCTGCGCAAGAGGGCTACGAGCGAGGCAAACGCTTGATGCCGTTTCCCGGCGGCATCGATGCCAATGCCAATGCGACGCTGGTATTTTCGCTGGCGGCGGCGGTGATTTACGCGTTCAGCCTCGGCATGCCGCCCCGCCTTTCGCGGTCGGCGGCAAGGACATTGGCGGTGGCGATGCTTGCGGTGCTGGTCGTGCAGCAGGGCGGTCCATGGCTGCTCGTCGCAGCACTCGGCGTCAGCGCCGTGGGCGACGCCCTCCTGTCGCGCGACGGCGAGAAGGCATTTCTCGGCGGCACCGCCAGTTTTCTTGCCGCGCATGTGCTTTACGTCGTGCTGTTCCTGCGTGCCGGCGGCGGCCTCGGGCTGCTTTTGGCCGAGCCGTGGCGAGCAGCGATCGTGCTGGCGATGGCCGTGTCGGTGCTGGCGATGGTTTTCGCGCTCCGGCGCCGCGTCGGCCCCGCCTTGCGTTTGCCGATCGGCGTGCATGCCGCGGCACTGCTTGCCATGGGCATTGCGGCGCTCACCCTGAACAGCGTCGGGGTCATCGGCGGCATCGTCCTGCTCATGCTGTCCGACGGGCTGCACGCCGCGGAAAAGTTCCTGCTGCCCGCCATCTCGCCGCATCGCATTTGGGTGCGCCATGCGGCATGGGCGCTGTATTACGTCGGCCAGCTGGCGATCACGCTGGGTTTCCTGCTGGGCTAGGTGCCTATGGCGTTCCCGGCAGCCAGCCTGGTTCGGCAAGTTCGAAGGCGGCGAAATCGAAACCCGGCGCCACGGTGCAGCCGACCAGGGTCCATTCGCCGAGGCTGCGTGCCGACTGCCACCAGCCTGCCGGTACGACGATCTGCGGCCGCTCGCCTGCGGCAAGCGACGTACCGAGGACCTCCTCGATGACGGGACCGCCTTCTCGATGTATCGACAGCGCCAGCGGCGCACCGTCATAGAAATGCCAGACCTCGGCCGCGTCCTTGACCCGGTGCCAGGCCGACAATTGGTCCTTCTCGAGGAGGAAATAGATCGCCGTCGAATGGCCGCGCGTGCCTGCCGCGCCGTCGCGAAAGGTCTCGGCATACCAGCCGCCTTCCGGATGCGGCTTGAGGCCGAGCAGAGCGATGATTTCGGCGGAACTGGTCATGACCCTAGCTCCTGGCGCCGCTCAGAAATTGTCCTTGCGCTTGCGGATCTCGGCGAACACTTCGGCGTCGGAGGCCTTCTCCAGGCCGAGATGTCTGCGGATCGCCGGATCGTGCCAGCGCAGGAACGGATTGGTCGACAGTTCCTCGCCGATCGTCGTCGGCAGCGTCGGCTTGCCGTCGGCGCGCAACGCCTCGACCTTGGCGGCGCGCTCTTTCAGCGCCGAATTGGTCGGGTCGAGGGTCAGCGCGAAACGGGCGTTGGCCAGCGTATATTCATGGCCGCAATAGACGACCGTGTCGGCCGGCAGCGCCGCGAGCTTCTTCAGGGATTCGTACATCACCGGCGGCTTGCATTCGAGCAGCCGCCCGCAGCCGAGCGCAAACAGCGTGTCGGCGGCGAATGCCACTTTCGACGCCGGCAGATGATAGGTGACATGGCCCGCAGTGTGGCCGGGCGTGGCGATGACCTCGATCCGCTCGTCGCCGAGGCGGACAACCGAGCCCTGTTCGACGGTTTCGTCGATGCCGGGAATCTTTGCCTTTTCGGCTTCCGGACCGACAATGCGCAGCTTGAAACGCTCCTTCAGCGCCAAATTGGCCTCGACATGGTCGAGATGGTGGTGGGTGGTCAGAATCATCGTCGGGGTCCAGCCGGTGCGCTTGATCGCCGCCAGGATGGGCGCCTCCTCGGGCGCATCGATGAGCGCCGTCTGGCCGCTTTTCGGGTCGTGCACCAGCACGCCGAAATTGTCGCTACGGCACATGAATTGTTCGATCTCGACCGGCATCGCATCTCTCCCTTTATTGCCGCAGACATAGGGCGCCTGCCGGCCGATGTCATCTGCCTTTGTTGAACTTGGACTGCTTCGAAGCTACCGTTCCGCGCATGCATTCAGACATTGTCGATCTCCGTTCTTTTTATTCGACCACGCTCGGCCGCCTGGCCGAACGCTCGATCACCATGGCGCTGTCCTCGATATGGGCCGTAGTGCCCAACGAGCGGCTGGTCGGCCTCGGCTATACCTTGCCGTGGCTGGAACGTTTCGGCAGCGATGCCGAGCGTGTCTTTGCCTTCATGCCGGCAACACAGGGCGCGGTCGTCTGGCCGGCGACGGGGCCGACGGCGACCGCGCTGGTCTTCGACGAGGAACTGCCGCTGGTCGATTCCTGCATCGACCGCATGCTGCTCGTCCATTCGCTCGAACATGTCGAGAACCCGCGCGAGACGCTGAACGAAATCTGGCGGGTGCTGTCGCCGGCCGGCCGTGTCGTCATCGTTGTGCCCAACCGGCGCGGCGTCTGGGCGCGCTTCGAGCATACGCCTTTCGGCAATGGCCGGCCGTTCTCGCGCGGCCAGCTCACCGAATTGCTGCGCGAAGCGAATTTCACGCCGGCAGCATGGTCCGATGCGCTGTTCTTCCCGCCGTCGCCGCGACGTTTCATGATGCAGTTCCACAATGTGCTGGAACGCGCCGGCCGGCGCTTCTGGCCGATCTTTTCGGGCGTTATCGTCGTCGAGGCGCAGAAGCGGCTTTATCAAGGCGTGCCGGTTGCCCAGCGCGCGTCCCGCCGCGTCTTCGTGCCGGTTCTCTCGCCGCATGGCGCCCCGACGCTCGGCCGGCTGTCGCGGGCCGAACATCCGGCGCCGGCAGGATGACGCGTTCGTGATCCGACGCAGGCTTTTTCTCACCTATCTGTCGCGGACGGGTTCGCTGCCCGATTGAAGGCATACGCAATCGGTTCTATGACCGGCGATTTCTATGACCGGGCTTCAGCACTGCTTCCGAATGCAAGGATTCACTCATGGCTGATCATCCGGATGTCGAGGCCAGCGCCCAGAAGCTTGCCACCTCGATCGAAGCCAGCAGCCTGCGTGAGCAGCTGGCAACAATCAAGATAGCGCTGACCACCTCGCCGGTGCGAAAGCAATTGTTTTGGGCCGCGATCGGCATCGTCGCCGTCATTGTCGCAACCTCGGTCGGGCAGATTCTGCTCAATCGCTGGAACCAGCCGTTCTTCGACGCGCTGGCGCGGCGCGACATGCCGGCCTTCCTGCATCAGCTTCTGGTCTTTGCGGCAATAGCCGGCGGGCTGCTTCTGTTTAACGTGGGCCAGACCTGGCTCGACCAGATGATCCGCCTGAAGCTGCGCGAGGCGCTGACGCTCGACCTGATCGGCGAGTGGATGCGGCCGGCGCGCGCCTTCCGGCTGGCCCATGCCGGCGCCATCGGCGTCAATCCCGACCAGCGCCTGCAGCAGGATGTCGCGCATCTCTCGGATCTTTCCACCGGCCTCGGCATCGGCCTGCTGCAGTCCTGCATCCTGCTTGCCTCCTTTGTTGGCGTGTTGTGGTCGCTGTCTTCCGGCTTCGTCTTCCACATAGGCGGCCATTCGCTGGCCATACCCGGTTACATGGTCTGGGCGGCAATCCTTTATGCGGGCACCGCCTCCTGGTTGAGCTGGTTGGTCGGGCGGCCGCTGATCCGCTTCAACAATGATCGCTATACGCGTGAAGCGGAGCTGCGTTCCTCGGTGGTTCGCGTCAACGAGAATGTCGATGCCATCGCGCTGGCGCATGGCGAGGCCGATGCCAGGCGCCGCCTCGAATTCGATCTCGGCATGGTGCTGGGCGCCATGCGGCACATCTACCGCGCCCAGATCAATCTTTCCTGGGTTACCGACACCTATGGCTGGATCACTGTCGTCGCGCCGATCCTGGTCGCCTCACCGGTCTATTTCGCCGGCGATATCAGCTTTGGCGGGCTGATGATGGCAGTTGGCGCCTTCAATCAGGTCCATTCTTCGCTGCGCTGGTTCATCAACAATATCGGCGGCATCGCCGATTGGCGCGCCACGCTGATGCGGGTCGCCGACTTCCGCATCGCGCTTGGTGACACCGACGCGCTGCACGATACGGAAAGGCGCATTTCATTCGGCGAAAACCCGGACGGCAGCCTGACCTTCGAGAAACTCGAGATCGCCTCGCCGGAGGGATGCACCAAGCTTGCCGAGCCGCATGTCGAAATCCGCGCCGGCGACCGGGTCATGATCACCGGAGATCCGGGCGCCGGCAAGACGCTGTTCTTCCGGGCCATTGCCGGTCTGTGGCCATGGGGCAGCGGGCGGATCGGCATGCCGGCCGGAGAAGCGCCGATCTTTGTTCCGCGCACCCCTTATTTCCCGCTCGGCAGGCTGCGCGAGGTGCTCAACCATTCGGGCGGCGCGGCCGAGGCGAGCGATGCCGAGATCTCGGAGGTGCTGGCCGATGTCGGGCTGCAACGCCTGTCGTCCTCGCTCGATCGCTCGGCGCGCTGGGAGCGTGAGCTCAGCGACGACGAGCAGCGTCTGCTGGCCTTTGCCAGGCTGGCCTTGCGACGGCCGAAATGGGTGATCATCGACGAGGCGCTGGATGCGTTCGACGGCCCGACGCTGAGGCAAGTGCTGTCGATGCTGGAGAAGCGCCTTCCCGACGCCGCGATCCTCAACATCGGCCGCGGCCAGCACAATGCCCGCTTCTTCCGGCGGGCGTTGACCATCGTCAAGGATGCCGGCCAACCGCCCCTCAAGCCGGTCCGTATCAGGGCAGGGGCCATCGAACCGCCTCCGGCCATCGCCTCGGCCGGCCGCAAGAAATAGAAGGGCAAGCTTTATTTCGCCGCGATCGCGGCGAAAAACTGTCGCGATCGTTTCAGATGGGAACGTTCCGATCGGCCATGCTTGACGCTCTCGCCCTGCTCGCCTGCGTTGCCTGCGCCCCCGCAGCACCTGCGGCCGCGCCGGCCAATGCACTTGCCGTCGATGTCGAGCTGGTGCTGGCCGTCGACATCTCGCAGTCGATGGATGAAAGGGAGTTTGCCCTGCAGCGCGCCGGCTATGTCGCGGCGCTGCGCCATCCCGACTTCATCAACGCCGTGCGTGCCGGCACCTCTGGCCGCATCGCCATTGCCTATTTCGAATGGGCCGGCACCATCCGCGACGACGCGGTCATTGCCTGGCAGGTCGTCGACAGCAAGGAGAGCGCCAACGCTTTCGCCGACAAGATCGCGGCCCGCCCGTTCAGAAGCTTTCGCGGCACCTCGATTTCCGGCGCAGTGGCTTTCGGCGCCGAGCTTTTCAACGGCACGGCCTTCACCGGCAAACGTCGCGTCATCGACGTCTCGGGCGACGGCCCAAACAACACCGGCTTGCCGGTCACAACGGCACGCGATGCGGCGCTGGCGAAGGGCATCGTCATCAACGGGCTGCCGATCCTGATCAGCCCGTCACCCACCTTCAGCCATCTCGACCGGTATTATGCCGAATGCGTCACCGGCGGGCCGGGCTCGTTCGTGCTGCCGATCTATGCTGCTTCCGAATTCGCCACCGCCACTCGCCGCAAACTGATCCTCGAGGTCAGCGGCATCGAGTATCCCAAGGTGGATCCGAGGACGATCCGCATCGACACACCGATCGACTGCCTGCAAGGCGAGCGCGACCGGCGGTTTTTCTCGGACCCATATTTCCCGGAACTCGACCGATAAGGCTGGCCGAGGGGTAGGTTAGGCCGGTGGCAGGCCGAAGGCCGGGAACAGAGATGGCCCGAGCGGCCCTATGAAGATCGTCAAGGAAGCGATCCCGCCCTCGGCTGCGTCGAACACATGCAGGGAATGGGCCCGCCATTCAGGGCCATCGTGGCTGCGGGAATAAACCCCGACCGCCGGCTGGGCATTGGCCCGAGTGGCCAGCGTGCGGAAGCCGCCAAACCTCGGCCAGACGGTCTCGAAGAAACCGCGGATCGCTTCGCGGCCTTGATACCATTCGCGCCAAGGCGGCATTGTATAGATGGCGTCCTCACGCAGCAGCTCGATCAAGCTGTCGAGATTGGCGGCCTGCCAGGCCTGCATGTAGCGTTCGAGCAGCAGGCCTTCTTCGGGGCTGGGCCGTGATCGGCTGGCCGGCCGTCCCTGGGGATAGCGCGCCGCCAGCGTTGCGCGGGCGCGCTGCAACGCGCTGTTGATCGAAGCCGTCGATCCGCCCAGCAAACGCGCCGTCTCGACGGCCGACCATCCCAGGACGTCGGCAAGCAGCAGCGCGGCGCGCTGCCTGGGCGGCAGATCCTGGATCGCGGCGACGAAGGCGAGCTGGACGGCCTCGCGGCTCTCGTAACGAGCTTCCGGACCTGGCTCGCTGCCGGCAATGTCTGGAAGCTCGGCGTCGGGGTAGGGCTCCAGCCAGGCGATGTCGGCTACGGGCCCGCCTATGGCCGCCCCGTGCGAGGGCGGCCGTCCGGGTTCCCGGAGAATGCGACGCGCCCTCGACCTCGCCTTGATGGCGTTGAGGCAAGCGTTGGTCGCGATCATGTAGAGCCAACCACGAACCGAACCTCGCCCGTCGAACTCCGACCTGGCGCGCCAGGCGCGAAGCAACGTGTCCTGGACGAGGTCGTCGGCCTCGTGCAGCGAACCCATCATGCGATAGCAATGCAGCTTGAGCTCGCGGCGATGGGCGGCCATGACCTTCTCGAAGGCCAGCCGATCGAGGATCGGCTGGCGTGCTGGTTCCAGAGGTGGTTGAGCGTCTGTCATGCGGCTGTGCGGTTACGAGTGAGCTTTGCATTACGCGCGCCTCAGGCGGCCGGTGCAAGCCCGCTCCCGCTGACCATGAAGGAACTGCCTTGCGGCTGGCCGGTGGCGAGCGCGACCACCGCCCGTCCGACGTCGGCCGGGGTTTGCATGTCGGTCATGGCGGCGATGAAGTCCGCCGGCTGGATGCCCATATAGGCAGCGACGCTGTCGACGCCGGCCTTGCCCACGCCGGTTTCCGGCATGATGCGCATCGGCGCGAGCGCCATGAAGCGAAGGCCGAGGCCGAGTCGGTCGGCTTCCTTCTGGCTATGACCGGCCAGGAACATCTGCATGCGTTTTGCGCCGGCATAGCCGCCGGTATTGGGTGGCCCGCCGGTCAAGGCCGCGCCACTGGAGATCAGAACGATACGGGTTCCCGGCTTGAGCGGACGCCGCAGAGCGGCCCGGCAAAACAGGAACGATGCCTTGACGTCCGTGTCCCAATTTGCGGAGAACGCCTTCCAGTTCTGTTCGTGCAGCGGCGCGGAAGGGGCCAGCGCGCCTGCGCAGATTACCAGCACGTCCGGCTCCAGCGCGGCGAAGACCTTATCGGGGGCGGAGTCCACCGTCGCATCGACCGCGAGCGTCTTCACGCCCGAGACCTCCCAGGCAAATTGCGCCAGGGCCTGTTTTCCGCGGGCGACGGCCAGCACCGTCGCTCTCTCGTTGAGGGCGGCCTCCGCGATGGAGCGGCCGACCCCACGGCTGCCTCCGACAACTACAACATTCTGACCTTGCAACGATCCCATGGATCACCTCTCTGTTCCCGGCCGCCGGACCATCCAGGCGCCCTCATCGACAAGGACAGCGCAGGGGGGTGGAAATCATCGGTGCCAGGGGGAAATATTTTTCAGGTGACAGCAGGGCTCGCGCACGGCCCTGTTCGGGGCAGCAACGGCAGAGGCGCGTCGGTTTGTATTCAGGGTCATTACCGCGGGGGTAATCGACCAACGCGCAAGGTCTCGGCAAACTGCTCCCATCAAGCCGGTTGTCCGGCTTCGACCACCAGGGAGTACAGCCATGACCGCCTACGCCGTCGCGCATATGCGCCAGGTCACGCCGGGGCCGCAGATCGTCGAGTACCTGCACAAGATCGATGCCACGCTGGAGCCGTTTGGCGGGCGCTTCATCGTGCATGGCAGCGAGGTGGAAGTCGTTGAAAACACCTGGCCGGGCCACCTCGTCATGATCGAATTTCCAGACATGCAGCAGGTGCGTGCATGGTACCGCTCGCCCGCCTATCAGGAGATCTTGCCGCTGCGCACCGAGAATTCTCAGTCCGACGTGGTCCTGGTCGATGGCGTCCAGCACCCGCACAAGGCCACCGACGTTCTCGAAGAAGGGGACGATCTGCGACGATTGGCTCTTATCGTTTCAGCAGGAATACCGCTTGCTGGCCGAAAAAGTTCCAGAACCACCAAGGCATGGAGAAGCCGATCCGCTGGCCGTTGGCGTCGAGCGCGGTTGCCTTTTCCACCGTCGCGCCAAGCTCGTCGCACAGATTGACGAAGTCGCGAATGGTGCAGAAATGGATGTTGGGGGTGTCATACCAGGAATAGGGTAGGTCCTTGGTCACCGGCATGCGGCCGTTGAACAGCAGCGAAAAGCGCACCCGCCAGTGACCGAAATTCGGGAATGAGACGATGGCGCGGTTGCCTATCCTGAGCAGTTCGTCGAGCACCAATTTCGGATTGCGGGTCGCCTGCAAGGTCTGCGACAAAACGACAAAGTCGAAGCCCTTATCGGGATAGAATTGGAGATCCTTGTCGGCATCGCCCTGGATGACCGACAGGCCGCGCGCCACGCATTCGTTGACGCCGCGCTGCGACAGTTCCAGCCCGCGACCGTCGACCTTCTTGGTCGCCTGCAGCAATTCGAGCAGCAGGCCGTCGCCGGAACCGACGTCCAGTACCCGCGACTGCGGCGGGATGAGATCGGCGACGACCTCGAGGTCGACGCGCTGGGCGCGGTTGACGCTCATGGGCTCGCCTTCTGCCTGGCGCATGATCCTGATCCGAAAAGTCTGCAACTTTTCGGGGTCATGCGCTGATGCCTGGCGCGTGATCCTGATCCGAAAAGTCTGCAGCTTTTCGGGGTCATGCGCCGAGCCCTCTGGCCCGCGCCGCCGAGGCGATGAAGCCTTTGATGGCGGCAAACAGTTCCGGCTCGTCGAGCAGGAAGGCGTCGTGGCCACGGTCGGTCTCGATCTCGACGAACGATACCGAGGCGCCGGCCGCGTTCAGCGCGTGCACGACCGAGCGGCTCTCCTCGGTTGGGAACAGCCAGTCGCTGGTGAACGAAACCAGGCAGAAGCGCGTCTTGGTGCCGGCGAAGGCATCGGCCAGCCGGCCGCCATGGTCGGCGGCGAGATCGAAATAGTCCATCGCCCGGGTCATGTAGAGATAGGAGTTGGCATCGAAGCGATCGACGAAGGTCATGCCCTGATGGCGCAGATAGCTCTCGATCTGGAAGTCGGCATCGAAGCCGAAGGTCAGCGCTTCGCGGTCCTGCAGGTTGCGGCCGAACTTGCGGTGCAGCGCTGCTTCCGACAGATAGGTGATGTGAGCGGCCATGCGCGCCACCGCCAGCCCCTTTTCCGGCCGCTTGCCGTGCTCGAAATATTTGCCGCCATGCCAGTCCGGGTCGGCCATCACTGCCTGCCTGCCGACCTCGTGGAAAGCGATGTTCTGCGAAGAATGGCGGGCGCCGGTGGCGATCGGCAGCGCCGAGAAGACGCGCTCGGGATAGCTCGAGGCCCATTGCAGCACCTGCATGCCGCCCATCGAGCCGCCCAGCACGCTGAACAGCTGTTCGATACCGAAATGCTCGACCAGCATCAGCTGCGCGCGCACCATGTCGCGGATGGTGATGATCGGCAGGTCGAGCCCGTAGGGCTTGGCGGTGGCGGGATTGGTCGAGGCGGGGCCGGTGGAGCCGAGACAGCCGCCGATGACGTTGGACGAGATGACGAAGAAACGATCGGTGTCGATGATCTTGCCGGGGCCGATCAGCACTTCCCACCAGCCCGGCTTGCCGGTCACGGGATTGGTGTTGGCGACATGCTGGTCGCCGGTCAGCGCATGGCAGACGAGGATGGCGTTGGAGCGCTCGTCGTTGAGCGTGCCATAGGTCTGGTAGGCGATCTGGAACGGCGACAGCAGCGTGCCGGCGTCGAGCTTGAGCGGCTTGTCGGCGCCGAAACGCAACACCGGGCTCGACGGCTGGTCGGCCTCGTTGTTGGTTTTTCGCGCGCGCAAAGCGACCATCACATCTCCTTGCCCGGCCTTCAGTTGTCCACCGCCGGTCTGGGCAACAACCAGCCAGGGCAACAAAAAACCGGCCATGCCTTCGCAAAGCCGGTTACAAGATGCAAACGGCCCTTTAGCAAGTTGTTTAACGTGGCTGCAAGCCGACCGGCCAAATCACCACGGGACTTTCGCTGCTCTTCTAGGACCGACGCATGGCTTCGTCAACGGCAAGTTCTTGATCCCGAATTGCCGCCCCTCGACATTCCGGGCCACGGCCTGTATTTCCGCTGCGGCCTCCGGATGGAGGCAATCTCGACGGATTTCATGGAATGAGCCAGATACCGGATCAGACACGTCCAAGGCCCCGCGCCGGCATCATGGACATCGAAGCCTATGTGCCCGGCAAGAGCGCGGCGCCTGAAGGTGTCGCCAACGTCCATAAATTGTCGTCGAACGAGAACCCGCTCGGCCCTTCGCCAAAGGCGATAGAGGCCGCGCGCGCGGTCGCCGACAAGCTCGCGGTCTATCCCGACGGCAGCGCCAGGCGCCTGAGGGAAGCGATCGCCGAGGTGCACGGGCTCAACCCGGCGAACATCGTCTGTTCCAACGGCTCCGACGAGATTCTGGGCCTGCTGGCGCAGACCTACCTCGCGCCCGGCGACGAAGCGATCATCACCGAACACGGCTTCATGGTCTACAAGATCTACATACAGTCGGCCGGTGCCGTCCCGGTGACGGTCAAGGAGACCGATGAACGCGCCGATATCGATGCGATCCTCGCCGCGGTGACGCCGCGCACCAGGGTCATCTTCCTTGCCAATCCAAACAATCCAACCGGCACCTACGTGCCGTTCCAGGAGGTGCGCCGCCTGCATGCCGGCCTGCCGCGAAACGTGCTTCTGGTGCTGGATGCAGCTTACGCCGAATATGTCCGGCGCAACGATTATGAAGCCGGCGTCGAGTTGGTGGGCAGCGCGGAAAACGTGGTCATGACCCGCACTTTCTCCAAATTGGGCCTGGGCGGGGCGCGGATCGGCTGGATGTATGCGCCAATGCATATCATCGACGCGATCAACCGCGTGCGCGGACCCTTCAACGTCAATGCGACGGCTATCGAGGCCGGTATCGCGGCGATCCGCGACCGCGGCCATATCGAGCGCAGCGTGGCGCATAACGAGACCTGGCTGGCATGGCTGACCGAGCAATTAAGCGGGCTTGGTCTGCGGGTGACGCCGAGTGTCGGCAATTTCATCCTTATCCACTTTCCCGAGGACAAAAAGCATTCGGCGGCGGCCGCCGATGACTACCTCAGTGCGCGCGGCTACATATTGCGGCGCGTTTCCGGCTACGGTTTTCCGAACGCGCTGCGCATGAGCATCGGCACCGAAGAGGCCAACTGCGGCGTTGTCGCAGCACTCGCGACATTCCTGAAAAGCTAGAACACCATGACCTCACCGATGTTCGAAAAGATCGCGCTGGTCGGCATCGGCCTGATCGGCTCGTCGCTGGCGCGCGTCATCCGCCGTGAGGGGCTCGCCGGCCAAGTCGCGATTTCAACGCGCAGCGAAGCGACGCTGGCGCGGGCGAGCCTACTCGCCCTCGGCGACACCTACACGATGGATGCGAAAGAGGCGGTTCGCGATGCCGATCTGGTCGTCGTTTCGGTGCCGGTCGGCTCTTCGGGTACCGTCGCCGCGGAAATCGCGCCGACGCTGAAGAAGGGCGCCATCCTTACCGATGTCGGCTCGACCAAGGCATCGGTGATCGCGCAGATGCAGCCGCATGTGCCTGATGGCGTGCACTTCATTCCCGGCCATCCTTTGGCCGGCACCGAAAAGTCGGGACCAGATGCCGGTTTTGCGGAACTGTTCGAGAACCGCTGGTGCATCTTCACGCCGCTGCCCGGCACCGATCCCGCGGCACTGGAAAGGCTCTCGGAATTCTGGCGCCGCTGCGGCTCCAACATCGACACGATGGACCCGCAGCATCATGACATGACGCTGGCCATCGTTTCGCACCTGCCGCACATCATCGCCTATAACATCGTCGGTACCGCCGACGATCTGGAGTCGGTGACCAAGTCCGAGGTCATCAAATACTCGGCTTCCGGCTTTCGCGACTTCACCCGTCTCGCGGCGTCCGACCCGACCATGTGGCGTGACGTCTGCCTGCACAACAAGGACGCCATCCTCGAAATGCTGGCGCGATTCTCGGAAGATCTGTCCTCGCTGCAGCGGGCGATCCGCTGGGGCGACGGCGAAAAGCTGTTCGACCTGTTCACCCGCACCCGCGCCGTCCGCCGCTCGATCATCGAGGCCGGCCAGGACATCGACGTACCGGATTTCGGTCGCCAGGCAGTCGAACACCCGCCGAAGGGATAAGCCGCGGCAGGCCGATCGCAGTCCCGACCGCCTAGTCAAGCGGCTTGATCTTGCCGAGCGGGATGAAGCCGAGCGAGGCCTTGCCCCTGACGATCTTCAGCGGCATCGACGGCTGGTTGCCGAGCAGCGCCAGTCCGGCAAAGCCGGTTTGGATCTCTTTCTTCTGCTCGGGGATGGCGGTGGCAAGGATCGCCGCCACGGCCTTTGGATCATTGAGCTTGATCGTCAGATCGGCATTTATGAGACCGTCGTCATCGACCGACAGCGGTCCGGAAACGGTGATGCGCGCAGTTCCGGACGACAGATCGAGCTCGTGGATTTCGGCCGCGAGGCCGCGCAGGCTCTTCGAGTTTGCCTTGATCAGCGTCACGCCGTTCTTCAGCGTCACATCGCCGCTGCCATCGAGCGGCGGCAAGACGCGCCCGTCGATGGCCGCCGCGTCGATTTCGAGATCGGTGAAATTGCCGGCATAGTCGATGTCCGGGCCGTTTGGGCGCAATTGCCCGCTGGCAGTTCCGGCGCTGAACAGCGAGACGGGATCGGCATCGTCTGCCGGATCGGTCTGGCCGGACAGGCCTTCTGCCTGCAGCGAGAGGCGTCTCGGCAGCGGCCAGGACAGCTTCATGTCGGCCCGCAGATCATCCCAGTCGATCCAGAGCGGGGTCATGCCGGGAACGGAGGTCCTGAGTGGCCCCCTGAGCTCGGCGGCAGGCGACAGAAGCCGCGTGATCTGGGTGGCAGCGTTGATCTTGCCTGTCGATGCCGCGACGTTGCGGCTGTCGTCCTCGTAAGCCAGACTGTCGCAGGAAAGGGTGAAGCTGAAGGGATAGCCGCTGACCGCGAGATTGGCACAGTCGGCCTTGATGCCCTTGTCATCGAGATCGGCGACCGCCTTGTCGGTGGCGCTCTCGACCAGATCCGCCAGGTAGAACCAGCCCGCGCTGTAGATGCCGAACAGCACGAGAATGAAAGCGGCAAGCCACAACAGGCGGCGACGCTGGCTGGGCGGCGGGCGCTCGTCACTTGACGTCATGCTGCGGCTTTCGTTAACGCGGGTGGCACGGGCGGGCTGTCGCTTGCGGCAACAACAGGTAGACGGACTGAAACACCACCGGTGGAGTGGCTCGTCACAATCAGGCTTGGCGATATGGGCGATTTTTGGGTTTTTGGCTACGGCTCACTGATCTGGCGGCCGGGATTCGCGCATGTCGAGACGCGGCGTGCCCGCCTGCATGGCTACCGCCGTTCGCTCTGTGTCTATTCTTTCGTGCATCGCGGCACGCGCGAACGGCCGGGCCTGGTGCTCGGACTCGACCGCGGCGGCTCCTGCATCGGGCTGGCGTTCCGGGTCCCAGGCGAGCTGCGCAACGAGGCCATCACCTATCTGCGCGAACGCGAGCTGGTCACCAACGTCTATCTCGAACGTGTGCTCAGCGTTCGCCTCGACAAGAGTGAAACGGATGGGAGCGGGACGGTCGAAGCCATCGCCTATGTCGTGGACCGCAGCCACGAGCAATATGCCGGTGCGCTCGACCCGGCCGAGGCGGCGGCCGTCGTTCGCGGCGCCGTTGGCCAGTCGGGGAGGAATGAGGATTACGTGCTCAGCACGCTGGAGCACCTCGAAGCACTGGGTATAAGCGATCATTGGCTGGAAGACGTGACGAGACGGATCACGACATAGCGCCTTTTATCGCGTTACCATGATGTTTTCGGTGTCGTGACGCGGGCTACATCCTGAAAATCTGTTTACCAAGATCGGCGCGATCCAGGCTGTTTGCCACCGCAAGCTTGAACTCGGTCAGCGCGTGGAGACCGCCGACAGGAACGTGGAAGCCCGGCTGGCCAAAGATGTCGATGATCTCGCGTAGGACAGGCCGGTCGGCTTCGGCCGGTGGTGAAAAGAAATAGCGATAAATATTCGCCCTGATCTCGACACCGCTCAGCAAGACATCGAAATTGTGCAGTTCGAAGCGCTCGGCACTCATGCCGCCATTGATCACGATCTGTCCGCCAAGCGCCAGGGTGCGGATCAATTCGCCGCTGACAGGTCCGCCGACATTGTCGATAATCCCGTTCAATCCGGCGCCGCCGGTGATATCCATCAGCGCTTCCCGGATGCTTGCCTTCAAGTCCGAAAAGTCAAGAATGGCGGCGGCGCCAAGCGTCTCAGATCGAAGCTTTGGTGCGAGCGCCGCACCAGCGCGATGACGTTGATGCCGCGTCGCTGGGCGAACTGCATCACCATTGTCGAAATCGACGAATAGCCGGCCGTGACAGCCAGCCACTGCCCAGGCCGCACGCGGGAATCCACCACCAAATCCCACGCGGTAATGGGGTTCACCATCTGCCCGGCGCGTTCGACCGGATAGCCGGCAGGCAACGGGATCAGCCATTCGGCGGGAATGGCCGCGTACTCGGCCCAACTGCCATAATAGCTGAACGCGACAAGCGTGCCCGGTTCCAGCAAGACGTTCGCGCCAACGGCTTCGACGATGCCGGCACCGTGGTTTCCCGCGATCTGCCGGGGAAAATGCGGCTTCTTCGGTTCGGGATAGAGGTTCTGGATAAACAGGAAGTCGCCCGGATTGATCGAAGCCGAGACCATCCTGACCAGCACCTCGCCGTCGCCGATGCGCGGCATCGGCAGGTCGTCCATGTAGAGCACGTCGCGCGGCGAACCGATGGCGTCAAATACGATTGCTTTCATGCCGTTCTCCATAACAAATGATCCCAGGCCAACAGTCTGGGCCCGGCCCGACCGCGTCGGCGCGGCGGAACCTACGGTCGGCCGGCAAAAGTCAGAATTGGCAGATTTGACAATCTATGTGCCAGATTTGCCAGATCGTTTCTTCAGAGGCTGCTGGTTTGGATATCCGGGACCAGCGCCTTGAGCCGGACACGGCGCGACGGGTCGCGGCTTTGTGAAGCGCCGGCGGGTTGGCAAGGAGGCTATGCGTTTGACGTTGCCACGGCGCGACATAGGTTAGCCCAGTCGGCGGCTCCCATCCGCCCCAGCATGAATCACCATGGAGATCAGTCTTGCAGAAACGTCGTCTCGGTCGCACCGACCTATCCATCGCGCCATTGGTTCTGGGCGGCAATGTGTTTGGCTGGACCGCCGATGAGAAAACCTCGTTCGACCTGCTCGATGCCTTCATTGAGGCCGGTTTCAACGCCATCGACACGGCGGACTCCTATTCGCGCTGGATTGCCGGCCACCAGGGCGGCGAATCGGAAACCATCATCGGCAGATGGATGAAGAGCCGTGGCAACCGCGACAAGGTCGTCGTCATCACCAAGGTCGGCTCGGATATGGGACAGGGCAAGAGGGACCTTTCGGCCGCCTATATCGAAAAGGCCATCGATGCTTCGCTGACGCGGCTGCAGGTCGACAGCGTCGATCTCTATCTGTCGCACTGGCCCGACCCGGCGACCCCTTATGAGGAAACGCTCGGCGCTTACCAGAAACTGCTCGACAAGGGCAAAATCCGTTATGCCGGCGCTTCCAACCTCGACGCCGCCCAGTTACGCGCCGCACTCGACGTGGCAAGCCTGCGCGGCCTGCCGCGCTACGAGGTGCTGCAGCCGGAATACAACCTCTACGACCGCTCGTCCTTCGATGGTCCGCTGCGCGATCTGTGCGTGGCCGAGGACATCGGCGTCATCACCTATTTCAGCCTCGCCAAGGGATTTTTGAGCGGCAAGTACCGCAGCGAGTCCGACCTCGGCAAAAGCCCGCGCGGTGGCGGTGTGAAAGGCTATCTCAACACGCGCGGCATGCGCATCCTCTCAGCGCTCGATGCCGTGTCGGCCAGACATTCGGCCACGCCGGCGGAAGTGGCGCTTGCCTGGGTGATGGCGCGGCCCGGCGTCACCGCTCCGATCGCCAGCGCGACGACGCTCGACCAGCTCGACAGCCTGGTGCGGGCCGCGTCGTTGCAGCTCAGCCCGGACGATATCGCCGAGCTCGACAAGGGCAGCGCATAGCCGCGCACCATCGTTCAAGACCCGCTCCGCTGCCTTGCCCTACCGTCCCTGCATCGTCACAGGATGCCGGGACGCCGCATGGCCGGACAGGGTCTTCTCGATCAGCAGCTATGGCAGCAATTGCTGGCGCTTGTGCTGGCATCGGCCATCGTTATGGGCAGTCCGGGGCCGGCGACGATAAGTGTCACCGCGATCGGCGCCGCGTTCGGCCTGCGCGATTCGCTCCGTTATGCCTCGGGAATCGTTGTCGGCACGGTCCTCGTGCTTTTGGTGGTGGCGACGGGCATCATGGCCGTTCTCACCGCGCTGCCGAAGCTCGCAGCTCTGTTGGCGGTCGCCTCGGCAGCCTACATCCTCTATCTGGCGTTCAAGATAGCGACGGCGCCGCCACTGGCGGCACGCGTCGGTAGGGCAGCGCTTCCCACTTTCCTTGGCGGGTTCCTTCTGGCCGTTGCCAATCCGAAAGCCTATGTGGCGATTGCCGCCGTGTTTGCTGGCGCGTCGTCCGGCACCGGCGGTCTTGCTATTTCAGCCAAGCTGGCGGTCCTCGCCTTGATGATCGTTGCCATTCATCTCTTGTGGCTTCTCGCCGGCGCGGCGTTTGCACGTTTGCTGCGCAAACCGCTGGCGTCGCGGATCATCAATCTGGTGTTTGCCGTGACGCTGATTGCAACAGCCGCCCTGGCTGTCTTGCCGTGAGCCCTTCTGGCATTCGCGGCGGGGTGTCTCAGCCTTTCAACTCACGTTTCGCGTCCAGCTCACCAAGCCTTTTCACCGCCGTCGGCGGCATCGGCGGCGGGTTCGGCGTCTGCGACGCCTCGACGAGGAGCTGGTCGCAGGCGGCTTCCGTCTCGCCGATCAGCCGGTGCATGAATTCTTCCTTGCCGAGGCCCGGCGGGATCGGCGGCAGGAAGCGCGCCTTGATCGTACCGGGATAGCGCAGGAATTTGCGGCGCGGCCAATAGAGGCCGGCGACGTGAGCGACGGGCACCACTGGAATGCCAAGTTGCGCATAAAGTTCGACGATGCCGTATTTGTAGACCGGTTCGTCACCCGGCGCACGGCGCGTGCCCTCGGGATAGATGATGAGCTGGCGCGGATTGCGCGCCAATTCCTGTTTGGTCGCGGCGATCACCATCTTCAATGCCTTCGAGCGGCTGCCGCGATCGACCGGAATCATCCGCATCTTCAAGATGTACCAACCGAAGAACGGGATCCAGGTCAGCTCCCGCTTCAATATGTAAACGGGATCGTCGAGATACGGCAGGAAAGCGATCGTGTCCCAGAAGGACTGGTGCTTCGGCGCCAGGATGAAGGAGCCTTCAGGCAGGTTTTCCAGGCCGGTGATCTCACTTCTGGTGCCGGCGATCTTGTCGTAGAGCCACATGCTGGTGCGCGACCAGAATTTCGGCACAAACCAGGCGCGATGGCGCGGCGACAGGAAATAATACGGAGTCCAGAGGATCATCTGGACGATCAAGTTGAGATAGAAGGCGAGATTGAACGCCAGCGAGCGGAAATAGAGCATACAGCAAGTGCCCGGTGAGGAGGTGTGCGTTGGTTACACCAAGCGCCGGCAAAAAGGAAACGCTGCAGTGGCCGGCAATGAGCCGGTGTCCGCTCCTTTGCTCTGGATTTACCACGTCGACTGTGCCAGCCGCTGCTTCAGGCGCGGGGCGGCGAAATCGAGAAACGCACGCAGTTTCACTGGCAGCAGACCCTGGCCGGCATGCACGAGACTCACCGGCCATGGGTCCGGCTCAAACTCCTGCAACACCGGGCGCAACGTACCAGACCGGACGGCGGGGGCGATCTGGTAGGAAAGCAGCCTCGTCACGCCGACGCCGGCAATCGCCGCATCGATTGCTGCCTCAGCCGTGTTGACCCGTAACCTGGAGCGGACCGGCACGCTGAATTCAGCCTTGCCGGTGGCGAAGCTCCAACTGGCGGCGGTGAGCCCTTCGAAGGTGATTGCACTGTGTCCTGCAAGTTCTTGCGGCGTTTTCGGTGTGCCGTGGTCGGCTAGATAGGCCGGGCTCGCGCAAACGACGCGACGGATTGAACCCAGGCGGGTGGCGATCAGGCTCGAATCGGCAAGCTCGCCGATGCGGATGGCGAGGTCGATGTGCTCTTCGATCAGCTGGGTTATCCGGTCGGCGAGTGTCAGCCGCACACTTACCTCGGGATAGACGGAGAGGAAGCCGGTGACGACCGGCAGCACATGCAGGCGGCCGAAGACGATCGGCGCAGTGACGATCAGTTCGCCGGTCGGGGCGCTGTATTCGCCGGCGGCCATTCGCTCGGCCTCGCCGATCTCATCGAGAATGCGACGACAGGCGGCGAGATAGGCGTGGCCCGCATCGGTCAGCGACAGCTGCCGTGCCGAGCGGTTCAACAGCCGTGTCTTCAGGTGCTTTTCCAGGTCCGAAACCTTGCGGCTGACCGTCGTCAGCGGAATGCCGAAGCGACGCCCGGCAGCCGAGAGGCTGCCTGTCTCCGCCGCGGCAACGAAAAGCGACATGGACTGGAGGCGATCCATAGCTCTACCGAAAATTTGCCCTTCCGAAAAACGGAAGGATAGGTTGCAGATATGGCATCTGCATCTCGAAGACGGAAGGCCCTATTCTCGTAAGCGAACAATGCAGCGCAGTCGGCGCCTAAGGAGATCTTCATGAACGCTCACACCAGCGATGTCGCCTTCACCCCGACGGTGAAGGCGATCCAGGCCCGCAAGGGCTCGCGCCAGGCCTATGCCCGTGTCGAGGAGCGTGGCGGCTGGCAGGCGGCAATCACGCCCGATCTCGCCGCCTTCATCGAGGCGCAGACCAGCGTCTTTCTGTCGACCGCCAATGCGGACGGGCAGCCTTACATCCAGCATCGCGGCGGGCCTGCCGGTTTCCTCAAGGTGCTCGACGAATGGACGATCGGCTTTGCCGATTTTTCCGGCAACAGGCAGTTCATCACCCAGGGCAACCTCAGCGACAACCCACAGGCTTTCCTGTTTCTGATCGATTATGCGCACCGGCAGCGCATCAAGATCTGGGGCAAAGCGCAAGTCGTCGAGGGCGATGCCGAGCTGACGGCAAAGCTGATGCCGCAAGACTATAGGGCGCGACCCGAGCAGGTTATCCTGTTTACGGTTTCGGCTTGGGATTCAAATTGTTCGCAGCACATCCCGCAGCGTTTCGAAGCGGCCGACGTGGCGGCGGCGCTGGGCGAACGCGACAAGCGCATCGAACGGCTCGAACAGGAGATCGCACGCTTGCGATCGGATGCAGCAGCCAGGGGATAAGAGCCAGGGGATAAAAAGTGCCGGTGCCGTTCAGCTTCCGCCTGCGGCGTCGGCCAGCGCGACGCTCTCGGTTTGCTTCACCGGCATGATGCCGCGCGCCAGCGCCAGCAGGTATTTGTTATATTCGGTGAACAGCACACGCAGCGCTTCCGGCTTGGTCAGCCAGCCGCCATTCTCGAGGTTGGTGTTGACCACCGGATAGGGCTCGAGCCTTGCGCCGTGCAGCAGCCGGCCCATTTCCAGCAGGCTGCGCGGCATGTGATAATTGTTGGTGACGAGAATGACCGTGCCGTAGGCATGGTCCTCGACCCATTTGGCGCTTTCCTCGGCATTGCCGATCGTGTCGAGCGCAGCGCGGTCGATGTCGACGCAGCATGAAAACAGCCTCTTGTCGCCGCCGGTCGCGGCTTGAAGCTGGCGGCGGCTGGCGGAAGGATGGACGCCGCTGATCAGCAGCCGCTCGCCCTTGCCTGACGCAAGCAGGCCCATAGCAGCGTCGAGTCGCGACTGGCCGCCGGTCAGCACGATGATAGCGTCTGCCCTTGCCGGATTGGCGGGCGTCGTCAGACGGCTGACGGTATTGGCGAACCAGCCGAAGCCGGCAACAAACAACGCCACAAGGGCGAGCAGAAGGAGAGCCGAGAGGCGCAAGGAGCGGGCTGCCAGCAGCCGCCCATGTTTGGCGGATTGATCCGGCTTGGCATATTCATCAGGCCCGGCGAATTCATGCGGACGCGCAACCAGCACTGGCATGCACCCAGCGGTATCGGTCGAGTCCCGAACGTCCATCATGAAATGGTTAATCCCGAAATACGGCCTTTGGTAGGAAAAAAATGCAATTTTCGTGACGAGGCGTTTTCATCCGTGATCGATCTTTACTTTAGCCGGCGTCCGGCTGGCGAATATCGATGTCGCTGAGATAGGTAACCACGGTGAAATGGGAGGTTGCCGCCGTCAGCGCGCCGATCACCAGCACCATGACAGCGACCCCGAGATAACCCGCCGAGCCGATGGCGAAATTACCGAACAGGGCGGTCGCCTGGTCGGCCTGCGGTGTCGCCATATTGCGTGACGACCACCAGGAGAAGGCGATGAAGACGAGGATCGCCGCGGCGCCGCCCGCCGCGGCGCCCTTCATGCCGGTGACCAGAAAATGCCGGCGGAATTCGCGCGCGATGAAGCGCGCCTCGGCGCCGACGAAATGCAGCACCTCGATGATGTGACCATTGCCGGCCATGGCGCCGCGCGTCGCGAATACAACGGTCAGCACCGTCGCAGACAGCATCAGCGCCAGCACTGCGATACCGATCGTTACGGTGGTGCGGGCCATGGCAACCAGCCGGTCGACCCAGGTGCGATGATCGTCGAGCGAGGCGCTCGGCAGCTTCGGCGTGATTGCCGCACGCAGTGCGGCGAAATCGGGCGGACTGTTCTCGTCAATAGTGATGATGATCAGGCGCGGTACCGGCAGCTCATCGATGTTCAGGCCCGAGCCTAGCCAAGGCTCGAGCAGTCGGGCCGTTGCTTCGCGATCGACGATCCTGGCGCTTTTCACGCCAGGGAACTCGCCGGCGATCTGCGAGGCAAGCGCAAGTGCGGCCTCCATGTCGAGGCCGTCGACGGGCTTGATCTGGATGGTCGCTTCGCGCGAGATCTGATTCTCCCAGACGGAGGCGGTGTCACGCACCAGCGTGACTGCGCCAAACGTCAGGCAGGACAGAAACGTCATGATGGCGATGACCAGCACCAGCGCCCGGCCGGCGATGTTCTGCGCCGGCACGATCGGCGCCATCTTGCGCTGGACGCGGGGCTTTGCCGCCGCGGCGTCCTGACCCTCGAAATGTTCTACGGAGAGCTCAGTCATAGATGTCCAGCCTTCCGCCGGCCAGGATCATTCGCCGTGCGTCGACCTGTTCCATCAGGCCGAGGTCGTGGGTGGCGATCACCACGGCTGTCCCCAGCCGGTTGAGCTCGATGAACAACCGCAGCAAGCGTCGCGCCAGCGGCGGGTCGACATTGCCGGTCGGCTCGTCGGCGAGCAGGATCTCGGGCTGCTCGATCAACGCCCGGGCGATGGCGGCGCGCTGCTTCTCGCCGCCAGACAGCACCGGCGGCAGCACATGCATGCGCTCGCCGAGGCCGACCCATTTCAGCAACTCGGTGACGTCGGTGCGGTAGGTCGCCTCCTCGCGGCCGCGCACGCGTAGCGGCAAGGCCACGTTCTCATAGGTGGTCATATGGTCGAGCAGGCGAAAATCCTGGAACACCACGCCGATGCGCCGTCTCAGATGCGGCAATTCGGTGCGCGAGATGCGCGAACGGTCCTTGCCGAAAATGGTGATCAGGCCGCGCGTCGGCTTCAGCGACATGAACAAAAGCCGCAGCAACGTCGTCTTGCCGGCGCCTGAAGGTCCGCTCAGGAACTGAAAGGAGCGCTCCGGAATGTGCAAGGAGATGTCGCGGAGAATCTCCGGACCCATGCCATAGCGGAGGCCGACATTTTCGAAGCGGATCACTTTCGACGACCTGAAATTCTTGGCGGCGAGATGCCAGCCCTTTCTGTGGTAAGACCATCGGCCGGCATGGTTAACCGACGGTTAATTTGGCGGCTTTTCGAGCGAGTCACAGGGGTCCCGGTGGGGAAGCGTTAACCATTTCCGTTTACCCAAAAGAAACGAACAGCGAACAGGTGCTGTAGTGTCAGGCCATGATGGCTGAGGATCGAACCGCGCGCCCGGTTTCCGGCGAAATCATGACCGATCCGGCCGCCGGGCCGGAACGCATCATGCACGAGGTGACCGCCGACGTCATCGATGCCGACTATGAGGTGCTGCCCCGCCATTTTACACGTCCAGACTTTGCGCCGCCGCCTTCGCGCATGATTTCCACGCCTCCGATCGAAGGCATGGATATGTTGCGCAAGCCCGAAACCGCCGTCGAACGGCCGTTGTGGGTGCACGGTGGGCCGATCTTCTGGATTATCGGCGTCGGTGCCGCCTTTGCCGCCTTCTGGATGTCGGGCGGCCATGCGCTGGTTCGTTAGAACGGCGCCAGAAAATCAACAGGTCACCAGGTAAACGATTCGCGACGCGCTGGGGGCATCCGACGGTTCGCGGGCGTCCTGCGAAAGATTTGGCCTTGCCAGCCGGCTCGACATGCCTAGAAACGGGGTTGAAGACCGTTTTCGGTCGGCTTCGCCTACACGGCGATCATTTCTGGAAGGGCAGCCAATGCCAGTTGTGCGCGGCAAGGACATCGAAGTCCTGTTTTCAGCGTCCGCCATTGCGCGGCGGAACCTGGAACTTGCCAAGGAGATCGCCGGGCACGACTACCACGACCTTCTGGTAATCTCGGTGCTGAAGGGATCATTCATCTTCGCCGCCGATCTTATCCGTGCCATGCACGATGTCGGCCTGTCGCCGGAGGTCGAGTTCATCTTCATCTCCAGCTATGGCGCCGGCACGACCAGCGGTGAGGTGAGGGTGCTGCGCGACATCGACAACGAGGTCGCCGGTCGCGACGTGCTTCTCATCGACGACATTCTGGAATCCGGCAAAACGCTGAGTTTCACCCGCGACCTCATGCTTTCGCGCGGCGCCAGGAGCTGTGCCATCGCCGTGCTGCTCGACAAGCGCATGCGCCGCCAGACCACGCTCAACGCCGACTATGTCGGCTTCGACTGCCCCGATTATTTCGTCGTCGGCTATGGCATGGACGTCGCCCACGCGTTTCGCGAATTGCCGTTCGTCGGCATCGTCAAGGGCGACGCCTAGTTGGGTTGTCGCCGCTCGCGGTTCAGGAAACATCAACTTTTCCTCGCCAAATATCCTGCCCATGGCAAAGCTCCTGATCGTCGAGGACGATGAATCCGTCCGCAGCCTCGCCGCCCGTGCGCTCGAACGCGCCGGGCATAATGTCACTGTTGCCGCCGATGGCGCGCACGGTCTTTCTCTGATCGGGGCGGCGCAGGGGGGCTACGACCTTGTGCTGTCCGACATCCGCATGCCCGAGATGGACGGCATCGAGATGGCCAAGGCGGCAGTGGCGCTGTTCCCGGCGGTGAAGATCGTGCTGATGACCGGCTATGCCGACCAACGCGAGCGCGCCGAGGAATTGGACGGCATTATTCTCGACGTCGTGCAAAAACCGTTCGCGCTGGCTGAAATCCGCGCCCGCGTCGAACAGGCGCTCGCCTGCTTCGCCTAAAGCCTAAGGTCGACCGCCTTCAGGCAGGGTCGCCGGTCGCCGCAATGGCTGGCTCGCCGCTCCGGCGCCGGCCGGCATTGAGCGCAAAAAGCCCGGCGCCGATGATGAGGGCTGCGCCGGCCGCCGTCGCTGGTCGCGGCATTTCGGCAAAGAACAGAAAACCCCATAGCGGCGACCAGATGATACCGGTGTATTCGAAGGTGGCGACGCTGTTGGCGGGCGCCAGCCGGTAGGCCTGCGACAACAGGATCATTCCGGCCGACGCAACGAAGCCGCATGCCCCCATCTTGAGGAGATCCGGCGTCGCCGGCCAGACCCATGGCCGGACGAGGAATTCGAGGCTCGGATGCACGGCGTGGTCAATGCCTGCCAGCCAAAACAATGCCGCCACCACGGCCGCGCCGACCAGATAGGCGCCGTTCTGATAGAACGCCATGACGGTCGAGGATTCGGTGTCGCCGATCTTGCGCGCCATCAGCTGCGAGAAACCGTAGAGCAGAGCCGAACCTAGCGACAGCAGCGCCGCCCAGTCGAACAAGCCGGCGCCTGGGCGCACCATCACCAGCACGCCGAGCATGCCGACCAGGACGGTGGCGAGCGCCTGCCAGGACACGCGTTCGCCGAGATAGGGGCCGGCCAGCGCCATGATGAACAGCGGCGCCATGAAATAGAGCGCCACCGCGTCAGCCAGCGGCAGGGCGGCGATTGCCAGATAGTAGGCCGTGTAGGAGGTGAACTGGATGAAGGCGCGCATCGTCAGCATGCCGAACCGCTTCGACAGGATTGCCTGCAATCCGACATCGGCGTGGACGAGGAAAACCAGGATCGGCAAGGCGACGATCGAGCGGATCGCCATCACCTCGGTGACCGGATAGTGGCTCGACACCGCCTTGACCAGCGGGTCCTGCAGCGAAAAGACCAGTACGCCGAGACAGAGGCTGAGGATGCCGAGCACAAGCCGATTCTGCATAGGCGCTCCTGTCCCCGCGTGCGCGGCCGAACGCAGGCCTGCATCCGGGTAAAAAGAACCCGCCGCCATTTCGGGCAGCGGGTACGAGTGAGGACTTTTGATTGGTCCGCGGCCGATTTCGCGGCCGCATATCCAATGGGTAAGGCGAACTATCGTCCGCCGTTTGACATGTTGCAAACGAATTGGAATGATGCCAGCAATCAGATTTTCTTATGGTGGGCACATGCGACCCAATCTCGACAGCGACCTGTTGCGAACCTTCGTGGCGGTCGCCGACAGTGGCAATTTCACCAAGGCGGCGGAGCGGGCCGGCCGCACCCAGTCGGCGGTCTCGATGCAGATGAAGAAGCTTGAAGGAATGATCGGCGACAGCCTGTTCGAGCGCGGCTCTCGTGGTGTGGCGCTGACACGGCGCGGCGCCGAGCTCATCGCCAACGCCAGGCGCATCGTTTCACTGCTCGACGAGACGGCGGCATCGATGGTCGCGGCGCCGCTTGGCGGGCCGGTGCGCATCGGTATCCCGGAGGAATATGGCCACGCGATCCTGTCGCGCGCGCTCGGCGCCTTTGCCAAGCGCCATCCTCAGGTCGACATCACCGTCCGCTACGCGCATTCCGGTGCGCAGATCGCGGCGCTCGCCGCTGGCGAGCTCGATCTGGCGGTGGTGTTCGAATGGCAGGATCTGTCGGGCGGTGAGGTGCTGATGCATGACCCGACCGTATGGGTGACGTCAGAGCTGCATCACATGCATGAGGAGCGGCCGGTGCCGATCGCGCTCTACAACCGTGCCGGTTGGTGCAAGGATTTCGCGATAAAGTCGCTGGAACAGCGCGATCTCGCTTATCGTGTCGCCTACACCAGCGATACCAATGGCGGCCTGCGGCTCGCCGTCACCTCCGGGCTGGCGATTGCGCCGATCTCGCGCAGCAACATCCCGGCCGGCTGCCGCGAGCTTACGACCGCCGACGGGTTCGGCGACATCGATTCCTCGAACGTGGTGCTGCGGCGCAACCCGAACGCTTCCGGCGAGGCCATCGACGGCATGGAAGAGGCGATCCGCGAGGCTTTCACCAACCGTTAAAGAATGCCGCTCAGTCCGGCGGTGGCGGCCAGCACGGACCGCGCGCGGCGATCTTCCGAATACAGGCAGCCTTACTTCAGCTCCAGGAGCCGCTCCAGATAGCTGCGCTCGATATCGGGGCTGAGTGCATTGCCGAGCCGCTTGCGGATCGCTTCGAGGATTTGGCGGGCACGCTGCACGTCGATCTCGTCAGGCACTCTCACCGAACTCCCGTCATCGGGACCCTCGCTGGTGCGGGGCCGCCCGAGCGGGTCACGGTCGGCATTCTGCTGTCGTCCGCCCTGGCCGTTGCCGCCCTGGTCGCCTTGCATCGCCTGCAATTGCTTCATCATGTCCTTGGCGCCCCTGCGCAAGGCTTCCAATGCGCGGCCCTGGTGACCGACGGCCTGGTCGCCTTCGCCCTCGCCGAGCGCCTGTTCGGCATTGCCCATGGATTTGCCGGCCTCGCCAAACCCCTCATTGGGGTCGAGGCCCATGCCTTCGAGGCTCTTCCTCAATTGATCGAGCTCGCTCTGCAGCTTGCCCTGGCCTTCCTGCAACTGCTTCATCGCATCGGCGAATTCCTGCGGCGTCATCTGCCCCGGCCGGCCGAGCGGATCGCGGTCGTCGCCCAGGCCGGGCTTGCCCTGTTCGCCCATCGGGCCCGGCTCACCGTTCTCGCCGAGCTGCTCGTCGCGGTTCTGCCCGCGCTGTTGCTGGCCACGCTGCATCTGGTCCATGCGGAAGGTGTCGTTCATCATCTCCTGCTGGCGCCGCATGATCTCGCCCAGCTTATCCATCTGCTGACGCATCTCGCTGTCCTGTTGACCGCCTTGTTGCTGGCGGCCTGCCTGCAGATTGTTCATCATGTCCTGCAGCTCAGACAGCAATTGCTGCGCCTGGTCGCGATTGCCGGATTTCGCCAGGTTCTCGATCTGGTCCATCATGCGGTCGATGTCGCTCTGGCGCAGTTCCCGGCCGTTCTGCTGCATCTGTGGCGCATTCGGATTCTGCTGCGCCCGCGCCGTGAATTCCTGCAGGAACTGGTTCATCGCCTCGCGCAGTTCCTTCATCGCCTTCTCGATCTCCTGGTCGCTGGCGCCGTTCTTGATCGCATCCTGCAGCGCCTGCTGCGCCTGGCGCAGCCGCTTCTCGGCCGCCGACAGATTGCCTTCCTCGATGCCGAGCGCGATCTCCCAGAGGTAAGCGACCTCGTCGCGCAATTGATCGTCGCTGCCGGCCATCTTCAGCCGGGTGCGGGCGCTCATGATGGCGAGGTAGTGCGTCATGTTGTCGAACGTGTCTTCGGGCCTGAGCGTGATCGCATCCATCAGGTCGAGCACGCGGTCCTTGGCATAGGCGTCGAGCGCCAGCATGCGGCGCTGCTCGACCACGGCCCGCGCCAACGGGTTGGAGAATGGCCGCTCCGGCATCACCAGCGTCTTGGTTTCGCTGGTCGCCGTATGTCCGGCACCGTCGGTGGCGACAAGCGACAGCTTGACGTTGCCACCGGCCCAGGCATGGTCGGTCAGGTCCTTCGTCGTCTTAGCGGCATTGGCCTTGCCGCCGCGGCGCGGCAACGTCAGCGGCATTTCCGGCGGGCCATAGAGCGGATGCGCGTTGGGCGCCTGCGGATCGGCCAATGCGAAAACCGCCTTGGCGGAGGCCGCGCCATAGTCGTCGTCGATCTGGTAGTTGAGTTCGAAGGCGCCGTTGACGGCGCGCTTCGGCTCGCCGACAAAGCGGATCTGCGGCGGCTTGTCGGGAATTATGGCGAAGGCCCAGCGGCCGAGCTCGCCGTCGCCGGACTGCAGCGTCAGCGTGCCGTCGGCCGTCAACTTGCCGCTGAACTGGCGCACGGTGGAAGGCGTTGCCGGAGCTGTCTCAGTCTTGGCGGCTTGCGGCCCGGTCGGATCGATGGCGCGGGTGTTGCCGCCGGTGTCGGCGTAGCTCAGCGTTTCCTCGCCCGAACCGCCGGTGACGCGCAGCGACACATCGCTGCCCTCCGGAACGGTGAAGGTCGGCGCCGCTTGAGTGGCGTTGTTGGCAAGGACTGGGGCGTTCAGGAATATCGGCGGCCTGCCGGTATAGGCCGGCGGCGTCACCCAGGCATCAATGCGCGGCGGCACGACGTCGCGGGCGGTACGGGCAACAAAGCCGTCGCCCAGCCTGCCGCCCGACGGCCCGAAGGAGAAGGCAAAGGCAGTGACCAACAAAAGCGCCGCAACGGCGCGCAACGCCCACGGGTCGCGTTCCGGCACGCGTGTGCGCGGCACGTCGCCGCCAAGCTCGCCCAGCCGGTCAGCCATGCGCCGCTGATGCTCGCGCCACAGGGCTTGCGAAAAAATGCTTTCCTTGCCGCTCGGACGATCGGTCTGGACCTGCACCGGGCTGTGCAGGAGCCGGTTGGCCGCCTCGATGCGGCGGTCGACCTCGGCACTGGATGGCGTGCGGAAGAAACGCAGCGGATAGAGTGCGGCAAGCGCTGCGACGCCGAATGCCGTGATAAGACCGATCCGCGCCAGATCGGGCAAAAATGGGAACAGGCCGAGCCACGAAATGCTGAGGAACAGGCTGGCGACGATGATCAGCGGCAGCAGCAATGGCCAGCCGCGTTCGACGATTATCGAGACCTGCGTCCCCAGCCGGCTCAAGGCAAGGCGCCTGGCCAGACTGCGATCGCTGGTGAAAATGGGTCGTTGCGTCATCGGCCCTTCCTGGCCGGGCGGGATAGCCCAGGCCTCACGAGTCTATCGCATGGGCCCGAAAAGTCGATTTCCGGGAAGCACGATGCGAAGACCTAAAATCTTAGCGCGTACTTCGTGCGTCCAAGCGGATGCACATCGCCCTAAGGATACCAACAAACACGGCGAAGGCGAGGCGGTTCCCCAAAACGTGAACAATAATGCCCCGGATATTGTCAGAATTTCGCCGGATTGGCGTTTGCGCCGCAGACCAGTACGGCAACGCGCTCGCCTCTAGCCGGTGCGTAGCGGCCGGACAGGAGCGCCGCGAAGGCGGCCGCACCGCCCGGCTCGGAGATGATTCGCACGCGGTCCCACAGCGCCGCCTGGGCGGCGACAATGTCGTCGTCGCCGACCAGGATCGAGCGCTCGACGAATGCCTCGGCGATAGGAAACATCATTTCGCCGACACGCTTTGGCGCGAGCGAATCGGCGGCGACGCCCTCAGCCGGCGCGTCGACGGGTCGGCCCGCCGCGAACGCGCGATGAAGCGTCGGCGCACCCTCCGGCTCGACCGCGATGATCCTGATGCGGCCGGAAAACCAGGCGGCGATGCCGCCGATCAGGCCGCCGCCGCCGACAGCGACCAGCAGGGTGTCGAGCTCCGGCAGGTCGGCCTCGATTTCGAGGCCGAGCGTGCCCTGCCCGACCAGCGTCTCCTCCTGGTTGAAGGCGTGGATCTGCAGGGCGCCGGATTTTTCGGCGAAGCTCTCGCTGGCGGCCAGCGCCTCGGCATAACGGGCGCCGCCGACGATCAGCTCGGCGCCGTAGCCGCGGATGCGGTCCAGCTTGGCCTGCGGGCTCACTTCGGGAACAAAGATGGTCGCCTTGTGGCCGAGTCGCATGGCGGCATAGGCGACGGCGGCGCCGTGATTGCCGCCCGATGCGGCGACGACGCCGGCCGCAGGAACCGGCCGTTCGAGGAGATTGGTGAACGCACCACGCGCCTTGAACGAGCCGGAATGCTGCAAGCACTCAAGCTTCAGGTCGACCGGCAGAGGCGGACGGCCGAAATCGGCCATGTCGACGCGCAGCACCGGCGTGTGGCGCACGAAGGGCCGGATGCGTGGTTCCATCGCCGCAATGCGCTCGCGTGTGATCGTGTGGCCGTGCAGCATGCATTCACTCCCAGGGCTGACATTCAGAGTTGACATTACTTAGTAACTTGGCAAAGTAGCTAAATGCAAGAGGTCGATGTCTTCAAAGCGATTGCCAACGAGCGCAGGCTGCAGATCCTCGATTGGCTCAAGGACCCGCGCGCGCATTTTCCGCCGCAGGCGGACGGCGATCTGGTCGACGACGGAGTCTGCGCGCTGCTGATCGCGGAAAAGCTGGGGATCACCCAGGCGACGCTCAGCGAACATATGCGTGTGCTGACCCAGGCAGGGCTTTTGCGCAGCAAGCGCATCAAGCAGTGGACATTCTATCGCCGGAACGAGAACAGGATCGCCGAAACCAGGGCGCTCATTCAGCACCGCCTGTAGCTGCAGAGTTCTACTCCAACCAGTCCGGCACCGAATCCAGTCCGATCAGCTCGTCATAGGTCTGGCGCGGGCGCACAACGTGGAAGCGGTCGCCGTCGACCAGCACTTCCGGTACCAGCAGCCTGGTATTGTAGGTGCCGGCCTGGACGGCGCCATAGGCGCCGGCGGTGGCGACAGCGATCAGGTCGCCGGATTTCAGCCGGGGCAGGTCACGGTCGAGCCCGAGATAGTCGCCGGTCTCGCAAACCGGGCCGACGACATCGACCTTCATGCGCGGTGCTGCGGCCGGCTGCTGCGCCACCGGCTTGATGTCGTGGAAAGCGTCGTAAAGCGTCGGCCGGATCAGGTCGTTCATCGCGGCGTCGACGACGAGGAAGTTCTTGGCGTCGCCCTCCTTCACGAAGATCACCGCCGAGACCAGGATGCCGGCATTGCCGACGATCAGCCGGCCTGGCTCGAACATCACTTTCAGCCCGAGCTCGGCGACATGCTTTCTGACGATCCGGGCATAGGCATCGGGCAAAGGCGGCGGGTTGTTGTCGACGCGGTAGGGAATGCCAAGGCCGCCGCCGACATCGATGTGCTCGATGGCATGACCGTCGGAGCGCAGGGCGCCGACCAGCTCCACCAGCAGCGCAAAGGCCTCGTCGAAGGGCTGCAATTCGGTGATCTGGCTGCCGATATGGGTGTCTATGCCGGTGACCTTGATGCCCGGCAGCTCAGCCGCGCGGGCATAAACCTTTCGTGCCTGCTGCCAGGGAATGCCGAACTTGTTCTCGGCCTTCCCAGTCGAAATTTTGTTGTGCGTCCTGGCGTCGACATCCGGATTGATGCGCAGCGAGATCGGCGCGATCTTGCCCAGCGCGGTCGCGCGGGCCGACAGCAGCTCCAGCTCCGGTTCGGATTCGACGTTGAAACAGAGAATGCCGGCCGAGAGCGCAAAATCCATTTCGCGCCCGGTCTTGCCGACGCCCGAAAACAGGATCTTGCTTGCCGGAATGCCGGCCGCCAAAGCGCGGCGCAATTCGCCCTCCGAGACCACGTCGGCGCCGGCGCCGAGTCTTGCCAACACCTTCAGCACGGCCTGGTTCGAATTCGCCTTCATGGCATAGCAGACGAGGGCGTCGAGCCCGGCAAAGGCCTCTGTGAAGACGCGAAAATGCCTGGTCAGCGTCGCCGTCGAATAACAATAGAACGGCGTGCCGACGCTGGCGGCGATGTCTGATATCGCCACGTCCTCGGCATGCAGCGCGCCGTCGCGGTAGTCGAAATGGTTCACGAGATTGGTCCGAAAAATCAGAGCAGCGGGTCGAGGATGAATTTCTTGTCCTCAACAGGTTTTTCCGGCTCCGGCGGCAAAGGTTGCTTGGCCTTCTCGGCGTCCTTGCGGGCCTGCACGGCGGCCGCGTAGGGCGTATCGAGCGCAGCCTTCCTGCCGCAGGCCGCAACGGTGGCCATTGCTGCCAACAGCGTCAGCGTCACCAAAATCCTGCTTTCGGTCATCGTGCCATCCGTCCGAAACTGTTGCCCGCAGCCGCTTCTAGCCGAGTTTTGCGGCCATTGCACCCCGCGTCTTACGCTTTGGCGAGTCGCTTTTTCCAGTAGCGGATCTGCTTGCGCACCTCGGACGGCGCGGTGCCGCCGAAGCTCGTGCGGCTCTTTACAGAATTCTGCACGGCAAGAACCGAAAACACGTCGGCGCTGATACCGGGGTGAATGGACTGCAGATCCTCCAGCGAAAGCCTGTCGAGCCCGATCTTCCTGTCGTCGGCCAGCGCCACCGCCCGGCCAGTGATATGGTGCGCCTCGCGGAACGGCAGGCCGAGCGTGCGCACCAGCCAGTCGGCGAGGTCGGTCGCAGTCGAATAGCCGGCGCCGGCAGCCTTTTTCATCGCCGCAGTGTTCACCGTCATGTCGCGCACCATGCCGGTCATTGCCGCCAGCATCAGGTCGAGCGTCTCGGCCGCGTCGAAGACGGATTCCTTGTCTTCCTGCATGTCCTTGCCATAGGTCAGCGGCATGCCCTTCATTACTGTCAGCAAGCCGACGAGGTGCCCGGTGACGCGGCCGGTCTTGCCGCGCACCAGTTCGGCAGCGTCGGGATTCTTCTTCTGCGGCATGATCGACGAACCCGTCGAGAAACTATCCGACAGCCTGACGAAGCCGAATTGCGGCGTCGACCAGATGATGATCTCTTCAGCCAGTCGCGACAGATGCGTCGCGCAGATCGCTGCTACGCCCAGGAACTCGAGCGCGAAATCGCGATCCGAAACGCTGTCGAGCGAATTGCGCATCGGCTCGCGGAAGCCAAGCGCCTTCGCTGTCTCGTGCCTGTCAATCGGAAAGCTGGTGCCGGCAAGGGCGGCAGCGCCGAGCGGGCTTTCATCCATACGCTCAATCGCATCGCGGACGCGAGACAGGTCGCGCGCAAACATCTCGACATAGGCCATGCAGTGATGGCCGAAGGTCACCGGCTGCGCCGCCTGCATGTGGGTGAAGCCCGGCATCACCGTTGCCGCATGCTCCTCGGCGCGATCCAGGAACGCCGTGATCAGGCCCTTCAGCGCCTCGGCGACGCGAAAGCACTCGTCCTTGACCCACAGCCTGAGGTCGACCGCCACCTGGTCATTGCGCGAGCGGGCGGTATGCAGGCGGCCAGCTGCGGGCCCGATCAAATCGGCCAGACGGGCCTCGATATTCATGTGGATGTCTTCCAGCCTGGTGGAGAACTCGAATGTGCCGGTCTCGATCTCTGCCAGGATCGTGTTCAGCCCGTGAGTGATTTTTTCTTGATCGGCCGCCGAAATAATGCCCGTTTGCGCCAGCATCTGGCAATGGGCGATCGAGCCGCGAATATCCTGCGCATAGAGTTTGCGGTCGAACGAGATCGACGCGTTGATCGCTTCCATGATTGCGGCCGGACCCGAGGCAAAACGTCCGCCCCACATCTGGTTGCTGGCCTTCTTGTCGTTCATCGCTATAACCCGTGCTCCGGAGCAGTTTTTCAAAAATGGCAGACGGCAATAGATTTTTCCCGGCTTTGCGTCTCATCCTCGCCGCTTTGGTTGCGGGCGTGCTGGCCGGCGCGGTCGCGGTATATGTCAGGGAAAGCAGTTCTGGCAACAAGGCGCCCGCGCCAGTGGCCGCCGGCGGCGGCAAGGACGACGCCGCCTGCGTCGCCAAGACCGACCGTGCCAAGAAGATCGCCGCCGCTGCTACCGGCCAGGTTGCCGCGCTTTTGCCGGCGGATCCGCCGCAATCGCTGAAAAGCCTTACCTTCAACGGCCCCAACGGCAAGCCGACGACGATCGCCGATCATGCAGGCAAGACGGTGCTGCTCAATCTGTGGGCGACATGGTGTGCACCTTGCCGCGCCGAAATGCCGGCGCTCGATGCGCTGCAGAAGGAGATGGGCAGCGATGCGTTTCAGGTTATTGCCGTCAACGTCGATGCCGGCGACGATGCCAAACCGAAGAAATTCCTGGAGGACACCGGCGTCAAGTCGCTCGGCTACTATCGCGATGCCACGATGGCGCTGTTCAACGACGTCAAGACGCGCGGCCTGGCGCTAGGTCTGCCCGTCACCATGCTGATCGATGGGCAAGGCTGCCTCATCGCCCATATGAACGGCCCGGCCGAATGGTCGGGGCCGGATGCCAAGCGTCTGGTCGAGGCGGCGCTTCAGCCGGGATAGGCTCAGACCGTGCGCAGGCGCGGCTTGAGCACGGCAATGCTTGCGCCGCGTCGGCTGGCTGTGCGGATTGCCGGAGCAGCCACGCCCGTCAGTTCGCCGAACGTCTCGATCGGAGCCGGTTTGCCGAGGTAATAGCCTTGCCCGATCTCGCAAGCCTCGGCGTCCAAGAACCTCAATTCACCCGGCGTCTCGATGCCCTCCGCAAGGACCGGTAGGCCGAGACCGCGTCCAAGCCCCAGCACGGCGCGGACGATCGCCGCGAACTGGGCGTTCTTGTCGACCGATTTGATGAACGAGCCGTCGATCTTGATCTTGTCGAAGGGAAAGGCGCTAAGGTTGGACAGCGAAGAGTAGCCGGTGCCAAAATCGTCCATCGCTACATGCACGCCAAGCGCCTTGACCTGCCTCAACGCCGCCAGTGCGCGGGGCATATCCTTCACCAGGGCTGTTTCGGTAATCTCCAGTTCCAGCCTGCCGGGTGCGAGGCCCGACCTCGCCAGTGCGTCATGCACCTTGCGGCTGAAGTTCGGATTGTGAAGCTGCACGGCGGAGACGTTGACGGCGACCATCAGCGGATTTGTCCAGCGAGCAGCATCGTTACAAGCCGTCGTCAGCACCCAGTCGCCGATCTGGGCGATCGCGCCACTGTCTTCGGCTACGGGGATGAAAACAGCCGGAGAAATGTCACCCCGCTCAGGGTGCTGCCACCGGACCAGGGCTTCGAAGCCGATCATCCTGCCGCCGCGGATTTCCTTCTGAGGCTGGTAGACGAGGTGGAACTCCTTGCGGGCGATGGCCTGGCGCAATTCATGCTCCATCACGCGCTTGTCGCGGGCCGCGGTGCCCATGGCTATCTCGAAAAACCGGTAAGTGTCCCTGCCTTCGGTTTTGGCGCGATGGAGTGCCGTGTCGGCGTGGCTGATCAGGCCGGCCTGGTCTTCGGCATCCAGCGGAAAGAAGGCGATGCCGATGCTGGCCGAGACGAGGCCGGAGCCGACCGAAACCCTGTTTTCCTCGCGGATCGCCGCCAGCAAGTCCTCGGCTATCCGGCCTGCGGCCAGGGGGTCGGGGAGGTTCGGAGCTATGATGGCAAATTCGTCGCCGCCGAGACGCGCGAGCATCTGTCCGTGGCGCGGAATGCCGGAAATGCAGTGCGCGAGCTTCTGCAGCATCGCGTCACCGGCGCTGTGGCCGTAGAGGTCGTTGACTTGCTTGAACCGGTCGAGGTCAAGCAGCAGGAGCGCCAGATATCCATCCTTGCCGCCACGATCCATCGAGGCGAATTCTGCTTCCAGCCGGGAAGAAAAGCTCCGCCGATTGGCAAGCCCGGTAAGCGGATCGAAATGCGCGAGGCGGAGAATCTCTTCTTCTGCCTTCTTGCGCTCACGGATGTCGCGAACGGCAAGCACCGTATGAGGCCTGCCGCAGTAGGTGATCTTCCTGGCGATCAGCTCGACAGGAACTCTCGCGCCGTCGCTGCCCCTTAATGTTGCTTCCTGCGCCTGTTCGCCGAAGCCGGACATATCGGCTGCGCTCTGTCCCTCGAAAAGCTCGCCGAGTTGCATCGTGTTCAGGGTGGCTGTCGCTGTTCCGGTCAGCTTCGCCATACTGTCATTGGCACTGACGATGCGGGTGCCATCGCAAACGATCAGACCTTCCACCGCCGCGTTGGCGAGATCGTGCATGCGATCGGCCTCGAGCTTCTGGCGGCGAAAGCGCAGGTCGATCCACAGCGCCGCACCTGACAGCACAAGGATTACAAGGCTGGCGACCGCTGCGGCAAAGGCCTGGGAAATGGGCTCGACGGAATGTTCGGATATTTCAATCGAGGAATCCGGAATGATCGACACCGCGGTCATCGCGATGAAATGCAAGCTGCAAATGGCCAGCGTCAAAAGCGCGGCGCCGCCGAGAGTCGCGAGTGCTGACGGGCGGCGCAAGACGACCAGGAGCGCCAGTGCCGCAAGGGTCACTCCGGCCAGAAGCGATATCGCGACAAGGAGCAGGTTCCATACGACCCGGCCTTCGACCTCGAAAGCGGCCATGCCGATGTAGTGCATCGTCGCGATGGCGCCGCCGAGAATGGCGCCACCGACGAGGAAATGGTCGATGCCGCGCCGCAAGGTGGCGACCCACATCCCAAGCGCGGTCAGGATGACGGCGGCGGCAAGCGAAAAGGCGGATAATCCCGGATTGTATGCGTTCGGTATTCCCGGCGTAAACGCGGTCATGGCGATGAAATGCGTCGCCCATATGCCGAACCCGGTCGAGGCCGCGGCGATCATCAGCCAGACAAGCCGGTTTCGCTCGGTCGATCGGCCGACATGCTTAAGGAGATTAACCGCAGAGAAACAAGAAATTCCACAGACGAGTGCGGCGAGCGCAACCAGTCTCAGGTCGTGCTGATTTACGATACAATTATAGACCGTCAGCATCCTGGTCACTCGGTCAAAACTAACAGGGGAGGTGTGACGGATTAGCTCTTGGAGATTTTAACGAATAGTTAACCCGTAGGCCATGAGGCGGGTCTTTTCGGGGGAAAACCGATGCCGCTGCGCCGAAAAAGGCGGTGATGTCGTTTCTGACGCCCGGTTTCGGTAGCGAGTGCACTTTAGGAAGGAATGGTGTTCATTGATCGGCAACAAAACCGTTGTCCGATTGTCATCAGCGCCACATATTGGCTTTGCGGAGGTGCCCCTTTCGCCAATGCGGGAGATGAAACATGAAGTTCTTCGGCTTTGCGGCCGGTATCGCCGCCACCGTGACCCTGCTTTCCACCACCTCCGCCTTCGCCGTCACGCAGATCAGCTGGTGGCACGCCATGACCGGCGCCAACGCCGAGGTCGTCGCCAAGATCTCCAAGGATTTCAACGCCAGCCAGAGCGAATATGAGCTCGTTCCGGTGTTCAAGGGCACCTATCCGGAGACGCTGAATGCCGGCATCGCTGCCTTTCGTGCCGGGCAAGCGCCCGATATCCTCCAGGTGTTCGACGTCGGCACCGGCGTGATGATGGCGGCCGAGGGTGCGATAAAGCCGGTGGCCGATGTGATGACCGGCGCCGGGATGACTTTCGACAAGAGCCAGTATCTGCCCGGCATCGTCGGCTATTATTCGAAGCCGGACGGCACCATGCTGTCCTTCCCCTACAACTCCTCCTCGCCGATCCTCTACTACAACAAGGACATCTTCCAGAAGGCAGGCCTCGACGTGAACAATCCGCCCAAGACCTGGAACGAGGTTTGGGAAGCCGCCAAGAAGATCAAAACGAGCGGCGCCGCTTCTTGCGGCTATACCTCGACCTGGCTGACCTGGATCCATCTGGAGAATTTCGCGGCGTGGAATGACGTGCCTTGGGCCACCCAGCAGAACGGCCTGGCCGGCGGCGATGTCGAACTCAAGATCAATGCGCCGATTTTCGTCAACCACTTCCAGGCGCTCGCCGACCTGGCCAAGGACGGCACGTTCAAATATGGCGGCCGCACCTCCGAAGCCAAGCAGATATTCCTCGCCGGCGAATGCGGCATCTTCACTGAATCGTCGGGCGGCCTCGGCGATATCGTCAAGTCCGGCATGAATTATGGCATCGGCCAGCTTCCCTACGACAGTGACGCCAAGGGTGCCCCGCAGAACACGACGCCGGGCGGTGCCAGCCTATGGGTGTTCGGCAACAAGTCGGACGAGGAGTACAAGGGCGTTGCCGCCTTCTTTGCCTATCTGTCCAAGACCGATGTACAGGAATACCTGCACCAGAAGTCGGGATACCTGCCTGTGACGCTCGCCGCGTACGAGGCGACCAAGAAATCAGGCTTCTATGACAAGAACCCCGGCCGCGAGACACCCATCCTGCAGATGATCGGCAAGTCGCCGACCGACAATTCGAAGGGCGTGCGCCTGCCGAATCTGCCGCAGGTGCGCGATATCCAGAACGAGGAGCTGGAGAAGATGCTGGCCGGCCAGCAAACCGCCCAGCAGGCGCTCGACAATGCGGTCGCGCGCGGCAACGCCGCGATCAAGGAAGCCCTGGACAACTAACGAGATCGTCTCGGTCAGTCGGTTGGAATATCGCCCACGCGAGCGCGCGTGGGCGATGCCTGGATAGCGAGGGAAATCAGCCTGTCTCCACGCGTCGTCTTTCCCAACAAGATCCTGCCCTACCTGCTGGTGGCGCCACAGCTCGCCATCACCCTGGTTTTCTTCTACTGGCCGGCCGGTCAGGCGCTTTACCAGTCGATGCTCAGGCAAGACCCGTTCGGGCTGAAGAGCAGGTTCGTCTGGTTTGCCAATTTCCGGAAGGTGCTGGCCGATCCGGCCTACCTCAACTCGATCAAGGTCACGGTGGTGTTCTCGCTTGCGACCGCGATCGTTGCCATGGTTGTGGCCCTGCTGCTCGCGGTTATGGCCGAGAAGGCCGTGCGCGGCAAAGGCCTCTACCGCACACTGTTGATATGGCCTTATGCCGTGGCGCCGGCGATCGCCGGCATGCTGTGGCTGTTTCTGTTCAACCCTTCGATAGGCTCGTTGGCCTATTTGCTGAGAAGCCTCGGCATCGCCTGGGACCCACTGCTCAACGGCACCCACGCCATGATCCTGCTGGTGTCGGCGGCTGCCTGGAAGCAGATCAGCTACAATTTCCTGTTCTTCGTCGCCGGCCTGCAGGCGGTGCCGAAAACGCTGATCGAAGCGGCGGCCATGGACGGCGCCGGCGAAACCAAGCGCTTCTGGACCATCATCTTCCCGCTGCTTGCGCCGACAACCTTTTTCCTGCTGGTCGTCAACACTGTCTATGCCCTGTTCGACACGTTCGGCATCGTTCATGCCGTCACCGGCGGCGGGCCGGGCAAGACGACCGAGACGCTGGTCTACAAGGTCTACAATGACGGCTTCGTCAATCTGATCCTGGGCGACTCGGCGGCGCAGTCGGTCATCCTGATGGCCATCGTCATCGCGCTCACAGCGATCCAGTTCCGCTATGTGGAACGCAAAGTCCACTACGGCTGAGGGCAGCGATGATCGGCCAGTCCCCGCTCCGCACCTTCATCGCCCATGCCGTGCTCATCCTCGGCATATTGATCGTGGCTTTTCCGATCTACTATACCTTCGTGGCCTCGACGCACACGCTGCAAACGATCCTCAGGCCGCCGCTGCCGCTCTTGCCGGGCAGCCAGCTATGGAACAACTACAGTGAGGCGCTGTTCGGCGGCATCGGCCGTATCGGCGGGGTCAGCGTCGGCAGGCTGCTCCTCAACACCACGATCATGGCGCTCGGCGTTGCGGTCGGAAAGATCTTCATCTCGATCCTGTCGGCCTACGCGATCGTGTTCTTTCGCTTTCCGCTGCGCATGACCTTCTTCTGGCTGATCTTCATCACCTTGATGCTTCCAGTCGAGGTGCGCATCCTGCCGACCTACAAGGTGATGGTCGATCTCGGCATGATCGACACCTATGCCGGCCTGATCGTCCCGCTGATCGCCTCAGCCACCGCAACGCTGCTGTTTCGCCAGTTCTTCATGACCATACCGGGCGAATTGGTCGAGGCGGCGCGTGTCGACGGTGCCGGGCCATGGCGCTTCTTCTTTGATATCCTCCTGCCGCTGTCGCGGACAAACATCGCCGCGCTGTTCGTGATCCTCTTCATCTATGGCTGGACGCAGTATCTTTGGCCGCTGCTCGTCACCAACAGTAACGACATGAACACCATCGTCATCGCGCTGAGAAAGATGGTTTCCTTCGCCGATGCCGACACCCAATGGCACCTCGTGATGGTCACGGCAATGCTGGCCATCGTGCCGCCGATTCTCGTCGTGGTGATGATGCAACGCTGGTTCGTGCGTGGCCTGGTCGAATCCGAAAAGTGAGACTCTGATGGCGACCGTCGATCTGAAGGACGTGAAGAAGGTCTATCCCAGCGGCGTCGAAGCCGTGAAGGGCGTCTCAATCGCCATTCCTGACAAGGAGCTTTGCGTGCTGGTCGGCCCGTCAGGTTGCGGCAAGTCCACGCTGCTGAGGATGATCGCCGGGTTGGAGACCATTTCGGCCGGTACAGTCGCCATCGACGGCAAGGTGGTCAACGCCATCGGCCCGACCGAGCGCGACATCGCCATGGTGTTCCAGAATTACGCGCTCTACCCACATATGAAGGTCTATGACAACATGGCCTATGGCCTGCGCAACCGCGGCACGCCGAAGGACGAGATCGACAGCAGGGTACGCTCGACGGCCAAGGTGCTGGAGCTTTCGGCGCTGCTCGACCGGCGCCCGCGCGAGCTTTCAGGCGGTCAGCGCCAGCGCGTCGCCATGGGTCGCGCCATCGTGCGCAACCCGAAGGTCTTCCTGTTCGACGAACCACTGTCCAACCTCGATGCGAAATTGCGCGGGCAGATGCGCATCGAGATCAAGAATCTGCAGCGCTCGCTTGGCGTCACCTCGGTTTATGTCACGCACGACCAGCTTGAGGCGATGACGCTGGCCGACATCCTCGTCGTCATGAACGCCGGACTGGTCGAGCAGACCGGCGCTCCGCTTGATGTGTACGAGAAACCGGCTTCGACCTTCGTCGCTTCGTTCATAGGCGCACCGCCGATGAATCTGCTGGCGCTCACAGGGGCCTCCCCAAGCTCGGTATTGGCCGACGGTACGGTGATTGGCTTGGCGCCTCGACAGGGCAAGGTGGTGACACTAGGCTTTCGTCCAGAGGACGCCGATATCACCTTCGCGGCAGAGGCGCCGGCCGGCGCGCTCGCGCTGCCGGCGACAGTGGAAGCGGTCGAACCGGTCGGTGCCGAAAGCTTCCTCCATTGCGTGGCAGCCGGCAGCCGTATCGTGGTGCGCGTCTCAGGCCGCGCCAGCGCCAAGCCAGGCGACCGATTGCGCGTCGTGGCCAGGTCCGAAAAGCTGCATTGGTTCGATCAAGCGGGCAAACGGGTCGATTGAAATCGGCCTTGCGCAAAACCGTTCAGGCAAACACATGCGCCTTGCCCGACACGGTCAGCCGCACGATCTCGCCGACCGCCGGCGCGTCCATGCCCGGCTTGCGCAGGATCAATGGCGTGTTGCCGATGGCGGCCGCGTCGGGCGGATCGGGACTGTTCAAGAGACGCACGGCGATGGTGCAAATCGAGCCGGCGAATTCGGATTCCGTGACCTCCCCGAACAGCATGTCCGGCGTGCCCGACATGCCTTCACGCGAGGTTCGTTTCAGCAGCACCTGCTCGGGCCGCAGCATGATGCGGGCGATGTCGCGCCGCTCGGTGCTGTCGACGGCGATCCGGCCGAGCGGCGAGGTAGCGAAGCCATCGGCGATCCTGGCCGGCAAGACGATGGCGTCGCCGAGGAACTCGGCAATCATCCTGTCCTTCGGCCTGAAATAGAGCTCGCGCGGCGTGCCGATCTGCGAGAATTTGCCGTCGCGCATCACTGCGACCTGGCTGGCGAATGACAGCGCCTCGGCCTGATCATGGGTGACCAGGATGGTGGTGATGCCGGCGGTTTCAAGGAGCTCGGCCACGGCCTTGCGCATCGAGGCGCGCAGGCCGGTGTCGAGCGCCGAGAACGGCTCGTCGAGCAGCATCAGCCGCGGCTTCATGGCCATGGCGCGGGCGAGCGCGACGCGCTGCTGCTGGCCGCCGGAGAGTTCGTGCGGACGGCGCTTCAGGATACCTTTGTCCAGCCCGACGACATAGGCGAGCTCGGCGATGCGCTCGCCCCGCTTTTCCTCGTGACGCCCCATGCCGAAGCCGATATTGGCGGCGATGCTCAGATGCGGGAACAGAGCGCCGTCCTGCGCCACCAGCCCGATGCCGCGGCGATGCGCCGGCACGGCCGTGTCGCCATTGGCCAACACCTCGCCATCGAGCACGATGCGGCCCTGGTCCGGCGCCTCGAAGCCGGCGATCAGCCGCAGCAAGGTGGTCTTGCCGCAACCGGACGGCCCGACGATTGCCGTACGGCTGCCGCTGGCCACGCTGAGGTCGACGCCGGCAAGTGCTGCGACGGGCCCGTAGTGCTTGTGGATGCCGCTCAGCTCGAGAAAGCTCATCGCCCGGCCATCCGCTTCGACTGGACGTAGAGCAGCCAGGTCAAAGGCAGCGACATCGCCACCATGATCAGGGCATAAGGCGCTGCCGACGCATAGTCGATCTCGCCGCTATAGGACCAAAACGCCATGGCCAGAGTGCGGGTACCGTTGGGCGCCAGCATCTGGGTTGCGGTCAATTCGTTCATGATGCCCAGCGCGACCAACGCCATGCCGGCTGCGGCGCCCGGCGCCGACAGGCGGATGGTCGTCGACCACAGCGCCTTGAGCGGCGACCGGCCGAGGCTGGAGGCGGCGCGTTCGAGCTCGACCGGCGCCTGTGCGATCGACGCCCTGAGGCTAATCAGGGCGCGCGGCAGGAACATCAGCGCATAGGCGACCAGGATGGTGAACAGGGTCTGGTAGAGCGGCATGGCGATACGCACGGCGATGGTGACCAGCGCCAGGGCGATGACAACGCCGGGCAACGCGCCGACGATGTAGTTGCAGGCCTCCAGGACGCGTTGCAGCCGCCCCGGCGCGCGGATCGAGATCCACGCCATCGGCATTGCCGCGACGGTGGCGAGCAGCGCCCCGGCAATTGCCAGGAACAGCGTCTGGCCAAGCGCCAGGCCGATCTCGTCGAGCCGCCAGACATCGGCGCCGCCGGCCATGAGCCAGCGGGCGATGGTGACGAACGGCACGCCGAGCGCCAGCAGCGTGGTAATGGCAGGCAGCAGCAGGCAAGGAATGGTGGCGCGCCCAAGGCTCGTGCGCTGCTGCTGGCGCGCAGCACCCGAACCGACGCGGGCATAGCGCTCCTCGCCGCGCACCAGCACCTCCAGACCGAGCAGCACAAGGCAGCAGGTCACCAGCACGCCGGCCAGCATGTTGGCGGCGGGACCGTTGAAGGTCGACTGAAACTGGTCGACGATCGCGGTGGTGAAGGTGTCGAAGCGGATGAAAACGTAAAGGCCGTATTCGGCCAGGAGGTGCAGGCCGACCAGCAGCGAGCCGCCGCAAATGGCGAGTCGGAGCTGCGGCAGCACGACACGCCGAAACACGCGCCATGGGCCAAGCCCGAGGGCCGCTGCTGCATCTTCGAGAGCGGGATCGAGCCGGCGCAAAGCTGCCGCTATCGGCAGATAGAGGAACGGGAAATAAGCGATGACGGATACAAGCACGCCGGCCCACAGGCCGTGCAGTCTGGGCGCCATGGTGATCCAGGCGTAACTGTGGACGAAGGCGGGAATGGCGAGCGGCGCCACCGACAACCAGGCCCAAAGGCGGGCCCCCGGCAGATCGCTGCGCTCGGTGAGCCAGGCCAGCGCCACCGACAGCACGATCGAGATCGGCACGGTCAGCACCACCAGCAGACTGGTGTTGACCAGAAGTTCGCCGACGCGCGGCCTGAACACCAGCGCCTCCACGGTTTCCCACCCAGTCTGCACCGCCACCCAGGCGATGAAGGCAAGTGGCAGCAGCGCGAAAAGCGAGACAAAGACGGCAGCCAGCGCAATCCATGAGACCGACCAACGACGTGCCCGCACGGCCGTGGTATCGGCTGGCAAGCCTGAAGGTGCGAGATCGATCGCCGACTGCATCAGATCAGACGTTGTGCCGTTTCCGCCCGAAGGCGGAAACAATCGTCGGCGAATGCGGCGAGCAGCTTGTGGTCATGGACAAATGCCATCTTGAAAACAGAGCGCTCCCGCGGAAAGCGAATTCCCACCGGAGCGCAGTCGGTTGCCCTTTTAGGACGAACGCCGGCTAAAGCAAGCCGGCCGCCGTCATCAGGTCGGTCACCTTCTTCGAGTTCAGCGTCGTCGGGTCGACTTTCGGCGCCTGCAGATCGGCCAGCGGCACCAGCTTCGGATTGGACTCGGCGCCCTTGCCGACTGCGTATTCGAACGAATCGCCTGTCTTCAGCACGTCCTGGCCACCCTTGCCAGTGACCCATTTCAGGAAAGCCTGCGCTTCCTTCGGGTGCTTGCTCGAGGCCAGCACGCCACCGCCGGAAACCGAGACGAAAGCACCGGGATCCTGATGCTTGAAATAGTGCAGCTCGACATTCTTGCTGTTCTCGCCGGTCTTGGCCTGATCGCCGTAATAGTAATAGTGATAGATCACGCCGCCTTCGACCTCGCCGGCATTGACCGCCTTCATCACCGTGCTGTTGCCCTTATAGCCGGTAAAATTCTCCTTCATCGCCTTTAGCCATTCGGCCGTCGCTGCCTCACCCTTGAGCTGCAAAAGCGCGCTGACGATCGCCTGGAAATCGGCGCCGGAGGGCGATGCGGCCCAACGGCCCTTCCAGCTCGGATCGGCGAGATCGAGAAGCGATTTGGGCAGCTGGTCGGCGGCCAGCTTGGTCTTGTTGTAGGCAAAGACCGTGCTGCGCGCCGCGACGCCGACCCATTTGCCGCTCGCCGGCTGGTACTCCTGCGGAACCTGGGCCAGCGTCTCGGTGTCGACCGGTGCGAACAGGCCGGCCGCCTCGACTAATGCCATGGCCGGCGAATTCTCCGTCAGGAATACATCGGCGGGCGAAGCGGTGCCTTCCGCAACGATCTGATTGGAAAAATCGCTGTCGCCGCCATTGCGGACGGTAACCTTGATGCCGGTTTCCTTGGTGAATCCCTCCGCCCAGGCCTTGGTCAGGTTTTCGTGCTGGGCGTTGTAGACGACGATGCCCTCGTCCTCTGCTATTGCCGGGCCGGCGATCAGGCTGATTGCAAGTGCTGTCGCACCGGCAAGGGCGGAAAGAGCATATTTCATGGCGTCGTCCTCGATTTCGATGGTCGTTGGCTTGGCACGCTGCACCTACCAATACATGACTAGCGCAGTCAACATTGCTGGCCCACTCAATTGCTCAAAAGGGCAAACTTTCGTGATGCTCAGCTAATTTGCCTTGGACATTATTTCGCCCGCCCCGTAACAAATCAGCGCCGAGACGCGAATATCGGGGAGTGAACTCTTGTGAGCGGCAAGGACGAAGCCGAGCTTTCACGGCTGCTGCGGGCCGCGATCGCTGGAGACGAAAGGGCCTATGCCGACTTTCTGCACCGGATCGCCGCGCTCGTTCGTGGCTTTGCCCGGCGCAAGATCGTGCAGGGTGGGGTGGATCCCGAGGATGTCGTGCAGGAAACCTTGCTGGCCATTCATGTGAAACGACACACCTGGCGCCATAATGCGCCGGTGCTGCCTTGGGTCTATGCAATAGCCCGCTTCAAGCTGATCGACGCGTTCCGGCGGCGCGGCCGGCGGATCGAGGTCGAGATCGACGAAATCGCCGAGACCTTTGCCGAGCCGGAATCGGAGACGGTGAGCGAGCGCGACGTCAACCGGGCGCTCGACAGCCTGTCGCCGGCACAGCGTTCCGTCGTCTCGGCCGTATCGGTCGAAGGCCGTTCGATCGGCGAGACGGCGGCCAAATTCGGCATCAGCGAGACGGCTGTGCGGGTGTCACTGCACCGCGGGCTTGCCGCCATTGCCAAACGGTTCGGGGCGGGGCGGGAATAAAATGAGGACCGAAGATCTCATCAAGGCGCTCGACGCCGATGCCCGCAGCAAGGCGCTGCCGCTGGGCGCCGCCTGGTGGCTTGCCGCCGGTGCGGCCATGGTGATCGCGGCCGCGGTTTTCTGGCTGATGATCGGCCCGCGCCCCGACATCGCGATCGCCATGCAGACGATGCGGTTCCTGTCCAAATTCGTCTTCACGATCGCTCTTTCGGCCAGCGCCTTTGCCCTGGTGCATGCGCTGTCGACGCCCGGTGCATCGACCCGCCGGGCGGCAAGCTGGATGATCGCCGCCCCGCTGCTGGTGATTGTGGCCGTGATTCTCGAACTCTTCGCCGTGCCTGCGTCCGACTGGGGCACACGCCTGGTCGGGACGAACATGGTCATCTGCCTGACCTTCATTCCGTTGATCGGGATCGGCCCGCTTGCCGTCTTTCTCGCGGTCCTACGCCATGGCGCGCCGACAAGGCCGGTGCTTGCCGGTGCGGCCGCGGGCCTGCTTGCCGGCGGGCTGGCGGCGACCTTCTATGCGGCGCATTGCTTCGACGATTCGCCGCTTTTCGTCGGCACCTGGTACACAATCGCGGTCGCCATCCTTGCCGTGCTCGGGGCGCTCGGCGGACGACTTTTTGTGCGCTGGTAGCGATAAGGATCAGCGTGTCGGAACGGGATGCTCGCCGCGATAGTCGTAGAAGCCGCGCCCGGTCTTGCGGCCGAGCCAGCCGGCCTCGACATATTTGACCAGCAGCGGGCAGGGGCGGTATTTCGAATCCGACAGTCCGTCATGCAGCACCTGCATGATCGACAGGCAGGTATCGAGCCCGATGAAATCGGCAAGCTGCAGCGGCCCCATCGGATGGTTGGCGCCGAGCTTCATGGCGGTATCGATGGCATCGACCGAGCCGACACCTTCATAGAGCGTGTAGATCGCCTCGTTGATCATCGGCAGCAGGATGCGGTTGACGATAAAGGCCGGGAAATCCTCCGAGACGGTGATCGTCTTGTCGAGCTGCTTCACATAGGTTTTTGCCGCCTCGAAGGTCTGGTCCTCGGTGGCGATGCCGCGCACCAGTTCGACCAGCTTCATCACCGGAACCGGATTCATGAAATGTATGCCGATGAAGCGTTCCGGCCGGTCGGTCTGCGAAGCCAGCCGTGTGATCGAGATCGATGACGTGTTCGTCGCCAGGATGGCCTCGGGGTTGAGCTGCGGGCAGAGCTGGGCATAAATCTTGCGCTTGACCGTCTCGTCCTCGGTCGCTGCTTCGATCACCAGATCGGCGCCCGCAAGGTCGGCCATGGCCGGCGCCGCCGAAATGCGCGCCATCGCCTCATTGCGCAGCGTTTCCTCGAGTTTGCCGGAGCCGACCTGACGGGCCATGTTGCCGCTGATCGTAGCGATGCCCTTTTCGATGCGGTCGGGCGAAATATCGTAAACCAGCACCTTATAGCCCGCCAGCGCCGACACATGGGCGATGCCGCCACCCATCTGGCCCGCGCCGATGATGCCGATCGTCTCGATCTTGCTCATTACCCGATCCCGTCGAGGCCTTTGCGGCCCGTTTTTTGTGCAGTGCAAACTAAAAGGGCGGGGCGACTTCGTCTACCCCACCCGTCAGAATTTAATACGCTTTGGCAGAAGGCGTCAAAGCGCCTTTTGCAGTTCCGGCAGAATGACGAAGAGATCGCCGACGAGACCGTAGTCGGCGACCTGGAAGATCGGCGCCTCCTCGTCCTTGTTGATGGCAACGATCACCTTCGAATCCTTCATGCCAGCAAGGTGCTGGATGGCACCGGAGATGCCGACGGCAATATAAAGGTCGGGCGCTACTACCTTGCCGGTCTGGCCGACCTGCCAGTCGTTCGGCGCATAGCCGGCATCGACGGCGGCGCGAGATGCGCCAACCGCCGCACCGAGCTTGTCGGCGACCGGCAGGATGACCTCCTGGAACTTCTCGGAGGAGCCCAGCGCACGGCCGCCCGAGATGATAATCTTGGCCGAGGTCAGCTCTGGACGGTCGGTCTCGGAGAGCTTGTTCTCAACAAAGCTCGACAGGCCGGGATTGGCCGCCGCCTGAACCGTCTCGACCGGCGCGGAACCGCCCTCGGGTGCTGCCTGGAAGGAGGCGGTGCGCACCGTGATGACCTTCTTAGCGTCACTCGACTGCACCGTCTGGATGGCGTTGCCGGCATAGATCGGCCGCTTGAAGGTGTCGGGCGACACGACTTCGATGATTTCCGATATCTGGGCGACATCGAGCAGCGCCGCGACGCGGGGCGCGACGTTCTTGCCCGACGAGGTCGCCGGCGCGATGATCGTCTCATATGGCTCAGCAAGCGAAACGACGAGTGCCGCCAGCGGTTCGGCGAGACGCTCGGTCAGTTCGTCAGCGTCGGCGAGCAGCACCTTGGTAACGCCCTTGAGCTTGGCGGCTGCGTCCGCTGCCGGCTTGGCATCTTTGCCGGCAACCAGCACATGCACGTCCGAACCGATCTGCAGCGCCGCCGAAAGCGCCTTGGCGGTCTGGTCGGAAAGCGCAGCGTTGTCGTGTTCGGCAATCAGAAGAATAGCCATGATGTTTTCCTGACTTTCGTCTTCGAGGCTCCTGAAATCCGGTCAGGCCGAGTCGAAAACGGTTGGTTTCGAGAACCGGAGCGGAGCGTACTTCAGTACGTGGGCACCGGAAGCGGAGACACCGGCCGTTTGCCGGCCGGCCTCATCGGATTTCCTTAGAGCACGCCGGCTTCGTTCTTCAGCTTGTCGACCAGTTCGGCGACGCTCTTGACCTTGACGCCCGCCTTGCGGCCGCCCGGCTCCTCGGTTTTGATCACCTTCAGCCGCGGCTTGACGTCGGCGCCGTAGTCGGCAGGGCTCTTCTCGTCGAGCGGCTTCTTCTTGGCCTTCATGATATTGGGCAGCGACGCGTAGCGTGGCTGGTTCAGGCGCAAATCGGCGGTGACGATTGCCGGCATCTTCAGTTCCAGCGTCTGCAGGCCGCCATCGACCTCGCGCGTCACCGTGGCCTTTTCACCGTCGAGCACGATCTTGGAGGCGAAGGTGCCCTGCGCCCAGCCGAGAAGTGCGGCCAGCATCTGGCCGGTCTGGTTGGAATCGTCGTCGATCGCCTGCTTGCCGAGAATGACAAGGCCGGGCTGTTCTGCCTCGACGACGCCCTTCAGCACCTTGGCGACGCCCAGCGGCTCAGTCTGCTCGTCGGTCTTGACCAGGATGGCGCGGTCGGCGCCCATGGCGAGCGCCGTGCGCAAGGTCTCCTGTGCCTGCTGCGGCCCGATCGACACGACGATGATCTCTTCGGCCTTACCAGCTTCCTTCAGCCGGATCGCCTCTTCCACCGCGATCTCGTCGAACGGGTTCATCGCCATCTTGACGTTGGCGAGTTCCACCGCCGAACCGTCCGCTTTCACCCGGACCTTGACGTTCGCATCCACAACCCGCTTCACGGGCACAAGGATCTTCATTTGCCTGTCACCTCTTTCACGATAGTCTCTCACGCTCGTCGGACGCGCTATAGCAGCGTGCACCTCTTCAGAGTTGTCGAAAGCCGACATTCCGGACGGAATTCTGGTCTTCGGCACGCCAGTAGGGTGGCGCTTGCGTAGTTGCGGCGACCCCGCGCGTCAATATCCGGGCGCACTCGGATCCTCGGCGAAGCACTCAAATCAGTTCAGTCCGGACCGGAAACGCTTCCCCGGCCCCAGCGCGGCGCCTGCTGCGCAGGTTGTGGTTCGCTTGGCGCCGGCTCTACGGCAACGGGCACATGGCCGGCGACCACCACAGTCTCTTCATCCGCAGCGGCGAGCAGCGGCACGCCGCGGCTGCGCAAGACAAGCACCAGCACGGCTCCGGCGATGATGCCGCCGATATGGCAGGCCCAGGAGACCTGATCCTCGCCTCCCTGGGCAAACATGAAGATCTGGAACAGGATCCACAGGATGAGCGGGATGAAAGCCGGGATACGCAACGGGATGCGGGCGAAGGCCAGCACCCACACCTTCACGCGCGGATAAAGGATCAGATAGGCAGCGACGACACCGGCGATGGCGCCCGACGCGCCGATCAGCGGCACTTGCGAATCCCAGGCCACCAGACCCTGGAAGAAAGCGCCGGCAATGGCGCAAAGCAGGTAGAAGATGAGGTAGCGGATGTGGCCGAGTGCATCCTCGACATTGTCGCCGAATACCCACAGGAAAAGCATGTTGCCGCCGAGGTGGAAGATATCCGCGTGCAGGAAGGAATAAGTCAGGTAGCTCAGGCTCTCGGGAATGACGACGAATTGCGGAGCGAGCTCGACGCTGTCATGCACGACCGACGGGATGAAGCCGAGGCCCAGCACCGCGGCGTTGGAGAAGTCCTCACCGCCAAGCGTGGTGACAAGGTAGATCAACACATTGAGCGCGATCAGGCCGATGGTCACATATTGCAGCTTGATGTGCCGCAGCCTGTTGGTGTCGTAAAGCGGGATGAACATCGGGTCCCCAGCTCGGCGGATTTCAGCGGTTCTTGCCAGGAACCCATAGCACGTCGGCGTTTCCGTTGTCATTGACCGCGCGCGCGGCAACGAACAGGAAGTCCGAGACGCGGTTGATGTACCTTATTGCCTCGCGGTTGACGGGCTCGTTTGGGTCTTGCGACAGCGCCACCATGATGCGCTCGGCGCGGCGCGCGACCGTGCGGGCGAGGTGAAGGGCGGCAGCGGCCGGCGTGCCGCCATTGAGCACGAAGGATTTGAGCGGCTGCAGATTTTTGTTGAGGAGGTCGATGTCCTGTTCGACGCGGTCGGTCTGCGAGGCTACGATGCGCAGCGGCTCGTAGTCCAGCGGCTTGCCATTATCGGGAACTGCCAGATCGGCGCCGAGATCGAAAAGATCGTTCTGGATGCGGCCGAGCATCGCATCGATCGCCGGATTTACTGCCGCTGTATGGATGCGGGCCATGCCGATGCAGGCATTGGCCTCGTCGACCGTGCCGTAGGCGTCGATGCGAAGGTCGGATTTCAGCCGCCGCTCGCCGGAGCCGAGACCGGTGGTGCCGTCGTCGCCAGTGCGGGTGTAGATCTTGTTGAGCTTGACCACGGGGTACCTCCCGGCTGGTGCTGCGTCACTTACGGGTGAAATACACCGCCAGCATGATCAGCACCAAGGCCACGAACTGCAAGAGCACGCGCGTCTGCATCAGCTTGTTGGAGGTCATGCTGGAGCCGCCGCGCATCATGTTGATGAGGCCGCGGATCAGCACGATCACCACTGCGACCATGACAAGAACGGCGAGGATGTTGAAGACGGTTGCCATGATGTGTTCCAGATGAATTGCGTTCAGGCGCGTTTGGCGAGCAGACGGTAGAGTGCAGATGCCGGCAGGATGCGTTTAAGGATCGCGCCGATCCTGGCCGGCACTGTTACCACATAATGCGGGCGCGGGCGCCGCGACAGAAGCGCATGGTGCAAGGCGGCATAAACCACCTCCGGCCCGGGCTTCAGCCGCGATGTGCTGCCGCCGGCCCGCAGCCGTTTGAGTTGCGCCGCATAGGCGAGGCGATGAACGGAATTCTCGTGATCGATATTCGCCAGGAACCATGCGAGGCTGTTGCTGGCGATCTTCGATTTCACCGGCCCCGGCTCGATCAGCGAAACATGGATGCCGCTACCCCGGAGTTCTTGATAGAGGGACAGCATCAGCCCTTCGATAGCGTGCTTCGATGCCGAGTAGGCGCCGCGAAAAGGCACCGGCGCGAGGCCGAGGATCGACGAGCAATGAACGAGACGACCATGGCCCTGGCGGCGCATCACCGGTACGACGCGGCGAGTGAGATCATGCCAGCCAAAGACATTGGCCTCGAACTGCTGCCGCAAAGCCTCGACCGGCAGGTCCTCGACGGCGCCGGGCTGTCCGTAGGCGCCGTTGTTGAAGAGCGCATCGAGCCGGCCGCCGGTCCGTTCCAGCACCGACGTCACCAACGCCTCGATCGATCCGGGTTCGGTGTAGTCCAGATAGAAGGCCTCAATGCTGTCGGCCTCGAGCGCGGCGATATCCTCGGGCTTTCGGGCCGTTGCGAACACCCGCCAGCCTTCCTTCTTAAGAGCATGGGCGCAATAGGCGCCTATACCGGAAGAGGCACCTGTGACAATGATGGTGCGCAACTCTTTTCCGGGAGGAATGGTGGTTTGACCTAGGGTTGTCATTTACTGCAAACCCTTCCCATATTCGCGGCGTCCGGACAATCGAAGGGAACGCGGTTCTTGTTGCGGAAGATCGTAGCCCTTAAACGCGTCCTCTACGACGCGCTCGGCCATTTCAACACCGACGACGGCTGGGCAATGGCCAGCCATCTGGCGATCACCGCGCTGATGGCGCTTTTTCCTTTCCTGATCTTCGCTACGACGCTGGCGAGTTTTTTCGGCGCGCAGGCCTTCGCCGACACCGCCGTGCACCTTGTGTTCGACACGTGGCCCGAGCAGATCGCCAAACCGATCGCGCGCGAAGTGCTCAACGTGCTTACCGTTAGGCGCAGCGACCTGTTGACGTACGGTATCGTGCTTGCCGGATACTTCGCCTCGAACGGCATCGAGGCGCTGCGCACCTCGCTCAACCGCGCCTATCGTGTCTCGGAAACGCGGGGCATCATCTACCGGCGGGTGCAGAGCATCATCTTCGTGCTGATCGCGACGGCCGGGTTTTTGGCGATCAGCGTGCTGCTGGTCTTCGCGCCGTTGCTGGCACGGCTGGCCGAGTCGCATTTCGAATGGATAAAGCCCTACATGGGCACGATCACGCTGTGGCGTTACGTCATCGCCTCGGTCGTCATCATCGGCGGCCTGTTCGCCGTGCATTTCTGGTTGCCGGCCGGCAAGCGCCGCTTCGTTTCGATCGTGCCTGGCATCATCTTCACGCTGATCGGCTGGCTTATCGGGTCGACCATCTTCGCCGCCTATCTCGATCATTTCTCGTCCTATGTGACGACCTATGCCGGCCTCGCCTCGATCATGATCGCCGTCGTATTCCTCTATATCGTCTCGGCGATCTTCATCCTCGGTGGCGAGCTCAACGCCGCGATCAGCCGCTATTTAGAGGCGCGTGCGAGAGTCGGCTGAGTTAAGCATGATCTTTTCCGAAAACCGGTTCCCACTTTTTTGGGATCATGCTTTTGGCGGCTGAGCGGTCGCCAGCCCGACGCCGAGCGTCGCGATTGCCATGCCGGCGATCTGGAGCGGGCTCAACTGCTCACCGAACAATGCCCAGGCGATGACCGCGGTGACGGCCGGCACGAGGTAAAACAGCGAGGCGACCTTCGACATCTCGCCGTCGCGGATCATCACCATCAACAGGAAGATGGCGCCGATCGACAGCACCAGCACAAGCCAGGCCATGGCAAACATCAGTTCGCCGTTGACGATGACCGTTCGGGTCTCGAAGGCGAGCGAGGCCAGAGCCATCACCGATGCGCCGCCGACATATTGCCAGAACGTGGCAGCCACCAGATCGCCGCCGGAGGCGAAACGCTTCTGCCAGATCGTGCCCGCACTCATGCCGAGTACGGAGACCAGCGAGGCGCCCAGTGTTTCGGCCGTCACCCCGCCGCCGAGCGCGCCGAGCTTCGGCCAGAGCACGATTACCACGCCGATCAACCCGAGGCCGAGACCGGCCCAGTGGCGCGGCAGGATGGCCTCGCCCAGAAGCCGGCCGGCGAGCACTGCCGTGATCAGCGGCTGCAGGCCGACGATCAAGGCTGAAAGCCCAGCGGGCATGCCCCGGTGGATGGCCCAGAACACGCCGCCGAGATAGACCCCATGCATCAGGATGCCGGCGCCGGTCGCGTGCAGCGCCTCGTCGCGGGTGGCGCGGCTCGAACCAAGTGCGGCCATCAAAGCGACAAGCAGGATTGCGGCTAGGACAAAGCGCGCGGCCAGGAAAGTAAAGGGCTCCGCCCACGGCATGGCATAGCGCGCGCCGATGAAGCCGGTCGCCCACAGGAGGACGAAAGAGGCGGGGATGAACCGCTTGAGGCTGTGCATTTTCAGGAGGCCGCGGTGAATTCGGGTGAGGGATCGACTGCGGCGACTGCTTAATGCCGTTCGGGCCGGCAAGCAAAACCAAACGGTTGATCCATAGAGTCATTTGAATTGAAGGAGCGCCGTTGATGGCCGTCAGCTCGCCGGTCCAGCTAGAGACCGACCAGCCGCCTTACATCGTCGGGCGAGGCGCCCGCCGCACGCTGGGCGGCAAGGCTGGTATCGCCAAGACTCTTCGACAGTTTTCGTCCGTCCGGGCCGAGGATCAGGCGATGGTGAAAATAGGCCGGCTGCGGCAGGCCAAGCAACTGCTGAAGCAGCCGCTGCACACTGGTCGCGGAATAAAGGTCCTGGCCGCGCACGACATGGCTGACGCCCTGCAGTGCGTCATCCACGGTGACGGCGAGATGATAGCTGGTCGGGATTTCGCGGCGCGCCACGACCACGTCGCCCCAATCCTGCGGATGGGCTTCGACACGACGCGTCGCGGAGAGCGTCTCGTCCGTGTATTCGGCCCATGACAGGTCCTTGCCGGCGCGCCCTATTGCCGCATCGACGTTCAACCGCCAGGCAAATGGCACATTTTCGGCGATGCGCCGTTTGCGTTCGCTCGCCGGCAGCGCCTTGTCGGCGGCGGGATAGAGCGGCACGCCGTCCGGGTCGCGCGGCCAGTCGCGGCCGCGCTTTTGGCTGTCGGCGATGAAGGCGCGGATCTCACTTCTGCTCATGAAGGCCGGATAGACAAGCTCCGCCTCGATCAGCCGTTCGAGCATAGCCCGATATTCGGCAAAATGCTCGGACTGGCGGCGCACCGGTTCCTCCCAGCCAAGCCCCAGCCATTTCAGGTCGCGAAAAATGCCTGCTTCGAATTCCGGCGTGCAGCGCGTCGTGTCGATGTCCTCGATGCGCAGCAGCAGGCGTCCGCCCGCCGCCTTTGCCAATTTCTGATTGAGCAGCGCCGAATAGGCATGGCCGAGATGCAGTTCGCCGTTCGGGCTCGGCGCGAAGCGGAATGTCAGCAGTGTCATTGTCCGGCGGGCAATCGGGTTGTGCGGCGCTTTCGCCAATTGCTACTTTGCGCCGGCGGCGTCGTGCGTCCAGAGGGACACGTGACGAAACGTGCGGCACTTTTGATTTTGGAACAAGCAGACATGCAACGCATCGCCAGCCTCGACGACATTGCGCAAGGGCTGGATAGGCTATGCTTGCTCGACCCACGCCTGGAAAAAGTGCGCGGCATGGCTGGCGAGGTGCCGCTCAGGCTGTCGGAGCCGGGGTTCAGGAGCCTTGCTTCCATCGTCGTTTCGCAACAAGTGTCCCGCGCGAGCGCCGATGCCATCTTCGGCCGCCTGACGGAACTGCTCGATCCGCTGACGCCGCAGGCGATCCTTGCCGCCGATGAGGCGATCTTTCGCAACGCGGGGCTGTCGCGGCCAAAGCAGCGCGGCCTGATTGCCGTCGCCCAGGCGGTGGCCGACGGGCTCGACCTCGATCACCTCTGCCGGCTCGATGCAAGCGAGGCTATCGCGGCCATGACCAGAGTGCCGGGCATCGGCCCGTGGACGGCTGAAGTCTACCTTTTGTTTGCCGCCGGACACCCGGATATCTTTCCGGCGCGCGACGTTGCTTTGCAGAGCGCGGTCGGCCATGCGCTCGGCATCGACCCGCGTCCGCCGGAGAAAATGCTAATCCGGCTTGCCGAATCATGGAGCCCGTGGCGCGGTGTCGCATCGCGGCTTTTCTGGGCTTATTATCGCGAATTGAAGGGCAGGGATGCCGCGCCTCCGGCCTGAATCCGCAAAAAAGCATTGAAATCATGCGTTTTTGAGACCCGGCATGATCGACAATCCGCTTCACATCCCTGTCATGTCGGGCTTACAGTATCCGCGTCGACCGGTTCTAGGGTGAAGGAGGTCAACGACGTGACGGTTGCCGTATCTCCGGATGGGCTTCCAGCGCTGGTGCTGAATGCGGATTACCGTCCGCTCAGCTATTACCCCCTGTCGCTCTGGTCCTGGCAGGATGCCATCAAGGCGGTGTTCCTCGAGAGGGTGAACATCGTCGCCGAATACGAACACGCCGTCTCTTCGCCGACCTTTTCGATGAAGCTGCCGAGCGTCGTCAGCCTGAAGGCTTACGTGAAGCCGTCGAGGCATCCGGCATTTACCCGTTTCAACGTCTTTCTGCGCGACCGTTTCCAGTGCCAATATTGCGGCACACCGGACGATCTGACGTTCGACCATGTCATTCCTCGCCATCGCGGCGGCGCCACGACCTGGGAGAATGTCGTCGCTGCCTGCTCGCCCTGCAATCTGAGGAAGGGCGGCATGATGCCGGCCCACGCCAAGATGTGGCCGCTGCAGAAGCCCTACCAGCCGACGGTGCATGATTTGCATAATAACGGCCGGCTGTTCCCGCCCAACCATCTGCACCAAAGCTGGATGGATTATCTGTACTGGGATGTCGAACTCGAACCATAGAGTTCGGCAGAAATCCGCCATGCCGGTCGGCTGACGCAGCTTTCTACGCTTCCGGCCTTCGCCGGCCGAAGCATTCATGAGCGGTCGTGGCGTGGTAGTTAAGGCTACGGCCGGCGTAGGCCGGTGCTCACGTAGTTTAGCACGCTCCGCTCCGGTTCTCGAAAACTACGTCATGCACTCCGGCCTGACGAATTTCTGAACGAATTCTGCGTTGTGCCACTCAGTCGCGGGCAAAGGCGCCGCGGAACGCGACTGCGGCGAGGACAAAGCTGGCGATGGCATTCCAGCCCGCCAGCGACAGGCCGAGGATGCGAACCGCCGCCTTGTCGCAGGAAGGCGGGACGAATTTGTCGAGCGCGTCGAGCACGCCCTTGCCGCCGGTGTCCACCGGCCCTGCGGCTGCCGTGCAATCGGTCGGGCCCGGCCACCACGCCCATTCGACGCCGGAGTGATAAACGCCGAGATAGACGCCGTAGAGCATCAGCAGGCCGCCAATGGCCAGCAGGCCACGGCTTACCCAGGCTGGTGCCCGAAGCGCCGACGCAAGCACCGCCAGCAGCATCAAGGGCACGCCGACGTAGTAAGGCGTGCGCTGCTCGAGGCAGAGCTTGCAGGGGATGTAGCCGCCAACATACTGGAAGGCCAGCGCCGAGCCGACGGTCGCGGCCATGGCGACGGCGAGAAACAGGGCGGTGCGCAGCCGCTGGCGTCCGGTATCGGCATTCACGGTCGCTGTCATCGGGCTCAGTCCGTTCGGTTCGATGCCGTTCAGACGGCGTATTTGACGACGATATAGAGCAAAATCAGGGCAGCGGCGCCGGCGCCCGCAATCTGGCCAAGGCGCTTTTCGATGAAGTGGCGGATCGGCTCGCCATAGCGGCGCAACAGCCACGCGAGAAACAGGAAGCGAGCACCGCGCGCCACGATTGCCAGCACGATGAACAGCAGCAAAGGAACACCGATGACGCCCGACAGGATCGTCACTACCTTGATCGGCGGCAGATGGGCGAGGCCGGAGGTGACCAGCATCAGGATGATGAAGCCGACACCCGATGAGACGCGCATCGCTTCGAACTCGTCATATTTGCCATAAAATTCGAGGATCGGCCGCGCCACCGCATCATAGGCATAATGGCCGATGAACCAGCCGGCGATGCCGCCGAGCACCGAGGCGACGGTGGCGACCAGCGCGTAACGATAGGCGCGATCCGGCCGCGACAGCGCCATCGGCAGATAGAGGACGTCGGCCGGCACCAGGAACACCGAACTCTCGACGAAGGCGATGAAGGCCAGCCACCATTCGGCGGATTTGCTCGCCGCCAGCGACAAGGTCCAGTCGTAAAGTCCGCGAAGCATCGGCACTCCTAATGCACGCCCAAACCAGACGCGGTCTTGAGATCACGACATGTACAAACAAGACCTGGAAGCGCCCCGCATCAACCTCGTCGGACAAGGCGCGCTTCAATGACATGCGCCGCCTGTCTAGAAAGATTTTCCGCGCTGCACAATGGCAGCTGCTTCACGAAATCGAAAGGCTGAGGCTTGAGCGAGCCCAGATGTCGGGATTTGGCCAGTTGACGAACAGGCCTCCAACCGTATAGTCCGCGCCCATCCAGGCCGCCCGGCCTGAGCCCCTATGGCGGAATTGGTAGACGCGCTCGACTCAAAATCGAGTTCCGCAAGGAGTGCTGGTTCGATCCCGGCTAGGGGCACCATTTCCCACCTGAGAAACCGCGAGCTCGGCTGGCGTTATCCCAGGAGCCCTCCTGGGATAACCGCTATTGAGGCCGCGGCCGGCCCTCCGATAGCCTCAGCGGTAACGAGGTCGCTTACATCGGCCCCGGCACCATCTTGGTCGGCTGCTCCGGCATCGGAAATGCATAATTGTCGCATTTCACGTCCGGGTTCGTCGGGCTGAACATTCCGAGCGGGTTCTCCTTGAACAGCCAGGCGTGAAGGTCGTAGTGGTGGAACTCCTTGGGGATGAGCGGGTAATGCCCCTCCATCGGCCCCATGAATGTCTGGCCGAAAAGCTTCGGCGGCTCCTTGGTGTCCGGCGTCAACGGCACGAGCCATTCCACGCCGACCAGGCGCAACTCGTTACCGACCGGCTCATAGATCAGCACATTGGGGCGCGTCGGATCTGCGGTCGGGCCGACAGTCGTGACATTGACGAAATGGATGCCCATTGCGCCCTTCGGGTAGTCCATCGCCCCTTCCACCTTTTCGCCGCTGTAGAAGACGCATCCAACCGTCGACAGATAAAGTTCGCGAACGGCAACCTTGTAATCTTCATATCTGGACAGCGATTTACGCAGGGCATCTATCTCGGCCTTGTCGGGTTCGGCGGCCCGAGGCGCGGCGGCGCTCAGACACGCGCCAACGAGACCTGCCAATGTGAGGATACCGAGATGCCTGAGGTGAGTTGGTTTCGTCATGCATTCCTCCCAGTTTTTTCTTCTGGCCGTGCAGGACCGAGGCGGCAATGATGCTGGACGCGCGGCCGAAATTGATCGCCTCATCCCTGTTGGGACTGCGTTGATGCTAGTCCCTTCCGGTGATTGGGAGAATTAACCCTGACGACCTAGGTCGTCGGCACAGAGGATTTGGTTCTGCGACTGAGTCTGAAAGGGACTGTCGACGGTTGCTGCCGACCGGCTTCCTTCGTCATCCAGGGGTCTGCGCCGGAGCGAAGCGACGTCGCGTAGACTCTGGGTTCGAGCTCTTTCGCGGGAACGGCGTGGTAGCGTTTGGTTCTCGTCCGCCGGAGCACTGCCGCCAGGTAACGGCATGGATCCCAGGGTCTGCGCCGCGTCGCTTCGCTCCTTGCTCCGCCCCGGGATGATGAAGGGAGGGAGGATTCGGCCAATCTCCAACGCTGGCGATTTGCCGCCGACAGGAATTATCGACGTTAATTATCGACGTTCGCTGCTGATTGGCCCGACCTGTCAAAATCACTGTGTCGAGGAACTAGGCCCCCAGCAGGAACACCAAGTCTACCGCCGCCGCAGCAAGCTCTTCATCCGGTTGCGCAGCAGGCGCGCCATGTTGCGGGTCTCGCGGTAGAGGTGAAGCTGCGATGCCGCCTGGCGGGCAGGGCGGTCGGCATCCGGCGTCAGCCCGATCACCAGCGTGCCTATCGGCTTGCGCTCCGTCCACAGCCGGCTCATCACCGGATGGTCGGGCACGGCGCAGGAATCGGTCATCATGATGTTGGGGTCGTCGAGATGCTGCCTGGTCACCTCGATCATCAGCAGCGTACCCGGCGAATAGGCGGCGAGCGTCTCGTCATAGGCGGTCTTCCAGGTGTAGCCGACGCCGGCCTCGACGAAGACGACCAGGCAGGCGATGGTGCGGCCGTCGAGCGTCAGCGAATGGATGCGGCAAAGATCCTGCTCGGCCAGCCGGTGCACCGCCTCGCGGGCGAAGGCGGCGCGGTAGCGGTCGATGGCCATGGCGGTGCGCTCGCGGCCTTTCCAGCCAGCGGCCTCCAATGTCAGGAAATTCTCGATGGCATGGCGGATCTCGTCCGGCCCGCGCGCCACCACATGCTCCAGCCGGCCGAGGTCGGCGAGGCGGCGCTTCAGGCGGCGGAACTCGCGATAATGGTGGGCGCGCAGTGAAGCTTTCAGATATTCCTCGCCGTCGAGCGCGCTTTCGAGCACCGGGCGGTCGGCCTTGCCGGTGGTGACCAGCGTCAGGCCGCGCGTTTCGGCGACGCTGGCGAGCAGGCTGGCCACCGGGCCGTCCAGCCTTATGTCGGGCAGCACGAAGACTTTCGGCAGCTTGAGATGCGGCCGCGACAGCATCGAGAAGAAATCCTCGATCACGCCGATCGGATCGTCGCGGTCGACCAGCGGCGTGCCGATCGGGCCGAACGGGCTCGACCAGGTGCGCATGACTGGAACTCCGAGCGGCACCGCCGGCCGCTCGACCGAGAACGGCACCAGCAGGCGCAGCCGATTGCGAAACTGGTCGCCGTCGCGGATGACGGCCAGCCGCACTTCACGGTCCTCCAGCCTCGGCATGGCCGGCGCCAGGAAGCGCGGGTTGAAGAAGACGTTGGGCTCGATTGTGCGGGTGCAGAGATAGTCGAGCTCCTCGACCAGGTCGAAGCCGGCGGAGGCTGGATAGATGGCGAGCTTGCGCTCGGGCCGGTGGTTGGCGAGGATCTCGATATGGGCGGGATCGGCCTCGCGGGCGAGCCCGGCAAGACCGGACACCATGGCGCCGGCCGGGCCGCCGCTGGTTTCCTCGAGCAGGGGGACGGCAGCCATCAGGCGGCTCCTTTGGCTGATACGAAAATGACCATGACGATGCCGAGCTTGCGCCAGACCGTGAAGGACAGCGCGCCGGCCTCGAAGATCATGGCGAAGACGGTGGCCATCGCCGCGCCCCACAGGCCGAAGAGCGGGATCAGCACGACGCTCAGCGCGATGTTGAAGGCCAGCGTCAGGGCGTAGACCGCGGCGCAGACGTTCTGATTGCCGCTCATGGTGAGCAGGCTTTCGCAAGGGCCGACGGCGGCCCGCGCCACGACGCCGAACACCAGCAGGAACAGCAGCGGATAGCCGGCGGAAAATTCCGGGCCGAACAAGGTCAGCATAGGCTCGCCCAGCGCCAGCACCAGCAGCGCCATCGCCAGCGACGGCCAGAAGGTCCACGACACCGTCTCGCGGGCAAAGGCGGCGAGCTTTTGCGGCTCGCCATGGGTGAACTGGGCATAGCGCTGGGCGACGCCGGCCTTGACGGCGAAATAGACGAAATGCACCAGCGCCAGCGTCTTGACCGTGGCGAAATAGACGGCGACGTCGTTGGGATCGAGGTAGGCGCCGACCATCAGCACGTCGGCATTGGTGAGCAGGAAGAAAAAGCTCTCGACCAGGAAGATCGGCAGCGAGACGATGAACCATTGGCCGAAATGCAATTTCATCGGCCCGGCCGGGATCCTTCTGTCCATGCGCGACGTCACGCCGATGAGCTGACCGAGCGTGGTGCCATAGGTGGCGGCGATCGCGGCGAAGATCGCCGTCCTGGCGTCGGGCGCGTAGCCCGCCAGCAGCATCAGCGCCATGAAGGCCAGGATCAGCACCGGCCGCACCAGAAAGGTCGGGGATAGCGCAAACAGCGCCCAGGAATTGGCCCGCGCCAGCCCTTGCAGAAGGTCCGACATGGCGATCATCGGCAGGCAGATGATGCCGAGGATGAACGGCACGACATAATAGTCTTCGATAAAGGACGACAGCAGCCAGACGGCGAGCGCGCCGAGGCCGGCGATCGCAGTCGAGGCAACCAGCACGAACAGCCGGCTGGCCCGCACGATGCCGCGCAATTCGGCCAGCATGCCACGCGCGCGATATTCGGGGATGAAGCGGATGACCGAGGTGTGGAAGCCGAGGCAGGCGAGATTGCCGACGATGACCATGGTCACCCAGACGAGGACGAAAATGCCGTACTCGAACGAGCCCATCCAGCGCGCCATCAGCACCTGGCTGACGAAGGCGATGACGGCGCTGACGATGCGGACCGAAAAGGCGATCAGCGACATGCGGCCGGCCTCGCCGCGCTCGCCGGCGGTGAACAGCACGGCATCGATCAGGCCAAGCAGCGGCCTTATGCGCAGCGCAAGGCGCTGCGGCAGGAACCGCCCGGCTGTCGTCGCCGCGGAAAAGCGCACCCCGATTACACTCCGTTTTCCCGCCAATTTACAGGGGCTTGGTGTAGCGGAGACACATTAAGAAACGGTTGGGTGGGCTTTCCTTCGCCCTGTCGCTATACGGGGAGAAGGTGCCGGCAGGCGGATGAGGGCGGCGCGGGCTGCTTCATATTCATCATTCGCGCAACCCTTCAACCTGCTCGGGAGTGTCTCAGTTTGAAATCCGCGGAAACGCCTATCCCGTTTGCCCCATATGCGAAAACGCCTATATGCTTAGCGGAACGCACGGCAGCAACAATGGTCTACACTGTCATCTGGTATGGAAGGCAGGGCATCGTCGACAAGGTGATCTTCGACGACGAGAAGACCGCGAAAGATCATGCAACCTCCATGTTTCAAACCCGAAAGGGTGACGATGGAATCGTGTCCGTTGAAGTTCGTAAGGACAACGGCGCTGTCGTCTTTAGCCATGCCGAGAACTAGGAATGCCAACCGGACCTAAAGGCCAGAAGCGTCCTGCCGACGTGATCGGCAATGCCGCCCGCGTCATGCGTATTGCTACAGGCGAGGCATCCGATGACGTGGTTGACGACGGTAAAGACCTGCCGCGAAAGCGCTGGGCGCGAAAGGCGGCACGAAGCGGGCCGAGAATATGACGCCAGAGCGTCGCCCTAAGATCGCCAAAAAGGCTGAGCGCCCCCCTCTGGCCTGCCGGCCATCTCCCCCTCAGGTGGGGAGATTGGCTAATTGCCAACGCCTCCGCCGCCCCTCATTCGCCCTTCGGACACCTTCTCCCCGTGAACGGGGCGAAGCAAAGCAATGCCTTACGCAAACGCCCCGTGGCAATGCTTGTACTTTTTCCCTGACCCACAGGGGCAGGCTTCGTTGCGGCCGATCTTGCCCCAGGTCGCCGGGTTCTTCGGGTCGCGGTCTTCGGGGGCGACGATTGCATTGGTCTCCTGGCGGACCAGCACGGCCGTCTCGCCGCCTTCGAAGTCGTCTTCGCCGGTCGAGCCGTCGATATGGCTGCCGAACATGTCGGGCGCCTCTGGCGGCGGCGCTTCCGCCGCCTGGCGGACCAGCTCGACGCGCATCAGCTGCGCCGTTACCGCCTGGCGCAGATTGCCCAGCATCGCCTGGAACAGCTCGAACGCCTCGCTCTTGTACTCCTGCAGCGGATCGCGCTGGGCGTAGCCGCGGAAGCCGACGACCGAGCGCAGATGGTCGAGATTGACGATGTGCTCGCGCCACAGATGGTCGAGCGTCTGCAGCACCACGGAGCGCTCGACATAGGTCATCACGTCGGGGCCGAAGCGCTCGGCGCGCTCCTTGGCGGCAGCATCGGCGGCCTGGCTGATGCGCTCGCGGATGTCGTCCTCGGCAATGCCTTCTTCCTTGACCCAGTCTTCTACCGGCAGGTCGAGGTTGAGGAATTCGGCGATCTCGGCCTTGAGCCCGGCGACGTTCCACTGCTCGGCATAGGCGTTTTCGGGAATGTTCTTGGCAACGATCTCCTCGATGACGCCTTCGCGCATCTCGGTGATCGTCTCGGACAGGCCTTCGCCGTCCATCAATTCGAGGCGCTGCTCGAACACCACCTTGCGCTGGTCGTTGGAGACGTCGTCATATTTCAACAGGTTCTTGCGGATGTCGAAGTTGCGCGCCTCGACCTTCTTCTGCGCCTTTTCCAGCGCCTTGTTGATCCAGGGATGGATGATCGCCTCGTCTTCCTTGAGGCCGAGCTTCTGCAGCATGCCGTCCATGCGCTCGGAACCGAAGATGCGCATCAGATCGTCCTGCAGCGACAGGAAGAACTTTGACCGCCCGGGATCGCCCTGACGGCCTGAGCGGCCGCGCAACTGGTTGTCGATGCGGCGCGATTCATGGCGTTCGGTGGCAAGCACATAGAGGCCGCCGGCGGCGAGCGCCTTTTCCTTCAGCCGGGCGATGTCGTCGCGGATTTCTTTTTCCCGGGCCTCGCGCTCGGGGCCGGCTGGCATGTCGCCAAGCTCCTCGGCGATGCGCATGTCGGCATTGCCGCCGAGCTGGATGTCGGTGCCGCGGCCGGCCATGTTAGTGGCGATGGTGATGGCGCCGGGTTTGCCGGCCTGGGCGACGATCGCCGCCTCGCGCTCGTGGTGGCGGGCGTTCAGCACCTCGAAATCCTTGAAACCCTCCTTGCGCAGGCGCTCGGCCAGTTGCTCGGATTTCTCGATGGAAGTCGTGCCGACCAGCGTCGGCTGACCCTTGGCGCGGGCTTCCTTGATCTCCTTGACGATCGCCTTGTATTTCTCCTCGACCGTCCGGTAGACCTCGTCGTCTTCGTCAATGCGGATGACCGGCAGGTTGGTCGGGATCTCGGTGACATCGAGATTGTAGATGTTGGCGAATTCCTCGGCCTCGGTCAGCGCCGTGCCGGTCATGCCGGCGAGCTTCTTGTAGAGGCGGAAATAGTTCTGGAAGGTGACCGAGGCGAGCGTCTGGTTCTCCGGCTGGATCGCCACATGCTCCTTGGCTTCGAGCGCCTGGTGGAGGCCTTCCGAATAGCGGCGGCCGGGCATCATGCGGCCGGTGAACTCGTCGATGATGACGATCTCGCCGTTGCGCACGATATAGTCCTTGTCCCTCTGGAACAGCCGGTGCGCCTTCAGTGCGTTGTTGACGTGGTGGACGATGGCGACGTTCTCGACATCATAGAGCGACTCGCCCTTGAGCAGACCGGCATCGCGCAGCATGTTCTCCAGCTTCTCGGTGCCTTCCTCGGCGAAGATCGAGGTCTTCTGCTTCTCGTCGATCTCGTAGTCCTGCGGCTGCAGCTGGACGATGAAGGTGTCGATGGTGTTGTACATTTCCGAACGGTCCTCGAGCGGACCGGAAATGATCAGCGGCGTGCGCGCTTCGTCGACCAGGATGGAATCGACCTCGTCGACGATGGCGTAGCTGTGACCGCGCTGCACCATCTGGGCGCGCTCGTATTTCATGTTGTCGCGCAGATAGTCGAAGCCGAGCTCGTTGTTTGTGGCGTAGGTGACGTCGGCGGCGTAGGCGACCCGGCGCTCCTCGTCGGACAGGCCATGGACGATGACGCCGACCTTAAGGCCGAGGAATTTGTAGACGCGGCCCATCCATTCGGAGTCGCGCGTGGCCAGATAATCGTTGACGGTGACGACATGGACGCCATTGCCGGCGAGCGCGTTGAGATAGACCGGCAGCGTCGCCACCAGCGTCTTGCCTTCACCGGTCCGCATCTCGGCAATACCACCATTGTGCAGCACCATGCCGCCGATCAGCTGCACGTCGAACGGCCGCATGCCGAGCACGCGGCGGGCGGCCTCACGCACGGTAGCGAAGGCCGGCACCAGAAGGTCGTCGAGGCTGGCGCCGTTGGCGATGTCCTGGCGGAATTTGTCGGTGCGGGCCTGAAGCTCGGCGTCGGAGAGCGCCCGCATCTCGTTTTCCATGGCATTGATCGCCTCGACGCGGGGCCGGGTCGATTTGACCCGACGATCGTTGGAGGAGCCGAAAACCTTACGGGCGAGACCGCCGAGACTGACCATCCAATGGCCCTTTCGATAGCATTCCAAGTCGTTGCGACGGGCGCCGGCTGGCCCCATCAAATCCACGTGAACGCGGACAAACGCAAAAAGCGCCCGGAAAACGGTTCTGGACGCAAAGTCGTTGGACAGATAAGAGGGGGCTCATTCGATGTCAACGCCGCGCTCGCCCTGTCGACCGCGCCAAATTCCGCCACAATCCTGCTGGTCTGGAAGCCATTCCGCTCTAGCTACCCCGCTTTGGAGATAATCGTAATGTCCTTGTTGTTCCGCCGTGCGTCGCTCGCCAGCCTTGGTCTGGCATTCGGCCTGTCGGCCCTCTCGCTGTCGCCGCTGATGGCACAGGAAGCCGCCCCTGCCCAGCCGGCAGCACCCGCCCCGGCGGCCAAGCCGGTCGATCCGAACGCCGTGGTCGCCACCATCAACGGCCAGACACTGACCGAGGCAGACCTTGGGCTTGCCGAGGGCGAACTGTCGCAGCAGTTCGCGCAGCTTCCGCCCGAGCAGCGCCGCGCCGCGGCACTGTCGGCGGCGATTGAAATCCGCGTCATGGCGGCTCAGGCGGTGACCACCGGCCTCGACAAGGATCCCGACTTCCAGCGCCGCATGGCCTTCCTGCAGCAGCGCGCGCTGCATGGCGAAATGGTCGAGAAGGGCGTCATCGACAAGGTTACCGATGCCGAGGTCCGCGCCCGCTACGACCAGGAAATCGCCAACACGCCGCCCACCAACGAGGTGCACGCCCGTCACATCCTCGTGAAGACGAAGGAAGAGGCCGACGCCATCATCAAGCAGCTCGACGGCGGCGCCGACTTCCAGAAACTCGCCAACGAGCACACCAGCGATCCGAGCGGCAAGACCAGCGGCGGCGATCTCGGCTGGTTCGGACCTGGCCAGATGGTGCCGGAGTTCGACAAGGCGGCGTTTGCGCTGGCGGTCGGCAAATACACCGAGCAGCCGGTGCAGTCGCAGTTCGGCTGGCATGTCATCAAGGTTGAGGACAAGCGCACCAAGCAGCCGCCGGCGTTCGACCAGGTCAAGGACCAGGCGCGCCAGGCGGTCATCCGCGACAAGTATTTCGCGCTGGTCAAGTCGCTGCGTGCCAACGCCAAGGTCGACATCCCTGATGCGAACCTGAAGAAGACGGTCGACGCGTTGGAAAGCGCCAAATAAGCCAGATTGGGCTACGACAGGGCGCGCTGCCGCCCTGTCGCTTCTATTTGGTAGGGCGAGCGAGGATGCGTCGACGCCGCCGCCGGACCGCCGTGGCGTCGCCGGCATCCTCAGCGACGATGCCTTTCAAGACATAGCCGACCGCCCCGCGTAAGATCGCCTCGTCCTCGTCCAGGCGGTCTGTCAGAAGGTGCGCCCAGGCAAACGACGCGACCAGGTCGGCGACGACAGTGGCATCGACATCGGCTGCCACCTCTCCCCTTGCCTTGGCGCGTTCGACCATCTGGCCGGTGTGGATACGACGCCCTCTCGCGTATTCGGCAAGGGCGGCGGCGGCTTTTTCGTCCGACTGCGCCTCGGCGATCAGCGATCTGAACACGCTGCCCGACGATGTGTCGCGCCAGTGCGCGAACAAGCTCTTCAGGAAGCCGACGAGATCCTCCGCAAGGCTCCCGGTATCGGGATTGTCGACGCGCTTTTGCCGCTGGTAAACGTCGAGCAGCAAGGCGGCCTTGCTTGGCCACCAGCGATAGATCGTCGGTTTTCCGGCACGCGCGCGGCGCGCCACCGCCTCGATCGAGAAGCCGGAATAGCCGGCCTCGACCAGCACCGCCTCGGCGGCATCGAGAATGGCATCGGCGCTTTCGGGGCTGCGCCGTGCGCCGGCCGACTTGCGCCCGGGATCGGTGATTTCGCCCATTTCTTTGTCCTTGCCCGCGATTTCAACAGCCATCATATACAACTCTTGACGAAACGAAACGATCCGTTTCACACGTAACGGAACGTTCCGTTACGATAAGGAAGACAGCAATGACTTCGACCGTCGCCACATGTTTTACGCGCCTGCGCTTCGCCCTGCTGGTGCTGCTCGGCGTCTATCCGCTGATCACTGCCATTCTGTACGTGGTTTTTCCGCTGACGCAGGAATGGCAGATCTGGCAGCGTACACTGGTCATCGCGCCGCTGATGGTCTCGATCATGATCTGGGGACTGATTCCTGGCGTGCAGCGGATGTTTCGTGGCTTCCTCAACCCGACCGTCCGGTGACGGTCATTCCAGCGCTTGCGACGTTTCCGATGCAACGCGCCATTCGCCGTCGGCCAGAACGAGTTCCAGCGTCACCCGCGCCTTGCCGGTCAGGCGCTGCGCCGATTTGTTTTTTGGCACATAGTCGTAGTTCATGGCGAAAACTACGTCGGCACGATCCTTGCCGTGCGGCGTCACCTCGAGGCTGCCGGGCTCGAGACCGAACGACCACGACGCCCATTGCGCGAACCAGTCGGTCTTGACCTTGACGATGGCCTCGCTGTCATAACGCGTGCCGTAGATGGTGGCCGACGAACCGTAAAGCCGCCTGACGGTTTCGCGCATTCTCCTGGCATCAGGCGCCAGATAGTTTTCGCGCAAGAATTTTTCGATGGCACCCTCGTCGCCGACGGAGCGTCCGAGCGCAGCCACCTGCGACGCGGGAGCCGGCCTGACGGCCGGTTTCGGTTGCTGGGCAGTGTCTCCGCCCGGAACGAATTCGAAACGCTCGAGCAGCGACCCCTGCTCCCAGGGACGCTGCGCCTCGCGCGTTGCGGAAACGACGTCGCGACGCACCGCGATCATCATGTCGTTGATGCTCTGTCCGGGCTCCGCCATGTGCCGCAAAAGCGCCGCGGCGAAGGGCGAGTTGCGCTCCGTCCCGTCCATTGCCACAGCGCCGGGCGCCGTCGAGAAGGCGATGAAGGAGCCGCGTGTCGACTCGAACTGGGCAAGGCCGGCGAGAGCCGTCGCCGAGCGCGTCGTGGCGCTGCGGCTGAGACTTCGGGCAAACGGGTTGTTGCGGCAGGCATCGAGGAAGACCAGGCTGACCTTGGTCTGCTGCTCCATGATGTCGAGAACCTCGTCGATCGGCACCGCCTCGAGTTGCAGCTTGACCGGCATGTCCAGCCGGGCGTCGACCGGCACGATGAAGTTGCGCCCGTCGACCTGCAGGCCGTGGCCGGCATAGTAGAACAGCCCGGCACCGGCACCTTGCAGCGCATCGGAGAATTCGCCGATCTTGCGTTCGAGCTCGCGCTTGCCGAGATCGTTGCCTTCGATCACCTCGAAACCGATGGCGCGCAGCTTGTCGGCGATGTCGAGCGCATCGTTGACCGGATTGGCCAGCGTGCCGGCTTCGGCGTAGCTGCCGTTGCCGACCACAAGCGCTACGCGCCGCGCCGTCTGCGCATCGGCGCGCAGCAGCAGAAAGCCCAGAAACGCCAGTGCCAAGACCACAAGCCTGCCCATGGGGCAGGATCATAGCGCTATCGGTCGCAGCGACACCAACAAATTTGCAACAGCCTGCTTGCGGCCGCGGCAGGTGTCAGGCTTCCAGTAGCCATAACGGCTGTGAAAACGCCTTGCGCCGGCGCGTGCTATCGGGCAAACCGGCGCTCCTTTCGCGATTTTTCCCGCCCGAGGTCTTCCATGTCCGCACAGGTTTCGCCGCTCGCGCCGAAGAAATATCCCAAGATGCCGGTGATCGAGGGCGTGCGCATCGCCACCGCCGAGGCCGGCATAAAATACAAGGACCGCACCGACTTGCTGGCCATGGTGTTCGACGCCGGCACCACCGTCGGCGGCGTGTTCACCAGGTCGAAATGCCCGTCGGCGCCGGTCGATTTCTGCCGGCAGAACCTCGTGGCTGGCAAGGCACGCGTGCTGGTGGTCAATTCCGGCAATGCCAATGCCTTTACCGGTCAGAAGGGCCGCACCTCGACGGCACTCACGGGCGAGGTGGCGGCGAAGGCGGCGGGCTGCACAGCGGGCGAGGTGTTCCTGGCCTCGACCGGCGTGATCGGCGAACCGCTCGACGCCGGCAAGTTCAGCCATTTGCTGGCCGGGCTGGTCAAGGACGGCAAGCCGGAATTGTGGACCGAAGCCGCCAAGGCGATCATGACCACCGACACCTATCCCAAACTGGCGACCGCGACGGTCAGGCTCGGCGATGCCGACGTCACCATCAACGGTATCGCCAAAGGCGCCGGCATGATCGCGCCCGACATGGCGACGATGCTTTCCTTCATCGCCACCGATGCGCCGATCGCAGCACCGGTGCTGCAGGATCTCTTGTCGCGCGGCACGGCCAAGACCTTCAACGCGGTTACCGTCGACAGTGACACCTCGACCAGCGACACGCTGCTGATGTTCGCCACGGGGGCTGCCGCCAGGCGCGGCGCGCCGGCAATTTCCGATCCCAAGGATGCGCGCCTTGGCGCCTTCCGCCGTGCCCTCGGCAAGGTATTGAAATCGCTGGCGCTGCAGGTGGTGCGCGACGGCGAGGGCGCCCGCAAGCAGGTCGAGGTCACCGTCACCGGGGCCAAATCGGCCCGCTCGGCCAAGCGCATCGCGCTGTCGATCGCCAATTCACCGCTGGTCAAGACGGCAGTCGCCGGCGAGGACGCCAATTGGGGCCGCGTCGTCATGGCCGTCGGCAAGGCCGGCGAACCTGCCGACCGCGACCTTCTGTCGATCTGGTTCGGCGACAACCGCCTGGCGTATCAGGGTGAGCGCGACGCCGCCTATTCCGAGGCGGCGACTTCGGCGTATATGAAGCGCGACGAGATCCGCATCCGCGCCGATATCGGCATCGGCCGCGGCAAGGCGACGGTGTGGACCTGCGACCTCACCAAGGAATATGTCGCCATCAACGGCGATTATCGGAGCTGATGACGTTGGCTTCCAGACATCCGGCAAGCGTGTTGGCGATCGTGCGCCGCTATGAGGCGGCCGGCTTTCGCGCCTGGCCGGCGGCCGCCGTCCATTATGACGGTACCTGGGTGGTGCGGCTGACGGCCGGCCACCCGGCCAAGCGGCTGAATTCGGTCAATCCGCTCGATCCGGGCGACATCCAGCACATTGCTGAGCGCATCGGTCGCGCCAGCCGCCGCTTCGACGCCTATGGCAGGCCGCTGACCTTTCGCATCTCGCCGCTGTCGGGCCCGGATCTTTCAAAGTACCTCGACAGCGAAGGCTGGAGCACGTTCGCGGAGTCGCTGGTCATGCGGCTGCCGCTGGCCGACGCCGCGCTCGACGACGCCATGGACCAGATTCCGTTGAGGGACATCAGCCGTTTCATCGGCGCGGCCCTCAAGGTGAGCGGTTCTGATGTGTCGCTGCGGCCGGGCCTGTCGGAGATCATCGGCGCCATCCAGCCGGAGGCCGGGCTGTTTGCGCTGGAGGCCGGCAGCGAGCCGCTGGCGACGTTGATCTGCGTGCATGACGGCGACCTTGCCGGCCTGTTCGAGATCGCCACCGACAGGTCGGTGCGCAACCAGGGCCATGGCCGCCACCTCATCCGGTCGGCGCTGAAATGGGCGCGGCTGCGCGGGGCGCGGGAAGCCTGGCTGCAGGTCGAGGCGGACAACGCGCCGGCGCTGGCGCTCTACCGTTCGCTCGGATTCGACGAAGTCTATCGCTATCACTATCGCCGGCCACAAGGCGCATGAGCGGCTTGGATACGGTCGGCAAACGCCTGCTCCTGGTCGCCGCCTGCGCGCTGGTCGATGCCGACGGGCGCGTCCTCTTGGCGCAGCGGCCCGAAGGTAAGCAACTCGCCGGCCTGTGGGAGTTTCCGGGCGGCAAGGTAGAGCCCGGCGAGACGCCGGAACAATGCCTGATCCGCGAATTGTACGAGGAGATCGGCATCGAAACCGACATCCCTTGCCTGGCGCCGCTCACCTTCGCCAGCCATTCCTACGATGATTTTCACCTCCTGATGCCGCTGTTCGTCTGCCGTCGCTTCCGCGGCATTGCCCGGCCGAAGGAAGGCCAGGTGCTGAAATGGGTGCGGCCGCGCCAGATGCGCGATTTTCCAATGCCGCCGGCCGATGCCCCGCTGATCCAGTTCCTCATCGATCTGCTCTAACGGCCGACCTGCCGTAAACCGGGCAGCTCCTCAACGCGATATCGGCAGCATTAATGAAAGATTTATCTGGCCGTGAAAAATTGACGCAAAGCGGCTACGCCGATTCCACCGCTGGGGAGCGATTTGCATGAGCCTCGACAAGGACTGGGACTCGCCTTGGCCCGACCGCCTTCCTGGCGTGGCCAATGCCGGCATGGGAATATTGCGCATCGCCCTCTTGTTCGGCTCGGCCGCGGTGGCTCTGGCCTTGATCGCGACGCCCTACCTCGACAGCCGGACCCGCTCGCAGTTTGCCCGCGACGGGCTTGATACGATGAGCACCGGCTCGATCGGCCAGCGCGATAGCTATACGCTACGCAAGAGCGTGCTGCAGCCGCTGCCCAGTTCGGTCTGCGTTATACGGGCCGATGGCAGAAGCAGCGGCGACTGCTGACTCCCCAACAACTATCTAGGATTCAGCTGTTTCCTGGAATGCGGCTGGTTCACCGCGCGTTAAGCCTGTCGCGTTAACCTTTCTTAACGGGTCGGCGCTAGGTTCGGGCAAGAGGGATGGGCGGCCATGAAAATCTTGCTGCAACGATTTTTAGAAGACGAGAGGGGTGCGACGGTTATCGAATATGGTTTGATCGTTGCCGTGCTGTCGCTTGCCATTGTCGCTGGTGTCGGCCGGGCTGCCGATGCGATTCAGTGGCTGTTCAGCGACAACAGCAGCAGGCTTGCCAACGCTTTTGCGCAGTGACCCGCTTAGCTTTGGTGGGATACGCTTAGCTTTTGCGCAAGGATACGCTCAGGGGCCGCCGGGGTTTTCCAGGATTGTCTTCAGCGATATTTTTGCGGAGCCCGGCTTCAGCGGCTTTTGCTGAGAGGCATCGGGCGCCCAGCCTGACATCCAGACCACCGAGAAACTCGCCCTGACGCGGCCATCGGCATCCGAAAACCGCTCCGCATAGATTTCGGCGGCGCGCGCGAACAGCGCTCGCGTGCCCGGCCGCCTGCTGCGATCGACAAGCGCGCTGGTCTCGCCCATGGCGCGCAGGTCGGCGACCAGGCCAAACAGCGAATCGTAGCGCACCGTGATCGTCTCGACGTCGGCCACCGGCAGTGCCAGGCCGGCGCGCTGCAGCAGCGCGCCGGCGTCGCGGACGTCGGTGAACGGGATCACACGCGGGCTGGCGCCGCCATAGAGCTCGGTCTCGGCGGCAAGCAGGCTTTCGCGCAGTTCGGAGAGCGTGCCTGTGCCGGCGAAGGCGCCGAGGAAAAGCCCGTCCGGCTTCAGCGCCCGGCGGATCTGCACCAGCATGCCGGGAATGTCGTTCATCGCCTGCAGCGACAGCAGCGAGACTGCGAGGTCGAGGCTTTCCGGTTCGAATGGCACGGTTTCCAACGGCGCTACCACTCCTGGCTGGCCAGCCAGGAAAGCGGCGTCGGCCTCGACGCGCACGTTTTCCGTCACCTTGCCGCTGTCAGCGAGCACTTCTGCTGCTGCCGGCGTCTGGCAAAACAATGAGGCCGCCTTGCCGAACCTGCGTTCGACGGCGCCGAGCCGGTCGGCCAGATCCTCGGCCGCCCGCCGCATGAGGAAATCCGCGCCGGCGATGGGACGGGTCAGTGCCCGGCGCTTGCGCGCCAGCCAGAGCGAGGTGTCGATTACAGGCTGCAATGGGCAGGTCCTTGTGCTTCGCTCTCTGATATAGTGATGCGGAGGACCAACCACGTGGCCGATCCTATGCCAGAGATCAAGTGTATTGCGATCAAGAGCATTGCCCGCAAGGCATTGGGCTGGCCAGCGCGTCTCTTGTTCCCGCCGGTCTGCGCCGGCTGCCGCCGCCATGTCTCGCAGCCCGGCGTGTTGTGCGGCGCCTGCTGGCCGAAACTCAGGCTGCTGGAACGGCCGTGGTGCCCGGTGATGGGCACGCCGTTCACCCACAGTATGGGTGAGGGTTTCCTGTCGGCGGAGGCGATAGCCGACCCGCCGCCGTTCGAACGCGCGCGGGCGGCGGTCGCCTATTCCGGCGTTGCCCGCCAGATGGTGCAAGGGCTGAAATACCAGGACCGCACCGATCTGGCGCCTTGGATGGCGCGCTGGATGCTTCGCGCCGGTGCCGAGCTCATCGCCGAGGCCGACATGGTCGTGCCGGTGCCGCTGCACTGGCGGCGTTTCTTCCGACGGCAGTTCAACCAGTCCGCGGAACTGGCGCGGGCGGTGGCGCAGCTCGGGGAGCGGCCTTTCGCGCCATCAGCCATCAAGCGCGTCAAACTCACGCGCCAGCAAGTCGGGCTGGAGCGGCGGGAACGCGAGGAAAATGTTCGCGCCGCATTCAAAGTGCCGGATGAGGCGGAGATCGAAATCGCCGGCCGCCGGGTGCTGTTGATCGATGATGTCTACACCACCGGCGCCACCGTCCGCGCGGTCGCCAGGGCATTGAAGAAGGGCGGTGCCGGCGCGGTCGACGTACTGACCTTCGCGCGCGTGCTGCCGGGGGACTTTCGGGCCGACGAATCGGCGCCTATATAGCCTATATGACAGCAGAACGAGGCAGGATTGCTGACCGATGGTCGATGTGACGATCTACACGCGGATGATGTGCGGCTATTGCACCGCGGCCAAACGGCTGCTCGACAGGAAGGGCGTCGCCTATACCGAGCACGACGCCTCCTTCTCGCCGGAACTGCGCCAGGAAATGATTTCCCGGGCCCATGGCCGTTCCACCTTTCCTCAGATATTCATCGGCGATACGCATGTCGGCGGCTCTGACGATCTCCACGAATTGGAGGCGGAAGGACGGCTGGACGGATTGCTCGCCAACGGCTCGACCAGATAAGGACATGACGATGGGTGCCATCAAGTCGGGGGGTGCTTTCAAGGCAGCGGCGATCCAGATGCGTTCGGGAACCAGCCCGGAGCGCAATGCGGTCGATCTGGAACGGCTGGTCCGCGAGGCGGCAGGTCTTGGCGCGTCCTATGTCCAGACGCCGGAAATGACCGGCGCGCTGATCCGCGACAGCCAAGCGCGGGCCGCTTCCTTCACCTCCGAAGACAAGGACATCGTCGTCTCGACGTCGCGGAGGCTGGCCAAGGAGCTCGGCATCTTCCTGCATATCGGCTCGACCGCCATTCTGCGCGCCGACGGCAAGCTTGCCAACCGCGCCCTTCTGTTCGGGCCGGACGGCGCCACGATTGCCACCTACGACAAGATCCACATGTTCGACGTCGATCTCGACAATGGCGAGAGCTGGCGCGAATCCGCCGCCTATGAGCCTGGCACCGAGGCCGTCGTCGCCGAAATCAATGGCGTGAAGCTCGGCTTTGCCGTCTGCTACGATCTGCGCTTTCCGCAGCTGTTCCGTGCCGAGGCGCTGGCCGGCGCCGATCTGCTTTCGGTGCCCGCCGCCTTCACCCGCCAGACCGGCGAAGCGCATTGGCATGTGCTGCTCAGGGCGCGCGCCATCGAGAACGGCGCCTATGTGGTTGCCGCGGCGCAAGGCGGCGTGCACGAGGACGGCCGCGAAACCTATGGCCATTCGCTGATCGTCGATCCCTGGGGCCGCATCGTCGCCGAAGCTGCGCATGACGAGCCGGCGGTGATCGTCGCCGAGATCGACCCGGCGCAGTCAGTCGCCGCGCGCAAGAAGATACCGAATCTCAAAAACGCACGCGATTTTGCCGTAAACGCCGGTTCGGCGGAGGCAATGCCGCTCAGGGGTGCCGCCTCTTGATCCGCTTTTCCCTGATCTGCGAACACGAGCACGAATTCGAGGCCTGGTTCCGCAGCAACGACGATTTCGACACACAGAAGAGGCGCGGTTTCATCGATTGCCCGGCCTGCGGCTCGCACAAGGTCGAGAAGGCGCTGATGGCGCCTGCCGTCTCGACCGGGCGCAGCCAGGAGAAGATCGCGCTGGCCATGGGCGGGGCACAAAAGCAGGCGCTGGCGCAGCTCAAGGCGCTTGCCGAGAAGGTGCGCGAGAACGCCGATTATGTTGGCGATAAATTTGCCGAGGAAGCGCGCAAGATCCATTTCGGCGAAAGCGATCCGCGCGGCATTTATGGCGAGGCGACGCTGGAGGAGGCCAAGAGCCTCGCCGAGGATGGCGTCGAATTCTTGCCTATTCCAAGTTTCCCCGACGACCGCAACTGATCGGTTAACTTGCTCCGGACATAGCGAGGCATTCTTCGCCAGGCAGAGCCATGATCGTGAAGGTCGGCGCCGTCGTCGGCGACAGGCGACCGGCAGTGTCGAGGGCGGCGATGCTGCCGCTCCCTTCCACAAGCGTTCGCAGTTTCAGGCCGAGCAGCACGGATGGGCCTCGCGGGTAATCGTTTCGCTCTTTCCTTCATGCCCACTGCCTGACGGGCTTGCTTCACTTGCCGGGCTTGCTTCCGCATAGGCTGCAAACTGGCGTTCAAGCGCCTTGACCGCGCTGCTGCGCCAGCCCTCCGCCACGGATTCCGACATGGGATCGGGGAAGATCTCCTCCTCGCCATTCTCCACGCCGTCCAGGATTGCCCGCGCAACAGACTCCGGAGAGGCCTTCGCTATGTCCAGGCCCCGGGTCATGTCCGTGTCCACGGGGCCGGGAAGGACCCTGTGGACGCTGACACCCCGTCCGACCAGGAGGGTGCGTAACGACTGCGACAGGGAGAATGAGGCCGCCTTCGAGACCGAGTAAGCCGGACTGAACGGCACGGCGGCAATCGAGGCCAGCGACAGAATGTTGACGATGGCTCCCCGCGACCGGGCCAGCAACGGCAGCAGAGCCTGGGTAACGTCGTACGATCCGAAGAGGTTTACGGCGAGTTGTTGTTCGAGTACGCGACGGTCGCTGAGGTCATCGAAGGGTGATACGCCGGCGTTGTTGATGAGGATATCGAGAGCATCGATCTTCTCGACGGCCTCCCGGATCTGCGCAACGTTGGTCACATCCATGGTCAGGGACGTCACACGCCGGTCCGGGTGGGCCATGGATTGGCGGGTTGCGGCATAGACGCGCTTTACGCCTCTGCTCAGGGTTTCCTCGACCAGTGCCCGACCGATGCCCCGATTGGCGCCAGTCACCAGGATGGCTGTACCTTCGATCTTCACTGCGTCTCTCCTAGTGCTTATCGTTGCGTTCGAGCCCAGTGCACAATCTAGCCGCGACTCAAGGTTGGCGCGCCGCAACTCAGGTTGGCTACAGTCGCCGTTGTCGATACGACTGGTTGGTGAGATGGACTTAGCGCCGGATATCGAAGCCATGGGAGTGACAAGTGTGACGGGATTCCGATGGACTCGCTGATTACAGCCGCGGCGCATGCGCTTGCGGCGGGCGATCCGCTCGGCGCCTTGAAGCGGGTTGCGCTGCGCGACGATGCGCCGGCACTGGCGTTGCGCGGTATCGCAATGGCGCAGCTTGGCGACCTGGTTCGGGCGAAGGTTCTTCTAAAAAGGGCGGCACACGCATTCAGCCCGAGGGAGGCCGTGGCCCGCGCGAGGTGTATAGTCGCCGAGGCCGAGATCGCGCTCGTCTCGCGCGACCTCGCCTGGCCGGCCAAGACACTCGACGCCGCGCGGGCGACGCTTGAAAGGCATGGCGACCGCGTCAATGCCGCACATGCGCGCAACCTCGAAGTCCGGCGCCTGCTGCTGATCGGCCATCTCGACGAAGCCGAGCGCAGGCTGGACGGCTTCGATCCCTCGCCGCTGCCGCCGGCATCGCGGGCCGCCCACGAGCTGGCTGTCGCCGGCATCGCCATCCGCCGCTTGCGGACCGGTCCTGGGGGCGGCCGGCCCGGGCCGGGGGGGCGGGGCGGGGGGCGGCGGGGGGGCCCCCCCCCCGGCGGCGGGGGGGGGCGGCCAAACCCGCCCCCCGGCGGCGGGCCCGGCCCCGCGCCGCCGCGCCCCCGCGGGCGCGCCCCCCGCGGCGCGCGCGGCGGGCATCCCCGCGCTGATCGCGGAGGTGGAGAGCGCATCGGTGGTGCTGGACACGCCGGCGGCACGCCTTATCGCCCGTGGTGAGGAACGGCCCCTCCTGCTCGATGAAGTCGAAGCGCTTCTGGCGTCGGGGGCGCTCGTGGTGGATGCATGCCGCAATGTGGTGCGGGTAGCAGATACGGTCGTCTCGCTGGCGACCCGCCCGGTGCTGTTCGCGCTGGCCCGTGCGCTGGCCGAAGCCTGGCCGGGAGACGTGGCAAGATCGACGCTTATCGCGCGCGCTTTCCGCGGAAAGGACGCGGACGAATCACATCGCGCACGGTTACGGGTCGAAGTCGGGCGGCTTCGCGCGGAGCTTCGTAGCTTGGCCGATGTGAGCGCGACGAAGCGGGGGTTTGCGCTGGCGCCGCGGCGCGCAGGTGAGGTCGTCGTGCTGGCGCCGCCCGTCGAAGAAGAGCATGCCGCCGTGCTCGCCTTCCTCGCTGACGGCGAGTCTTGGTCGAGTTCGGCCCTGGCGATTGCGCTTGGAGCCAGTTCGCGTACCGTGCAGCGGGCGCTCGAGCAGCTCGCCCAGGCCGGCAAGGTGCAGTCGTTCGGCCGCGGACGGGCGCGTCGCTGGATGACCCCGCCGCTGCCGGGTTTCCCGACAATCTTGTTACTCCCCGGTCCACTGCCGGGCTACTAGGATGGAATTATGGAACGATCCTCTGCCGAAATCATCCGTGAATACGGACCCTTTCCGGGTGTCGACCACGTAGACGGCGTTACCTTCGACGGTGAGCATGTCTGGTTTGCCTCAGGCGACAGATTGAACGCCTTCGATCCGGCAAGCGGCAAAGTGGTGCGCTCGATCGAGGTCGCGGCACACGCCGGAACGGCCTTCGACGGCCAGCACCTCTATCAAATCGCCGAGGATCGCATCCAGAAGATCGATCCAAAGAATGGCCAGGTGCTGGCGTCGATCCCGGCGCCTGGCAATGGCGGTGATTCCGGGCTCGCCTGGGCCGAAGGAACGCTCTGGGTCGGGCAGCATCGGGGCCGAAAGATTCATCAGGTCGATCCCGAGACAGGGGCAATCCTTCGCACCATCGTTTCCAACCGCGTCGTCACCGGCGTCAGCTGGGTCGACGGCGAGCTGTGGCATGGCACTTGGGAGGGCGAGGAGAGCGATGTCCGGCGGATCGATCCTGAAACGGGAAAGGTTCTGGAGAAGCTCGATATGCCGCCGGGAACAGGCGTGTCGGGGCTCGAATCCGATGGCGGCGACCAGTTTTTCTGCGGTGGCGGAAACAGCGGCAAGATCAGAGCTGTTCGCCGGCCCAAACGAGGCTCTGCGACCAGGATTTGAGCTTTTTCTATCCCCTCGGCCCGGCCCTTGGCCGGTTCGGTTAGCTCAAGCTCGCGATCAGTTTTTCGAGCAGGCGTGCCAGCATGGTCTGCTCCGGGCGTGCTAACCCAGAAAGTATCTGGTGCTCGTTGGCGACGTGAGCGGTCACCGCCTCATCGATCAGAGCGAGGCCCTTCCCGGTCAGCTGCACAATAATCCCGCGGCGATCGTCGGGGTGCGGCCCGCGCTTGATCAGGCCGGATTTCTCGAGCCGATCGAGGCGGTTGGTCATCGCGCCCGACGTCACCATCGTCGCCTCGTACAGAGCCGTCGGCGTCAGCGCATAGGGCGGCCCGGAACGACGCAGCGTCGCCAGCACGTCGAATTCTCCGGATTGCAGCCCGTAACTTGCAAACAGCGGCGCCAGCCGCTCTCGTGCGATCAACGAGGCGGCCTCGTTCAACCGTCCAAGCACGGCCATCGGCGAGACATCGAGATCCGGCCGTTCCTTTTTCCATTGCTCGATCGCTTTTGCCGCGCGATCCATGTCTCTCACCGTTATGTATCTTGACGCGAAGAATCTTTATATTATCTTACCTCAGCTTGTGGTGTAGGCCAAGGGCCGCGAACGGGCGACGGGATAGTGCGATGAAATTTCTCCGGGACTCGGCGCTTGGCCTTCTGGTCGTCACCGGCGGACTGCTCGGCCTGACGCTGCCGTTCGGCAAGATCGCGACGACGGCCGGCGTGCCCGCCATGGTCTGGGCCTTCGTCATCTCGCTTGGCGCCGGCGGCGTGCTTTTGTGCGCATTGCTGCTCAACGGGCAGCGCATGCGGCTTACGCTGCACAGGCTGCGCTATTTCTTCGTGACCGCGGCCGTCTCCTACGCAATCCCCAATCTGCTGATGTTTTCAGCGATTCCGCATCTGGGCGCCGGCTATAGCGGCATCATGTTCACGCTGTCGCCGGTCGTCACGCTGGTGTTCTCGATGCTGCTCGGCGTCAGGCGCCCGACCACGCTGGGCGTCGTCGGCATCGCCGTCGGTTTCGTGGGCGCAGTCATGGTGGCCGTGACGCGCGGCGAAGCGGGCCAGCCGGCCGAATTTTTCTGGGTTGCGATGGGCCTGCTCATCCCCGTCAGCCTCGCCGCCGGCAACATTTACCGTACCGTCGACTGGCCCGAAGGCACCGGCCCGATCGAGCTCGCCGTCGGCAGCCATCTGGCAGCAGCTTTGATGCTGCTTGCCGGCATTCTGGTGCTGCTGGAAGGCAATGCATTCGGCTCGCTCGGCGGCGTGCCGCTGGTCGCTGCGGCACAGGTGGCATCAGCCTCGGCGATGTTCGCCTTCTTCTTCCGCCTGCAAGCGGTCGGCGGCCCGGTCTATCTCAGCCAGATCGGCTACGTCGCGGCGGCGGTCGGGCTGTTTGCCGGGACCCTCTTCCTCGGCGAGCGCTATCAACTGCTGACCTGGGCCGGTGCCGTCATCATCACCGCCGGCGTGTTCATCACCACCAAGGCGCAAAGCCAGAAGACCTAGGGGCGAGGAGGCGTAAGTTCAGACGGATGCCTTCTCCGCCAGCACCATGTAGTTGACGTCCATGTCCTTCGAGCGCTGCCAGCGGTCGGCGAGCGGGTTGTAGGTGACGCCGGTGCGGTCGATGACGGTCAGGCCAGCACCTGCAAGCGCCTTTTCCAGTTCCTCGGGGCGCACCAGCTTGCCGAACTGGTGGGTGCCGCGTGGCAGCCAACGCAGCACATATTCGGCGCCGATGATGGCCAGGCCCAGGGCCTTCAGCGTGCGGTTGATGGTGGCGACGAACATGATGCCGCCGGGCTTGACCATCTCTCCGCATTTGGCCAGGAACAGATCGACATCGGCGACATGCTCGACCACTTCCATGTTGAGGATGACGTCGAATTTTTCGCCGGCATCGGCTAGGTCTTCCGCGGTGGTGGCGCGGTAATCAACGCTCACGCCGACATCCGCAGCATGCAGCTTGGCCACTTCGATGTTGGTGGCGGAGGCATCGGCGCCGACCACTTCGGCGCCAAGCCGCGCCATCGGCTCGCACAAAAGCCCGCCACCGCAGCCGATGTCGAGGAAGCGCAGGCCTTCGAACGGCCGTGCCGCACGCGGATCGCGGCCGAAGCGGGCCGCCACCTGGTCACGGATATAGGCAAGCCGGATCGGGTTGAACTTGTGCAACGGGCGGAACTTGCCGTTCGGGTTCCACCATTCGGCGGCAAGGGCGGAAAAGCGTTCCACCTCTCCGGCATCGATCGTCGATCGTCGGGGCTCAGGCATGGCGTGGTCTCCTCGGACGCTAGGAAGTCGGGCGCGAGGCTGCGAATGTCAAGGCGCGAAATTCACCGCCGGCTGCGCGATGCGCGCGATGCCTTCCGGCGCCGCCTTTTGCCGGCTGCATTTGTGTCAGCACGTGTCAGTTGATGGTGTGCCGGAAGGAAACGCCCAGCCTTTGGCGAACGAAGCAGAGACATCGGGTTCGGAGGAGTGCGCAATGATGCGAGCGGTTGCTTCCGTTCTTTGGCGCCGGCTTGACCAGGAAGGCCACGACGCTTGTCTTCTGTCGGAAGCGAGTTCCGGGTGGAACCTCAGGGGACACGCGCTTTTCGTCCAGGACGGCAGACCGTGCAGCATCGCGTACGAAGTGAACTGCGACGCCGATTGGCGTACACGCTCGGCGCGTGCCGACGGCTTTCTCGGCACGCAACAGCTGCAATACAGGATCGACCGGCTGACCGAGCGCCAATGGACGCTGAACGGCGAGCATCAAGCGGAAGTCGACGGTCTCATCGATGTCGATCTCGGCTTCACGCCCGCCACAAACCTTTTGGCGCTTCGCCGTTTTGCCCTCGATGTCGGTATGGCGACGCCCGCGCCGGCAGCCTATCTAACATTTCCCGAACTCAGGCTCGTTCGCCTGGAACAGACCTACCAGCGCGTCGACGCGGCACATTACGCCTATGCCGCCCCGATATTCGGCTACAACGAGATGCTGGAGGTCTCGCCGGTAGGCTTCGTCCTCGACTATCCGCGCCTGTGGAGAGCCACGGCACAGCTGGGCTGAAGCACGCATCATATTGGCAAGACGCAGGGCAGGCACGATGCTGCGCTGGTGTGTCGCCCGGCCGGCAGCGGCGGCACGCCTTGCGAAACGACTGTCATTTGGCTAAGGAGGCCGCGCATTGAGCGCCCGGCCACAGCTTGGCGCATTTTTCCGCTTTTCGGCCTTCGGTCCGGCATCCAGTCAAAGGCATTTCGCTTCCATGGCGCGCATCGTGATGAAATTCGGCGGGACCTCCGTCGCCGACATCGCCCGCATCCGCAATGTGGCGCGCCATGTCAAACGCGAGGTCGATGCCGGCCATGAGGTCGCGGTGGTGGTCTCGGCGATGGCCGGCAAGACCAACGAGCTCGTGCAATGGACACGCGAGGCCTCGCCGATGCACGATGCGCGCGAATATGACGCCGTTGTCGCTTCCGGCGAACAGGTTACGGCCGGCTTGCTGGCGATCGCGCTGCAGAACATCGGCGTGCATGCCCGTTCCTGGCAAGGCTGGCAGATTCCGATCAAGACCGATAACGCGCATGGCGCGGCGCGCATTCTCGATATCGACGGTGCGTTCCTGATCAAGCGCTTCGGCGAAGGCCAGGTGGCGGTGGTCGCCGGTTTCCAGGGCATCGGGCCGGACAACCGGATCGCAACACTCGGCCGCGGCGGTTCCGATACCAGCGCTGTCGCCATCGCGGCGGCGGTCAAGGCCGACCGCTGCGATATCTACACCGATGTCGATGGGGTCTACACGACCGATCCGCGCATCGAGCCGAAGGCCCGGCGGCTGGCCAAGATTTCCTTCGAGGAAATGCTCGAAATGGCCTCGCTCGGGGCCAAGGTCCTGCAGGTGCGCTCGGTCGAGCTTGCCATGGTGCACAGGGTGCGTACCTTTGTGCGGTCGTCCTTCGACGATCCCGATGCACCCGGAATGGGGGATTTGCTCAATCCGCCGGGAACGCTTATTTGCGACGAGGAAGAGATCGTGGAACAGCAGGTCGTCACCGGAATTGCCTATGCCAAGGACGAAGCGCAGATTTCGCTGCGCCGCGTCGGCGACCGGCCGGGCGTCGCCGCCGGCATTTTCGGGCCGCTGGCCGAGGCCAACATCAATGTCGATATGATCGTCCAGAACATTTCCGAGGACGGCAAGTTCACTGACATGACTTTTACCGTGCCATCCGGCGACGTCGACAAGGCGCTCGCCGTGCTCGAACGGCTGAAGGCGACGATCGGCTACGATGTGGTGCAGTCGGAAGCCGGCATGTCGAAGGTCTCGGTCATCGGCATCGGCATGCGCAGCCATGCCGGCGTCGCCGCCACCGCCTTCAAGGCGCTGGCCGACCGCGCGATCAACATCCGCGCCATCACGACGTCCGAAATCAAGATTTCGATCCTGATCGACGGTCCCTATACGGAACTAGCAGTTCGCACTTTGCATTCCGTGTACGGTCTGGATAAGCAGTAGCAGACTGCATCGGCCCGAGAATCGGAATCGATTTTCGTAGGGCAGGATGCGGCGGATCGAAAGGCTTGGAGCGGTTTTTATGCGTCCAATTGGACGATGGCGCTCTAATTGAGTTGTTGCGTTTGTGCCGCTGTGCAGGGCAACCTGCACCGGTTGGAACGCTATTGGAGAAGAAGCCGCGATGCGTGATTCGGCCAGTGGCCCGCGCGTTTTGCTGAAACGGCTCCGCGAGCTCATGCAAGAGCCGCTGGAGCCGCAGGAGCGGCTTGACCGAATCGTGCGCGACATCGCCTCCAACATGGTTGCCGAGGTCTGCTCGCTTTATGTTCTGCGCGCCGATTCGGTGCTCGAACTCTACGCCACCGAAGGCCTGAACCCGAACGCCGTCCACCTGGCGCAGCTCAGGCTGGGCCAAGGCCTGGTCGGCACGATCGCGGCCTCGGCGCGGCCGCTCAACCTCTCCAACGCGCAGGAGCATCCTGCCTTCGCCTACCTGCCGGAGACAGGGGAAGAGATATACAATTCCTTCCTCGGCGTGCCGGTGCTGCGGGCAGGGCGGACGCTCGGCGTTCTGGTCGTGCAGAACAAGACCATGCGCCATTATCGCGACGACGAGGTCGAGGCGCTGGAAACGACGGCGATGGTGATCGCCGAGATGATCGCCACCGGCGATCTGGAGCGGCTGACAAGGCCCGGCCTAGAGCTCGATCTGCGCCGCCCGGTAAGCTTTACCGGCCTGTCCTTCAATGAAGGCGTCGGGCTCGGCCATGTGGTGCTGCACGAGCCGCGTATCGTCGTCACCAACCTGTTCAACGAGGATAGCGAGGAAGAGGTCAGGCGGCTCGACGCGTCGCTCGGCTCGCTCAGGCTGTCCATCGACGACATGCTGGAGCGCCGCGACGTCGCCTTCGAGGGCGAGCATCGCCAGGTGCTCGAAGCCTATCGCATGTTCGCCAACGACCGCGGCTGGGTGCGCCGGCTCGAGGAGGCGATCCGCAACGGCCTGACGGCCGAAGCGGCGGTCGAAAAGGTGCAGAGCGACATGCGTGCCCGCATGCTGCACATGACCGATCCGTATCTGCGCGAGCGGATGAGCGATTTCGACGATCTCGCCAATCGGCTGCTGCGGCAGCTGATGGGGCGCGGACCGGAGGACGTCGCGGCCTCGCTGCCCAAGGACGCCATCATCGTCGCCCGCTCGATGGGGGCTGCCGAGCTGCTCGATTATCCAAGGGACAAGCTGCGCGGGCTGGTGCTGGAAGACGGCGCCGCGACCAGCCATGTCGTCATTGTGGCGCGAGCCATGGGCATACCCGTCGCCGGCCAGATGAAGGGCGCCGTTTCCATGGCGGAAAACGGCGATGCCATCATCGTCGACGGCGAGGAAGGCACGATCCATCTGCGCCCGCAGCCCGACCTCGAGGCGGCCTATGCCGAGAAAGTGCGCTTCAGGGCGCGGCGGCAGGAGGTCTACCGCGAGCTGCGCAAGAAGCCGTCGGTGACCAAGGACGGTGTCCAGGTCGATCTTCTGATGAATGCCGGGCTGGCGGTGGATTTGCCGCAACTGGCCGAAGCAGGTGCGGCCGGCATCGGTCTGTTCCGCACCGAGCTGCAATTCATGGTCGCCTCGACTTTTCCGCGCGCCGAAGCCCAGGAGCGGCTCTATCGTGACGTGCTCGAAGCGGCGCGCGGCAAGCCGGTGACGTTCCGCACCATCGATATCGGCGGCGACAAGGTGCTGCCCTATTTCAAGGGCTCGATTCAGGAAGAGAACCCGGCACTCGGCTGGCGCGCCATCCGCCTGACCCTCGACCGGCCCGGATTGCTGCGTACCCAGATCCGCGCGCTGCTCAAGGCGTGCGGCGGACGCGAACTGAAGCTAATGCTGCCGATGGTGACGGAACTCGGCGAGATCGCGCAGGCGCGCGAGATCATCGATCGCGAGGTGCGGCATCTGTCGCGCTTTGCCCATCATTTGCCGACCAGCCTCAAACTCGGGGCGATGCTGGAGGTGCCGTCGCTGCTGTTCCAGCTCGACGAACTGATGAAGGCGGTCGATTTCGTCTCGGTCGGCTCGAACGACCTGTTCCAGTTCGTCATGGCGGTGGATCGCGGCAACACCCAATTGTCCGACCGCTTCGACCCGCTCTCGACGCCGTTCCTGCGCGTCCTGAAGCAGATTGCCGACGCCGGGGTTCGCAACAATACGCCGGTGACCCTGTGCGGCGAACTTGCCGGCAAGCCGATTTCGGCGATGGCGCTGATCGGCCTTGGCTACCGCTCGATCTCAATGTCGCCGGCATCGATCGGCCCGGTCAAGGCGATGCTGACTGAACTGCCGCTCAGCGAGCTGGAGGCGTTCTTCGACGACAATCTGATGGCGCCGGCGCATGGCCTGCCGATGCGGGCGCTGCTGCAAGCCTTTGCCGACGACCGCTCTATACCGCTATAGACTTCGCCATGATCAACCTGCCCCGCGACCGTATGGATCAAGTCGTCAAGCGTTTCGACATGCTCGAAGCGCAGATGTCGGCCGGGCCGGCGCCGGACGCCTATGTGAGGATGGCCTCCGAATATGCCGACATCCAGGAGATGGTGGCAAAGATCAGGGCACTGCGCGCCGCCGAGCGCGAACAGGCCGATCTGGAGGCGATGCTCGCCGACAAGGGCACTGACGCCGAGATGCGCGCCTTGGCCGAGGCCGACCTGCCGGAGGTCAAGCATCAAATCGAGGTGCTGCAAAAGGACATCCAGATCCTGCTGTTGCCCAAGGATGCCGCAGACGACAAGAACGCCATCCTCGAAATCCGTGCCGGCACCGGCGGTGACGAGGCGGCGCTTTTTGCCGGCGACCTGTTTCGCATGTACGAGCGCTATGCAGCGGCGCATGGCTGGCGTTTCGAGACGGTGTCGGCCAGCGAAGGCGAGGTCGGCGGCTACAAGGAAATCATCGCCACCGTTTCGGGCAAGGGCGTCTTTGCCCATCTGAAGTTCGAATCCGGCGTGCACCGGGTGCAGCGCGTGCCGACGACCGAGGCGGGCGGGCGCATCCACACCTCGGCGGCGACGGTCGCGGTGCTGCCGGAAGCCGAAGAGGTCGACATCGACATCCGGGCCGAAGACATCCGCATCGACACGATGCGCGCCTCGGGTTCCGGCGGCCAGCACGTCAACACCACCGATTCGGCCGTGCGCATCACCCATCTGCCGACCGGCATCATGGTGGTGCAGGCGGAAAAGTCGCAGCACCAGAACCGGGCGAAGGCCATGCAGATCCTGCGCGCCAGGCTTTACGACCTCGAACGCAGCAAAGCGGACGAGGAACGTTCAGAATCGCGCAAGTCGCAGGTGGGCTCGGGCGACCGCTCGGAACGCATCCGCACCTATAATTTTCCGCAGGGTCGTGTCACCGATCATCGCATCAACCTGACGCTCTACAAGCTCGACCGGGTGATGATGGGCGAACTCGACGAGATCATCGACGCGCTGATAGCCGATCACCAGTCGAAGCTGCTCGCCGATATAGGCATCGATGGCTGACAGCCTGCCCGCCACTCTGGCGCAGCTGCTGCGGGAAGCGCGAAACCGGCTCGCCGCAGCCGGGATTGCGGATCCGGCGCTCGATTCCAGGCTGATTGTCGAGCATTTTTCCGGCACCAACCGCACGCAGGCCATCGCCGATCCTGGGTGCGCGGTCGATGCGGACGTGACGGCGGCAATCGATGCCGCCTTGCGGCGGCGCGTCGCCGGCGAACCGGTGCACCGCATCCTCGGTTACCGCGAATTCTACGGCTTGCGCCTTTCGCTTTCGCCGCAAACGCTGGAGCCGCGACCGGATACCGAAACGCTGGTCGAGGCGGTGCTGCCTTTCGTCAAGGCAATGGCGGCACGCGAAGGCGGTTGCCGCATCCTCGATCTCGGGACCGGCACCGGTGCCATCGCGCTGGCGTTGCTCAGCGCGGTTCCGGCCGCGACCGCCACTGGCGTCGACATTTCGCAAGAGGCGCTGGCCACCGCCACGCGCAATGCCAGGGAATTGGGGCTCGCCGGCCGGTTCAGGGAGCTCAAATCCGACTGGTTTGAAAAAGTTTCTGGCCGGTACCATGTAATTGCCGCAAACCCTCCCTATATACCCTCAGACGACATTGGAAATCTGCAGGACGAGGTCCGCGGTTTCGATCCACGCCAGGCCCTGGATGGCGGTGTGGACGGTCTGAGCCCCTACAGGAAGATCGCCGCAGGAGCGGCAGCGTATTTGGAAGTCCAAGGCAGGATTGCGGTCGAGATCGGCCATACGCAGCACCAACAGGTTACGGAGATATTCTCCACGGCCGGGTACAGTTCTGTCGGGGTGTTTCGTGATCTCGGCGGAAACAATAGAGTTCTTGTGTTCGAACGGTGGAAGCCGTGATGCAGTGCGAAAAAAGCGCTTGGCAATACCGGGGAATGCGGCTAGGGTCGCCTTAACCGGATGAGACGAAGCAGGCAGTGCTCTTAGCGATTCGGTTTTCCTTGGAAATAGCTGCCTTCTTGCGCAAACGACGCCCAAGCTTCGTGCGGGAATCGTCCGGCAAGTGAAGTAACCGGAACAGGATGGCACGTGGCGCCAACGCAATTGATGCGGGCGAACGCCGGTGAAAGAACGAAACGGCTGGCCGCATGAGCGCCTCCGTTCGTGAAGAGTTTTTCGAAAATTTCAAAGTGAAGAGAGTCTAATGAGGCCACAACAGCAAAACAGGCGCATGCGCGGTCGCAACAACAATGGCGGCGGCGGCAATAACAATAACAACAACAACCGTAAGGGGCCGAATCCCCTGACGCGCAACTATGAGAGCAACGGCCCGGACGTGAAGATCCGCGGATCGGCTCAGCAGATTGCCGAGAAGTACGCAACCCTTGCCCGTGACGCGCACAGCTCCGGCGACCGGGTGATGGCGGAAAACTATCTCCAGCATGCAGAACACTATAACCGCATCATCGCAGCCGCTCAGGCGCAGATGCCGATCCAGAACGCCCAGCAGATTCGCGATGATTTCGACGATGATGGCGACGAGGATCGCGACGAGTTCGACAATGCCGGCAACAACAATGCCAACGAGACATCGGGCTCGACGGTCAATCAGGGGGCCGGCCCGCAGCCGGTCATCGATGGCACGCCGGCCGAGCTGGCGCTGAACCAGGAAAACAGCCGTGACAATCGCGGCGGCCGCGATAACCGTGACGGCCGCGACAATAATGGCGGACGCCACCGCGACCGTCGCCCCAATGGCGGTTACGGCCAGAACGGCCAGCGTGGCGAGTATAGCTCGCGCGGCGAGCAGCAGGGTGGCCAGCGCGTCGAACAGCCACGGCGCGACGAGGTTCCGGCGCAGGCGGAGCCCGTGCGGGCAGCTGAGCCGATCTTTGTGGGTGAGCCCGCACAGCAATTCGACAACCTTTCGCCGGCGGGTCTCGCCGCCCAGGCCGAGCTCAACGAAGCCGCTGCCGAAAGCAGCCCGGCCCGCCGCCCCAGGCGTCCGCGTCGCCCGCGCCTCGATGTCGAACAGGCAAATGGCGGCAACGACAACGCCGGCCCTGAGAGTGCCGAGACAAGCAATACCGAGACAAGCAATGCCGAGACTGGCAATGCCGAGACTGGCAATGCCGAGACTGGCAATGTCGGGACCGGCAATACCGAGACTGGCAATACCGACGCTGGCAATGTCGATGCAGCGCCGGCTGAAAGCCCCGGCGGTCAAGCTGTGATCGCAGACGTCGAGAATTGATCGAAAAAACGTTCGGCCGATCTTAGGGCATCCTTTAGCCCAAAAGCGCGTCGCGTTTGGCCGGCCTCATGCGACGCGTTAGGTTTCTATTGTGATGCATATCGTTATCGCAAAACCGCTGCACACTTTTGCGCGACATGTATGGACGGCGGAGAGAAATCTCCGCCGTTTTTGTTTTGTGCGCTCGGAATATTATCCATTCGCCAGTGTCGAGGCGTCTTGAGGGTCCGTGGTTTGCGTCCCATATCTTGCGTGAACAGGATCCGGCTCGAACGGGCGGGTCCGTCACCGCAATCTGATCCGGTGCCGCGAAGCGGGCCGGTGACGGAAGGAGACAGGCATGAATCTTGAAAAATATTCCGAGCGCGTGCGCGGCTTTATCCAGTCCGCGCAAACCATGGCGCTTTCGCGCAATCACCAGCAATTCACCCCCGAGCATATCCTCAAGGTCCTCGTTGATGACGACGAGGGCTTGGCTGCGTCGCTGATCGAGCGCGCCGGCGGCAATGTCCGGGACGTCAAGCTCGGCGTCGAAACGGCACTGGAGGCAATGCCCAAGGTCGAGGGCGGCAATGGCCAGCTCTATCTGGCCCAGCCGCTGGCAAAGGTGTTTTCGACCGCCGAGGAACTGGCCAAGAAGGCCGGTGACAGCTTCGTCACCGTCGAACGGCTGTTGCAGGCGCTCGCCATGGAAAAATCGGCCAAGACGGCCGACATCCTGGCCAAGGCCGGTGTCACGCCGCAGAAGCTGAACCAGGTCATCAACGACGTACGCAAAGGTCGTACCGCCGATTCGGCGAGCGCCGAGCAGGGCTACGACGCGCTGAAGAAATACGCGCGCGACCTGACGGCGGACGCTCGCGCGGGCAAGCTCGATCCGGTCATCGGCCGTGACGACGAGATCCGCCGCACGATCCAGGTGCTGTCGCGCCGCACCAAGAACAACCCGGTGCTGATCGGCGAACCCGGCGTCGGCAAGACGGCGATCGCTGAAGGGCTGGCGCTGCGCATCGTCAATGGGGATGTGCCGGAATCGCTCAAGGACAAGCAGCTGATGGCGCTTGACATGGGCTCGCTGATCGCCGGCGCCAAATACCGCGGCGAGTTCGAGGAGCGGCTGAAGGCGGTGCTTTCCGAGGTCACGTCCGCCGCCGGCGGCATCATCCTGTTCATCGACGAGATGCACACGCTGGTCGGCGCCGGCAAGGCGGATGGCGCCATGGATGCGTCGAACCTGCTGAAGCCGGCGCTGGCCCGCGGCGAACTGCACTGCGTCGGCGCCACTACGCTCGACGAATACCGCAAGCATGTCGAGAAGGATGCGGCCCTTGCCCGCCGCTTCCAGCCGGTCTTCGTCAATGAGCCAACGGTCGAAGACACCGTCTCGATCCTGCGCGGCCTGAAAGAGAAATACGAGCAGCACCACAAGGTGCGCATCTCGGATTCGGCGCTGGTCGCGGCCGCAACCCTATCCAACCGCTACATCGCTGACCGCTTCCTGCCGGACAAGGCGATCGACCTGGTCGACGAGGCCGCGTCGCGGCTCCGCATGCAGGTCGATTCGAAGCCCGAAGCGCTGGACGAGATAGATCGCCGCATCATGCAGCTCAAGATCGAGCGCGAGGCGCTCAAGGTCGAGAAGGACGACGCTTCGAAGGACCGGCTCGCCCGGCTCGAGAAGGAACTCTCGAACCTCGAGGAGGAATCGACCGAGCTGACCTCGAAATGGCAGGCCGAGAAGCAGAAGCTCGGGCTTGCCGCCGACCTCAAGAAACAGCTCGACGAGGCGCGCAATGAACTTGCCATCGCCCAGCGCCAGGGTGAATTCCAGCGCGCCGGCGAACTTGCCTACGGCAAGATCCCGGAACTCGAAAAGCAGCTGAAGCAGGCCGAAGCCAGGGATGGCAAGGCCGGCATGGTCGAAGAAGTGGTCGGCCCCGATCACGTCGCCCATATCGTCTCGCGCTGGACGGGGATCCCGGTCGACAAGATGCTCGAAGGCGAGCGCGACAAGCTGTTGCGCATGGAAGACGAGATCGGCAAGCGCGTCGTCGGCCAGGGCGAGGCCGTGCAGGCAGTGTCGAAGGCGGTACGCCGTGCGCGCGCCGGCCTGCAGGACCCGAACCGGCCGCTCGGCTCGTTCATGTTCCTCGGGCCGACGGGCGTCGGCAAGACCGAGCTGACCAAGGCGCTGGCCAGCTTCCTGTTCGACGACGAGAGCGCGATGGTGCGTATCGACATGTCGGAGTTCATGGAGAAGCACTCGGTCGCCCGGCTGATCGGCGCGCCTCCCGGCTATGTCGGCTACGAGGAAGGCGGCGCGCTGACCGAAGCTGTGCGGCGCCGGCCCTATCAGGTCGTGCTGTTCGACGAGATCGAGAAGGCGCATCCGGACGTCTTCAACGTGCTGCTGCAGGTGCTCGACGACGGCCGGCTGACGGACGGGCAGGGCCGCACGGTCGACTTCCGCAATACGCTGATCATCATGACGTCCAATCTCGGCGCCGAATATCTGGTCAATCTAGGCGAGGACCAGGATGTCGACGTCGTGCGCGACGAGGTGATGAATGTCGTCAGGGCTTCGTTCCGGCCGGAATTCCTCAACCGTATCGACGAGGTCATCCTGTTCCACCGGCTGCGCCGCCAGGATATGGGCCAGATCGTCCAAATCCAGCTCAAGCGGCTGGAAAACCTGCTTGTCGACCGCAAGATATCGCTTTCGCTCGATCAGGAGGCGATCGACTGGCTGGCGGCCAAGGGTTACGACCCGGCCTATGGCGCGCGGCCGCTGAAGCGGGTGATGCAGAAGGAATTGCAGGATCCGCTGGCGGAAAAGATACTGCTCGGCGAGATCCTCGACGGCTCGACCGTCAAAGTCACCGCCGGATCCGACCGCTTGAACTTCCGCTCGAAGCCCGCAGTCGTGGCAACCGAGGCGGCCGCCTGAGTTCAAGCCAAGAGCCTGTTCCATCCCGATCGAATCGGGATGGAATTCCTATCTTCAATTTCGACCATGATCTTGTCCGAAAACCGGCATCCGCTTTTTGCTACGCCGACCTTCGGCCCATGGTCTAACACCACTGGCGGGGCGCAGATGACTTTGGACGACTACAACAGTTTCTGCGCCTCGCTGCCTTCGACGACCCATGTCGTGCAGTGGGGTGGCGCGCATGTCTGGAAAGTCGGCGGCAAGGTGTTTGCGATCGGCGGCTGGAGTGAAGGCAAGGAGCCGTTCGTCACCTTCAAATGCTCCGAGATCGCTTATGACGTGCTGAGGGAACAGCCGGGCCTTCGGCCGGCGCCGTATCTCGCCTCGCGCGGCATGAAATGGATCCAGCGCCGGACAAGCGAAAGCATGGATGATGAGGCGCTGAAGGATTATTTGCGCGAAAGCCACCGTCTCGTCGTGCTGAAGCTGACGAAGCAGGCGCGCAAGGAATTGGGATTCGCTGCCGGTTAATCGGTCAGAAATCCGCCATCTTCATGCCCGGTTCATATTGGAACCTTATGGTTGACAACTGATTTGCCGTCGAAGGGGTTCACCTGCCGCATCGGCCCGAAGATCGGATTCGATTTTCGCATGGCACGACGCGGAGATTTAGGTGTTGGAGCGACCTTTCGCGTCCGAAAGGACGCGCGGCGCTCCGAGGGGACAACGCCGACGGCTGCATTTACGGACCGGAGAATCTTGGCCACCATGTTGCGCACCATCCTCACCCTTTCAGCGTTTGCTGCCGGGCTGCTGGCGTCGAATGCGATGGCCTCGCCGATGGCCGATACCGCGCCGCGGGTGGTTCGTGCTGCCAATGACGGCGGCATTCTTGTCGCCCAGGACGGCAATCTCGACATCTATTACGACGCCAGGGGAAACCGCGTCATCGTCGATGCGGAAACCGGCAAGGTCATCGCCATCCAGCCGCCGCAGACCAGGCTCGACCGCCGTGTTTTGCGCCGCGAGCGCTTGCGCAACCTCGGACCGGTCGAGGAGGACGATCCCTATTATCTCGACGACCCTGAGGACACGGCCCGGTTCCGCCGCAGGCAGTTGGAAGACGAAGGCAGGATCATCGTGCCGCCGGCCGACGAGTACGACCCCTATAGCGACAATTCGATGGAAGCCTTCCCCGAAGCGCCGCGGGATGACGGCTACGGCAATGATTATCCGGAGGCAGCGCAGCCGGTGAGGCCACGCAACATCGAGCGCCAGCCGCTCAACGAGGCCTCGATCGAGCCGGTCGAGCCGACGGTGCCGAACGAGCATGCGGCGTTGCCGCCAAGCACTGGCGGCAAGACGACGGTCGACCCGTCGCTTTCGCTCGGCGCCCGCCAGGACGTGGCGGCGCTGCAGGTGCTGCTCGACCGCGCCGGTGCGTCGCCCGGTGTCATCGACGGACGCTTTGGCTCGAATGTCGACAAGGCGCTCGCCGCCTATAACGAGATCACCGGCAGCAATCTGAAATCGACCGACGCGATCGGTATCCAGGCGGCCCTGGCGCAATCCGGCGGCGATGCCTTCGCCTCCTATACGATCACGCCCGAGGATGCGGCCGGCCCTTATGTTGCCTCGATACCGGAGGACTACAGCCAAAAGGCCCAGCTCGACCGCATGGGCTACACGTCGGTGCCCGAAGCGCTGGCCGAGCGCTTCCATATGGATGAAACCTATCTGAAGCAGCTCAATCCGGACGCCAATTTCAATCGTCCGGGCACCATCATCAAGGTTGCCAATTTCGGCAGGCTGGTAGCGACGCCGGTGGCGCGCATCATCGCTGACAAGGCCAACAAGCAGGTCCGTGCCTACGACGCGGCGGGCAAGCTGGTCGCAGCCTATCCGGCGACTATCGGCTCGTCGGACACGCCGTCGCCGTCCGGCACGCATACGGTGTCGCGTGTCGCATTGGACCCGAACTACACCTACAACCCGAACATAAATTTCAAGCAGGGCGAAAACGACAGGATCCTGACCATCCCGCCAGGGCCGAACGGCCCGGTCGGCTCGGTCTGGATCGCACTGGACAAGCCGACCTACGGCATACACGGCACGCCCGATCCGTCCAAGATCGGCAAGACCGAGAGCCACGGCTGCGTGCGGCTGACCAATTGGGATGCGCGCGAGCTAGCCAAGATCGTGACGCCCGGCGTTATCGTGGAGTTCGTCGAGTAATTTCCCTGGTTCAAAAGTTTGGCAGGTCGGATGCTTTCGCACATCGCCAGCCTTGGAGATTTGCCGAAACCCTATCGTGTCGTCATCCTGGGGCGGAGCAAGGAGCGAAGCGACGCGGCGCAGACCCCTGGATCCATGCCGTTACGATGGAGCACCGCGACGGCGCGGAATTCTGCTCTGCCGCACCCTTCGGCCGAGATCACGGCATGGATCCCAGGGTCTTCGCGACGGAGCTTCGCTCCTGCTTCGCCCAGGGATGACGAAGCTGAGGGCCCTCGGCCAACTTCCACGGTTTGCGACAGCCCACTGCGATGAACGATGTCACCCGATGACCTTGCGCAACAGTGACGCGCGCAGCGCTGCGGCATAGGTCAGCTGCACCACCAGGATGAAGCCGACGCTGAGCAACGGGCTGGCTAGGCATAGTGCCGCGCCGATCGCCCACAGGATCTGTGCCTTGACGATGCGCAGATAGACCGTTCGGGTGGTCCCCGCGTCGACACCGTCGGCCAGGAATCCGTTTTTGTCCGCGTAGCGCCAACTGGCGAGCAGCGTCAGTCCCAGCATCAGAAGATTGAGCCAGTAGACGAGCACCGCGGTCCTGAATTCAAGGAAGTCGGCCAAAAGATCGGTCGAGAACGGCAGCAAGGCGATGAAGCCGAGGAAGCAGAGGTTCAACGTGGCAAGCCGCCGGTCGGATTTTGCGATCAACCCGTGTTGCGCCTGCTGGCCGAACCAGAAGATGGTCAGCGTCAGGAAGCTGAGCGCATAGGTCAGGAAGCGCGGCGCCAGTGCTGTGATCGCGGCGATCAACTCGCTTTCGGAATGCACCGTTTCATGCGCCGGCACCCTGATCTCGAGAACGATCAACGTGAGCGCGATGGCGAACACGCCGTCGGTGATGCCGACGACGCGCCCGCGTCCTTCCGCCGAGGGTTCGAGCGGTCGTTTCATGCGGTAGTTCCCCCTTGTCGCAGCGTTGCGGAAAATCTAGCACGGCATCCACCGTTTGCACCCGGACTGGCGTACTCCTGTCTGTATGGCCAGGTTCGGCCTGGTTTCAACGAGAACAGCCTGCTGGCCGGTTGTCGGCGGCATGCCAGCGGTCTAGGTAAGGCGGCATGCACACGCCAACCAAAGTCGGTACAGGCGCCGTTCCCCTGACCGGGCCACTTCCGGCCGACACGTTCTGCCCGCAGGCGCAGCGGCGGTTCGTGCTGATCGCCGCGATTCTGGCTTCCGCACTCGGTTTTATCGATGGATCGGTCCTGGCCATTGCGACGTCGGCGATCCGCGTCGATCTCGGCGCCAGCCTGGCCGAGGCGCAATGGATCTCCAACGCCTATGCGTTGACGCTTTCAGCCCTCATTCTCGTCGGCGGCGCCGCTGGCGATCGCTTCGGCCTGCGCCACTCTTTCGTCGCCGGCATCGTCCTGTTCATTGCCGCCTCGCTTGCCTGCGCGCTGACGCCTAACCCGGCGATGCTTATTGCATTTCGGGCTGTCCAAGGTATCGGAGCGGCCATCATGGTGCCGGGCAGCCTGGCCATTATCGCCAAAGCCTATCCAAAAAAGGAACGCGGCTGGGCGATCGGCATCTGGGCCGCGGCATCGGCACTGACGACGGCGCTCGGCCCGGTGCTGGGCGGCTTCGTGCTGTCGGTGTTCGGCAACGGCATCTGGCGGGCGATCTTCGCCATCAATCTGCCGCTCGGTCTTATCTCGATCTATCTTCTGCTGGCCAAGGTCCCTGCCGACGCGCCGGCGGAAAAGCGCAGCCTCGATCTCGGCGGCGCTGCACTCGCCATATTGGCGTTCGGAGCTCTCGCTTACGGCCTGACCTCGATGAGTGGTGACGGGGAGGGGCTGATGTCCGGCCCGAGTATCGCCGCCGGTGCGGTTTTGCTCGTCGTGTTCATCGTCTTCGAGCGCCGGCGGCGCGAGCCGATGATCGATCTGTCGCTGTTTCGGATCGGCGCGTTCGCGGGCGCCAACGTGGCGACCTTCTTCCTTTATTTCGCCCTGTCGGCCAATTTGTTCTATCTGCCGATGCTCATGATCGCCGGATGGGGGCTGAGCGCGGCCGAGGTCGGCTTTATATTCCTGCCGCTGTCGGCGTTGATGGCAGTGTTATCCGGACCGGTTGGCCAGTGGTCCGACCGCATCGGGCCTCGCTTTCCGATCGCCAGCGGCAGTCTGGTTGTGGCTCTTGCCTTTGCCGGACTTGCCTTGCTGGCCTATTGGGGCATCCACAGTTTCTGGCTGGGGGTATTCCCGCTGATGGCTCTGATGGGGTTCGGCATGGCGCTGGTGGTATCGCCGCTGTCGACCGCCATCATGACGGCGGTCGAGGACAAGGATACGGGTGCGGCCTCGGGCATCAACAACGCCGTCTCGCGGATCGGCGGCCTGATCGCCGTGGCGGCGATGGGATCGCTGGCGGCCTGGGTTTATGCTGGCGTGCTCAGCACCGGTGCCGGCACCGGCCTTCCGGGTTTCGGCGAACCGCCGCCAGCCGGCCTGGCGCCCGGCCTCGATGCGGCACGACTTGCCGCCAGCGACGCGGCATTCGCAGCCGTTGCCGCGGTGACCGCGCTGCTTTGCCTGCTTTCGGCAATCACCGCCTGGACGACGGTTTCGGGCGAGCGGCTGCCATGGGTGCGCGACACGGCGAATCAGCAGGGCTGACCACGAAAAAACGTCGGCTCAGCCTTCGATCTTGGCGCTCGCGACCTTCAACTGATTGCTGTCTTCCTGCTTGAGCAGGTCGTCGATGCGTTCGCGCTCGCGCTTGAAGGCGACGAGGTCGTCGCCCTTCAGCGTCTTGCCGACCGGCAGGCGGACGCGCATCGAATCGACCTTGGTGCCGTTGACGATCAGTTCGTAATGAAGGTGCGGACCGGTGGAGAGGCCGGTTGAGCCGAGATAGCCGATAACCTGACCCTGGCGAACGCGAACACCCGGCTCGATGCCTTTGGCAAACGCGCTCTGGTGATTGTAGGACGTCTCGTAGCCATTGGCGTGACGCAAGATGATCTGCTTGCCATAGCCACCGGCCCAGCCGGCCTTTTCGACGACGCCATTGCCTGCGGCAATGATCGGCGATCCTACGGGAGCTGCCCAGTCGGTGCCGGTATGCATCTTCACATACCCCAAAATGGGGTGGCGCCTCGCACCGAACCCGGATGTAAATCGGCCATTGGGCAAGGGATTGCGCAGCAGGAACTGCTCGGCGCTGCTGCCGTTTTCGTCGAAATAGTCGGTGCTGCCGTCCTGCATCTGGAAACGGTAGAAATTTCGCGTCGTGCCGCCGAAAGTCGCGGAGACGTAAAGCAGCTCGGATTCGTCGGACGCCTGGTCGTCGCCATCGGGCTGCGAGAACAGCACCTCGATGCGGTCCGTGGGATTGAGGCGCGACTGGAAGTCGACACTGGATGCCAGCAACTTGATCAGCCGTTGCGTCATCGCCTTGGACATGCCGTAGGAATAGGCGGTGCGGTAGATGCCGTCATAGACGTTCGGCAGATTGCCGCGCACTATGGGCGCAGGCGAATCGTCGAACGCCGTCAGCAATTCGGGATTTGGCTCCGGCTCCTGCGCCGGCACGTATTGGTCGTGGTCGTCGAGTGCGATGGTGACGATGTGCTGGGTCCTGTCGTACACGCTGGTGCGAACGATCTTGGCGGCGTCGCCATGGACCTCGAGCCCAACGCGCAGCACGGTTCCTGCCTTGAGGGCCGTGGCATTCAGCAATTTGGCGATCGCCTCGGACATCCCGGTGGCATCCTCGCCGGTATAGCCCGAATCAGCGAAGGCCTCGGCAATGTCGAGATCCTTGGTGAAGGGGATGATTTCCTCGGCGAAAGCCGGCGCCTGGTCGTCGATGGCGGCACGCGGCGACACCGAGACGTTTTCCGGGACGATCTTGACGTCATAGGAGCCGGCCATGCTCTCGGCGAAGCCGTCACCGAATCGCTGCGGGTCGACATAGTGCAGCGACGCGACCTGGACAGCGCCGTCGCTCAGATCGGTGCCGGCCT